>DATKGE010000371.1:0-9935 GCA_035510955.1 Occallatibacter sp. | reverse complement strand
TCTGCTCGATTACTCCACCGGCATTCACGCCGCGGTTCAACACCTGGTGGAGTCTGGTCACAGCAAGATCGGCTTTCTCGCTGGCCCGCACAAACTGCACTCGGCCATCACCCGCGAGAACGACTTCCGCACCGCCATGCGCGACGCCGGACTCACTGCCCAGAAGAAGTGGGTCATCGAATGCGACCACACGCTGAAAGGCGGCGTGGCCGGCTTCGCCCAACTGCAGGCGCTCTCCGCCCGCCCCACCGCTATTCTCTGCTCCAACGACATGACCGCCATCGGCGTGCTGCGCGCCGCTTACATGGACGGTCTGCGCGTGCCCGACGACCTCTCCGTCATCGGCCTCGACGATATCGATTTTGCCGAGTTCACTCTTCCGCCGTTGACCACGATCCGCCTCTCCCGCGCCGATCTGGCGCGCGCTGCATTCGAGGCTCTTCGCCAACAGGCCGAGGATCCCGGCAATCCAAGAATTCAGCGTGAGTTTCTGGTTTCGACCAGCCTGGTAGTGCGCGGATCGACCGCCGCGCCTGCTGCGGGTGGGCGATAAAGGTAAGCTGCCACGCGCGTTCAACTCATTGCAGCCGGCACACCTCTCGTTTCGCGCATCGCCTCGATCTCCGCGTACGTCGCGTCAGCGGCAGCACGGCGATTGGTGTAAATGCGCGGTTCGCCAAATTGGACCTCGGCGGAAAAGTCGGGACCGCCCAGAACCTTCCAGATATGGGGTAAGAACGTCTCATCCCCGTACCAGCACAACTCCCGCTCCGGCGAACCATCCGCTGGCACATAGCGCAGCGCGGCCGCGACCACAGGCACGCCATCGTCTACCGCGGGCGTGTAAAACCGGGAGTGAAAGCGCAGCAATTCAGTACCGTCTGTGGTGGTGCCTTCAGGAAAAAACAAAACCGGAACCGTGCCCTTGAGCCGTTCGGCGATCACTTCCGTCACCGCCTCGGCGCTGGCCCGGCTTGCCCGGTCCACGAAGATCGTTCCCCCTAGCCGCGCAAGAATTCCGAAGAATGGCCAGCGGCCAATTTCGATTTTGGATACGAGATAGCACGGCAGCGCCGTACCGAAGATCATGATGTCCAGATAACTCAGGTGATTGGAAACCAGCAGGCCGCTCGCTGGCGGCGTTCCGGTGATTTTGAGACCAATCCCCATGCGCTTCATCACCAGCACGCCCGATTCATGGAGCCACTGGGCGCGGCGCTCCAGCGTGTCCGGGCCGCGCAGGCGCATAAACAGCGATCGAACCAGGCAGAAGAGGAGAAGCAACGCCAGCGCCACAGCGCGCCGGACAGCGCGAAAACTCAATTTGTAAGCGGAGCCAGGAAGCGGTTGCGCGCGGACGTCGAGAGCAACTTCAGATCGAGCAGAGTAAGAAAATCGATCGTGCCAAACGCGCGGTCCCATGCCGGCGGCGCGGCAATACGCGCGCCGATGGCCAGGTAGGTGCGGAGAAGCTTGGGGACCTTGCACTGTGTTGGAGGGGAAGCTGGCGGGCTCGGCAATGATCGATCGGATGGGCAGGGCGAAGGCTGTGCGGGTGCGCCCTGCGGCTCGATGGGACAGGCATACGCGGCGGTCGGCGCAGTTTCAAACTCCGGCAAAACCCAGCAGCGCTCAAGCTGGCTGTACATCTGCCAGCCTTCAGCCGGATCCTGCGAGTTGATGGACGAGCAACCGATCAGATAGCGAAGTCCCATGTCATTAGCATACTGTGCGATGCCTCTCCACAGCAGCGTGAGCACCTCGGCAGTGCGATGTTCGCGGTCGATGCAGGCGCGTCCCAGTTCCAGAATGCCGGGACGCAGCGCTTCGTAGGGAGCGAAGTTGAACTCCTGTTCCGAGTAGTAGCCGAGATTGCGCCCAGCGGTTGCACCGGACTGCATCCTGTAAGTGCCCACGATGCGCCGCGCCGGATTGTCCTCGAGCTTGTCTCCCACCAGCAGATGCTCGCAGCACAAATCGTAGCGATCGGTATCCCGCCCCATGCGATAAGAGCTTTCCAGCCCCTCGCCCAGCTCAATGTTGAAGACCCTGAAGCGCAAACGGCAGGCGGCGTCGCGATCTTCAGCATTCTCGGCGAGGCGCAGGCTGTATCGGCCCACCTCCGCATGAACCCGCGGCTTTGCCGGACCCGACGCGAGCGATGGTAGAAAAGTGGGAAGAGCAAGCTCCACCAGGGAAGTGGAACCAAGGTCCAGCTTGAGCGGAACTCTTTGCCGCGCTGATGGGATCACGGCGACAGTATGGTCCGGTATCGATCAAAGGACTGTCAATTTGGCGCAAAAATGGTGCAAATATCGGATGAATGTTGTAATGCATCTGTAACATCGAGAGCTCTCCTGTTCAGAAAAACTCTCGATATCAGTTATAACTTGCGGAATCTCGACTTAGCAGCAACCGCCTGCAATGGATGGGATAACCAATATCTCGTCGTCATCCTTGAAGTTATATTTCTCATTGCCCAGGAAGCGGATATCTTCCTCGTTGACATAGAAATTGATGAAGCGCCGAATCTGTCCGTCCTCGCCGCGCAGGTGCTGGCGCAGCGCCGGGAACTTGTTCTCGATCTCCGTGACTAACTCCGGCAAGTTAGCCGCGGAGGAGGAAATTTCGCGCACGTTGTTGGTGTGTTTCTGGAATGCATTGGGCAACAGGACTCTAACGGACATAGCTTTCTCCCACGAGCCGCAGCGCCTCGTTCACGGCGTTGCGTTCTTCCACAAAATTTTCAAAGTCGGTCAGCCGCGGACGGATGGCCTTGTTCTGTTCATAGGCGTCCTGCAGGCAGTCGGTGGTCTTCAGTCCGTTGCCGGTGATGCAAGTGACGGTGAGCTCATCGGGTTGAATGCGGCCATGTGCATAGAGCCGCGCGGTGACGGCAGTGGTGACGCCGCCGGCTGTCTCGGTGAACACGCCTTCGGTCTCCGCAAGTTCCTGGATGGCGGAAACAATCTCGACGTCCGACACATCCTCAGCCCATCCGCCGGACTCACGAATCGCGCGCGAGGCGTAAGGCCCGTCGGCCGGGTTGCCGATCGCCAGCGAGCGGGCAATGGTGTTGGGCCGCTGCGGCTCAATCGCTTCGGTTCCCTTCTTCACCGCTGTCGAAATGGGCGAACATCCCGTGGCTTGCGCGCCGAAGAACTTGACCGGCTTGTCTTCGACCAAGCCTAGCGCGACCAGTTCCTTGAAGGCCTTGCGGATTTTGACGATGAGCGAACCGCCGGCCATGGGGCAGACGATGTTGTCGGGCAGGCGCCACCCGAGCTGCTCGGCGATTTCAAAGCCCACTGTCTTTGAGCCCTCCGCATAGTAGGGGCGCAGGTTCACGTTCACAAATCCCCAGTTGTAGCGGTCGGCAATCTGCGAGCAGAGGCGGTTGACGTGGTCGTAGTTGCCGTCGATGCGCACCAGCGTGGCGCCGTAGACCTGGGTGTTGAGAATCTTTGCCGGCTCCAGGTCCGCGGGAACCAGAATGAAGGTCTTGAGCCCCAGTCGCGCGGCCTGCGCGGCCACAGCGTTGGCCAGGTTCCCGGTAGAGGAACAGCCAACCGTATCGAACCCGAAGGCCTGCGCATTGGCCAGCGCCACGGCCACCACGCGATCCTTGAAGCTGAGCGTGGGCAGGCAGACGGCGTCGTTCTTGATGTGGAGATTGGAAGCGCCAATGCGGGTTCCCAGTCGCGGCGCTTTCATCAGCGGCGTGAAGCCGGCCGGAGTCTGCGGCTCGTAGCTGTCCTCGACGGGCAGCAGCGCGCGGTAGCGCCACATATTCAACGGTCCCTGGGAGATGGCTTCGCGGGTAAAGCGGGAGCGCGCATACTCGAGGTCGAAGGTCACCTCGAGCGGAGAAAAACAGTCATCGCAGATGGAAAGCGGTTGAATCCCGAAGGATTTTCCGCATTCCCGACATCGCAACTCGTAAGCAGTCGTCAAGAGTCCCTCGCTTGGATGCGAGTGACTGAAGGTCTACGAGCAGTGACCGGCTCAAAAATGAGCGAACGTGAGTTGACTCGAATGGTCTTGCGAGCCGCCTAAGCCAAGAGTACTGAAGCGACCCCCGAATCTCATGTTCCTCGCCGTAGCGAGCAAGAGTTGACACCATACTCCCGTTTTGCGCGGGCAGGTTGTCGTGGCGTCACAGGGCTCGTCCCTCAACCACTCTGCATGAAACTCAGGCTTGCCCTTTGGGGGCAAACTTGAATAATTTGATTTAACCACAGGTACCATGCCAACGCAAGCGCGTTTGCAGCGAACTGCGCGCAAAGGTGTGCAAATGGTCATTTGATGCAACGAAGGTAGCGCCGGTCTCTAGACCGGCTGTCGTGTGGGCGTCCACGCCCACGCCTGTCCCTGCGTCAATAACTGAGCCGCGCAACCCAAGAACTAATTCGCGTAAATGCGCACGTAGTCCACCAGCATCGTCGACGGGAATACAGTGGTTGCATTTGGCGATCCCGGCCAGGTTCCACCAACTGCGAGGTTCAGGATCACGAACTGCGGACCCTGATCGAACGGCCAGGTCCCGGTTTGGGAACTTGGCGTGAAAGTCTCGTAGACGTTCGGGCTGTTGCCGACGTAGTCAACGTAGTACTGAATCTGCCCCTTCGTCCAGATCATGCCGTAGGTGTGCCAGGCGGCAGCGGAGAAGCCCGTCGTTGTGTAAGGCTGACCGCCGTTCATATTGGTTCCGTGAACTGAAGATTGCGTCCAGTCGTGGCCCGGGCCGATGCCATTGATGGGCGGGTTGTTGCCGTCGATGTGCTCCAAGACGTCGGCTTCGCCGCAGGCCGGCCAGGGGTTGGTGGTGATGTTGCTGCCCAGCAGCCAGAAGGCGGGCCACATGCCCTGCGATTCGGGCAGCATCATGCTTGCCTCGATGCGCCCGTACTGAAAGCTGAACAGGCCCTGTGTTTTCAGGCGCGCCGAGGTATACGTCGCCACACCGACAGTCGGCTGCTCGGCAACAATGTGCAGATAGCCGTCTGTCCCGACGTACGCATTGGGGTTCGACGGATTGCACGGACCGGTCGTCGAGGCCCACGCGCAGTAAGTTTCCAACTCGCTGTTGCCGCAGCAATCGGTGCCTATGTCGTAAGTCCACGTGGCCGGGTTAGGCTGGGAATTCGTCGCGCCTGAATTAGCGAATTCGTCCGACCAGACCAGCGTTCCGGAGGGAATGCCGGGCGTGAAGGCCTGCGTGGCCACGCTCGAATTGGTATAGCCAGTGGCAGCGGCAATGGCGTTGATGGTGATGTTCGAGGCCACCAGGATGGGCGCCTCGTACTGCTGCGACGAGGTCGTCGGCGTGGTGCCATCCAGCGTGAAGTAGATGGTCGCGCCGGAGGTCGTCGATTTCAAGCTAGCGATCACCGCGCCACCCTGCGCGCCGTTGCCGGTAGACGACGTGGTGATCGTCGGCGCGGCTGCGGGGTTTTGCGTCGGAAGGACAGATACGGGCATTGCGCCCCCTCCGCATCCGCACAGCAGAGCAGTCAACAAGAATCCTGCAACGACCATTCGCTTACCAGCCTGCATTGTGATTGACTCCCGTTCAAGGCGGCCCAAGCTGCGCTCATTCCGCCGCAACCATGAGACCACCGCCGCGTGCCCCCGTCAAACGCGGGCGGAACGCTGATTGCTCCTCTGATCAGGCAGAAGGAAAAAGGGCGGAACGAAAAAACGAACGGCCACGAAAGCTGCCGCTGCGAAGCCGGCGCTCCGTGGCCGTTCAAGGAGGACTCACATGTTCTCGTTTGCTTGATTCCACTGTTGCACAAACGACGGTAATTCTACGCAAACCCAAATCGTGCAAGAATTCGCGCGGCCCGATTTGGTTCGATTTCTTCGCTTCGCGGTTTCATTCGGGAATGGCAGGCAGGTGCTGGCGCAAGGCCTGGCGCAGCCGCGGGCTGTCGGCCTGCTCGACGGCCTGCTCCACACGGGCGCGCAACTCCGCATTGGGAGCGACGCGGCCGATGGCCTCAATGGCCTGCGGCGCTTCCCTCGCGTCGCGCGCAATCATCGCGAGCAAAAAGTCGATCGCTTCCGGCAGGCGCGTCAATGCAATGGCGCTCAAGAGCACCGAGGTGAACCAGGCACCGGCTCCGGCGCGAAGCCGGGCCTGGAGCGCAGCCACTGCCTCGGCAGAGCGCAGATCGGCAAGCGCAAATGCTGCTTCACCGGCGGTGTCATCTCCCTCTTCGAGAGCTTTAGAAACCAGTGGAATGGCGGCCGCACCCTCCAGCGAAAGCAGCGCGGAGTAAACGGCGCCCAGCACTTCCGGCTCGTCCTGGTCTCGAAGTGCGGGTCCGAGCAGCGCGCGCAGCCGCATCAGCAGCGCAGCGCTCACGCCGCCCACGCTTCCAATGGCCCTCGCGGCCTCCATCCGCACCGTCTTGTCGCTGTCGGTGAGCGGTTCGAGCAGTGCCGTCAGCAGATCAGCGTCGGAGATGCCGGGGCAATCGACCAGCGCATGAGTGCAAATGCCGCGCAGGGTTCCAGCCGAGTCCACCGGCGGGCCCCAACTGCCTTCCATCTGATGATAACGCATGCCGCTCAGGTAGGCGTCCCGCTGCCGATGCCCCAGCTTGACCATGGACTTGGCCAGCGCCTCCTTCGCCCAGCATTTGGGGTCGGTCTTCTCCGCGTCGATGAAGAACCGGTCGTAGGCCGCGAGCACATCGGGCAGCAGCGCGGTGAGCTCTGCCTCCGCGACCAGCCTGGCCGCCTTGGACACGAGAAAGTTGTTGCGATGCGCAACGGACTTGCGCAGATACTCGATCTGATCGGCGCTGAGCGAAGCGCCTGCCTTCACGAGTTCCCGCAGCGACTCCAGTTCCGCAAGCTCCCTCTCAAAGCCATGCGATGAGGAGCCCCGCGAGCTGGATGTTTGCTTTGCCGGGCGCGAGGATTGCTTTGCACTCACGGGCTGTTCCTCGCCAGACAGGATAAACGAAGACCCGGATCGGTTTGCGATCCGGGTCTCCCCGTTCAGGCCAGACGAGGATTCGTGATCCCCGGCTGTCTCTTGCAGGTCCAGTCAGACCCGACCGTCGTTATTTGCCCTGGCAGCAACTACCGCAGCCACCTGGGCAGCCATCCGGGCAGCCACCTGGGCAACAGCCATCTCCGCAGCCAGCGGCGCAGCAAGTTGGGCAGCAGGCGGCCTTCAATGACTTCAGTTGCGAAGTCTGGCCGAATGCCACGACGGTGAAAACCAGCATCAGCGACAAAAAAGCGATTGTGCGTTTCATTTATATCTCCTTGACGTTGGAAAAACGGTGCACAAGCAATGCCTCAGGGCGCAGTACAAACCCTGCGGCGCTTTCGTTTGCACGAGCGTCAGGAGCGGTCTAGATCCGAAAAACCTGCAGGAGAATAGTTCGGGCGGGAGCGGCGGCAACGAGATTGCCGGGAGGCGGCGCGACAAACGATGCCTGCGTTGACTGCGGAATGGCCGGTGCGGCCAGGAACAGCGAGGTCTTACCCGCTTTCGGCTTCGCATGCCGCGAAGACCGGGCAATGGCCTGCGGCAAAGGATACCTGCAGCAATCCTGCAGGCAATCGGCACTCGCTCCGTGGTGTGCCATAGGGCAATCCACGACCATCGGACAGCGTGGTGCGCAAGGCGCGCTTGCAGCCACCATGGTGCAGGTCAGTCCGGCGAGCGCAGGCTGCGTGGCGAGTACCGCAACCACCATCACCGCGACGAACTGGAGGAACCTCTTCATCTGTTTCGATAAGACTACCATCGCCCTGTCTGGTTGGCCAGTGTCCTGCATCACAGGCAGCAGCCGCGTCCTTACTTCGCCGCTGTCAGTGCGCTCACCGGCACCAGCATGTCCGATTTGCGCATTACCAGGTTGGTGGCATTCAGCGTGGCCAGTTCGAAGCCGTGGCCGTGGGTGATGGCATCGGTGGGGCAGGCTTCCACGCAGTAGCCGCAGAAGATGCAGCGGTTGTAGTCGATGTTGTAGACCTTGGCGTAGCGCTCGGAGGAGGAGATGCGGTGCTCCTCGGTATTTTCCGCAGCTTCGATAAAAATGCAGTTCGATGGACACGCCGCGGCGCACAAAAAGCAGGCCACACATTTTTCCAGGCCGTTTTCGTCGCGTTGCAGCACGTGCGCGCCGCGATAGCGCTGCTCAAAGACAGCTCCGCGCAATGGGCCTTTTCCGTCGGGATAGTTCTCCACCTGCGTCGGTTCGAGAATCTCCCGGAAGGTGATGCTCATCCCCTTGGCAATGCCGGCGATGTTGTCCACAATCGACATGAGGCCAGTATACGATGAATCCCAGCAGGGATTCACGATGCGCACTGCGGATTCGACGTCATGGACGGCAATAGGCTTGTGGGCAGCAGGCCGCTACAGCTTGTAGCCACGGGAGAAACGCGGCCGGCCCGCTGGGTGCGCAACCTGGTCGCCATCCGCGTCAGGACGGCGGAGTGATTGCGCACCCTCAGGCCTGATGCCCGGCTTAATTATTCCGGATGCTTTTCTTCCGGCTTCGGCTTTTCAGGTTTGGCCGGCGGATGCTCGGCAGGCTTTGCCGGAGCTGCGTGCGGCGCGGGACGCTCCTCGGGCTTCGCCTCCGGACGCGAGGCAGGCTGAGCCGGAGCTGCGTGCGGCGCTGGCCGCTCCTCAGGCCGCGGCTGGCTGGCCTGCGGATGCTGGGCAGGCTGAGCCGGAGCAGCGTGCGGCGCCGGCCGCTCTTCAGGCCGCGGCTGGTTGGCCGGGGGATGTTGCGCTGCAGGAGGTGCGGCTTGCGGACGGCCCGGAGCTGCTCCTTCTTGCGGGCGGCCTGGAGCCGCCCCTTGCGGCGCAGGCCGGCCAGGTTCGTTGCCGCGCACGGGCGCCGCATTGGGCCGCTCTTCCTGTCTCCCAACCACTGCGCCGTGCTGCTGCGGAGCGGGCTGGAAACGGGCTGCCGGCGCCGCCACAGGGTGTACATCCCGATCCGCCGCCAGCGGCCTTTCAACAACTGCGCTGGCCGGGCGGCCGTGATTCTCCGACGCGAACTGGGCCCGGTTAGTGCTGGCCGAATGCTCCACTTCCATCTGCGCCCGCATGGGCGCTGCATGGGGCTCACGGAAAGCCGCAAGCTCGGCAGGACGCGGACGCAGCATCACTCCTCCGTGCCCGCCGTTGAAGGCCACGCGCGCATTGTGGTTCTCCGCGACCCGGTAGCTGTAGACGTTATGCACCACGTTCGTGTTGATGTTGTTGACCGAGCGGTTGTAGAAGAAGTGGCCCGAGTTCCAGTAGCCGCCCTGGTAGCCGGCTCCCCCGTAGCCGAAGCCGTAGTTGATTCCGCCATAGAAGCCGATGTGCGGGCCCCAGTAGCCGCGGAAGAAGCCGTAACGGCCGCCCGTCGAGCCCCAGTAGCCAGGAGTCCAGAGCGCGCCCTGATAGGGCGCCTGCACCCAGACGCCGGGAACCCAGTAGTAGCCCGCCGAAGCGTAGTTCCAGTAGCCGGGGGTCCACAGGTAGTCGTCGCCGGGAGCCGGGGGCTGCTGGTAGTCCGGCAGCTCGGGGGGCGGCTGAGGAGCATAATCCACTGGCTGCTCGCCGTAGCTGGCATCGTCCGCTGTCTGGTCAGAGCCTTGATCGCTGTAGGCGCCGGAATCGGATGGGGGTGGTGCGCTCTGCGGTTCGCTGGAAGCGGCCGGAGCGGACCCTTGAGCTGATCCGGGAGCGGACGCGCTCTGCGGCTCGCTGCTGGCATTTGAAATGGGGGCAAGGTTGGCCGATGCGGGATCGGAAGATGCGTCCGGCGTGCCGGTCTGGCTGGTATCAGCGGCGTTCTGATTCGATTTGCATCCGGCGGTTGAAATCAGGACCGCCAGGGCAAGCAGAGCAAAAGGGGCAAATCGTGGAAATCGGCTCATATTTCTTCTCCAATGAGGTTGGATGC
>DATKGE010000370.1:0-8384 GCA_035510955.1 Occallatibacter sp. | reverse complement strand
AGCCGGGCGGCCATGTCCGAATCCATCACCTTGCCCGTCACCGCGCCGCCCGGATCGTAGGGCGCGTTGCCCCAGACCTTCTCGCCCACCGGCGATGTATCCTCGTGGCCGCACAGGCTGCGCTTGCCGGCGTCGATCTTGTGCTCGTAGCTGTCTTCGTGGTCGGAGAGATAGGCCTCGGCCAGCGCCGTGTCCAGGTTGCCGTAGTGCTGCTTCATGAACGCTTCGGCGCGAATGTGGCGAGCGTTCATGGAGCTCTCAAAATTGTTTGGATTGAATCCGGGCGTGTCGTCGCGGATCAGGGCCGGGTCGGCCGAGAAATTCGACGAGACAAAATAGCCGTCCTTCTTTTTGGTGAGCGGCGTATTGTGCAGGCCCAGTTCGAGGTAGGCGATTTCGCCCGTCTTGCGGTCGCCGACCAGCCAGGAGTTGGCGTAGCCGCCGTTGTTGCCCTCGCGCATGATGGCAGCGTACTCGTCGATCGACGTGGCATACTGCATGGCCTTGCGCGAGCGCTCGAACTCCGGAATCCCGTTCACGTCGAAGCCCTTGGCCATGGGCAGCGTGGTCTCGGTAATCATCAGGCCGCTCGAGTTGACGCCGAAGTCGTCCTGGCTGGTGATTACGCCCGGTAGGCCGTCCATAAGAATGTGCTGGCCGCTGGCGGGCACGATATCGAAGACCATTGTCCAGCGTTCGCCCTCTGCATAGGAGGACCAGTTGCTGTGCGCGATGACGATCTTGCCGTCCTTGGTAGCCGACCCCGTTGCAATAAAGGCGCTGCACTTGCCCGGCGCAACGGCAGCCACGGGGTTCGGCATGCCCTCTTTCTTATTGATCGTCGGCAAGTAATAGTTGCTCAGCTCGATATCGCCGTTCAGGGCGATGATGTCCCACAGATCGAGTGTCGAACCCTGGGCGTGCAGACCTTCGACGATGCCCTTCAGCTCCGCCTGGTACTCCGGTTCGATGTGCGGCCACAGGACATTCTTCGCGGCCTGCTTGAAGAAGCTCCAGGGGCGCTTGTCTTCATGGGGCGCGGTGACGGTGTACACATGGACGTTGTCTTCGATCTCGCGGGCCAGCAGGAAGCCGTGCTGGAAGCCGACCTCCTCCGGCGTGCCTTCCAGATGCACATAGGTCCAGCCGCCTTGGTTGAACTTGTAGGCGTCTTTGAGGCGCGGGTCAGGGAGGCGAGCGTCGGAGGACTGCGCCGGCGAGGCGGCGGCTTCGATTCCGGGCAGAGGATTGGGCGGGAACAGGAGAGGAGACCCGCTAGCAGGGGCGGCCGAGGCGGGAACGGCAACAGAAATAAATGCCAGCAGAATGGAAGACAAAACGCGGGTCAGCAGCATACGATCCATCGGGTATCCTCCGGGAAGGCGGCAAGCGGGAATGCCCTGAAGATACCACGATGGGTTCGAACTTGCTAAGCGCTTAGCGCTTCTTGCCCTTCTTGGCCGCCGGCTTTTTTCCTTTGGCCTTGGGTGCGACCTTTTTCACCGGCTTTGGCGCAGGCTTGGACTTCGCTTTCTTCTTTACTGGTGCAGCCTTGGCCTTCACCTTGGGTTTGTGCGGCTTGGCCGTAACGGCCTTGGCCTTGACGGCCGGCTTCGGCGGGACTGTCTTCGCCCCGGACGCCTTCGCAGGCTTAGCGCTGGGAGCAGCGACCGCGGCCGGCTTGGCCGTGAGGGTGCGTGCCTGCAACACCTGCGGAGGCTTGAATCCAGGCGCATTTTCCCCAGTCGGCCTGACCGTCATGTCTTGTGCGCCAAGCGTCTGCGGGGGTTTGACTCCAGGAGAAGGAGCCGTGGTTGTGCCGGAGGTTGGAGCGGCCGACGTTTGCGGAGGCTTCACGCCGGGGTTCAATTCCTCTGCTGCTGTTGCCATCTTTTCATCCTTTCTGGATACCGACGCTTTGGCAGTCTTTCCGACTGCGGGAGCTGACGGGTTGGCCGGAACCGCTGCCGGCCCAGCCTTTCCTTTGCCTGGGGGAACTTGTTTGCCCGTTGGCCTCGCGCTGCCCTTGGCAGGCGCGGCGGCCGATTTCGCCGATTTCGAGTTCCGCTTGGACGGCTCCGGCTCAGACTCATCCTCGTCCAGATCGTCTTCCACGGGCTCGGTTTCGAGATCTTCGCCCATCCCTGGCTCAAGATCGACCTTGGGGATGGCAAGACCCAGGTCGATCTCATCCTCATCGCCGCCCAGATCGTCCAGGTCCTCATCCGCCTCAAGAGCGTCTTCGGCTTCCTCGTCGTCGTCGAAGGTCCGCTCTTTCAGCTTGGCTTCGCCGCGCTTGGCGCGCGGCCTCTTTACCGTCACTTGAGGCGGCGGCGCGGGGGGAGAATGCGGCTCGAGGAAGGCGCGCATCTCTTCCGGCGTGGTCAGCTTGCCGTCGATCAGCTCCAGGAAGATGGCCTGCACAACCTGCTTGTATGCGGCCAGTTCGGGCGTGATCCGCATCTCCTGCATCAAGGCGTGCGGGGTACGCTGGCGCGCTTCCGGCCACACCCTCAGGAACTGGTTAAAGCGTTCCTGGACGACTTTATCCTTGCTAGTAAAACCAAGCCATAGAACCGCTTCCGGATCATAGCTCGTGAATAACTTGAACCCAGCCGAAGCTGTGGAATTCTCTTTGGAGAGAAGCACCTTGGCAAACTTGGCGGCCATCGCATCCAGGCTGTTCCACTCCTCCACAAAGCCCGGGCGCAGAAGCATTTTCTTCAGCGCGGCCAGATCTTTTGGCGCCAGTTTGGCTGTCAAAAGCTGCATCTGTGCTGCCGACATATCCGGGCGAACTCCCTGCAGAAGCAGCTCGACAGCCAGATCGTGCAGCGCTTGCAACTTCTCTTCATCGGCTTTGGCTGAGGTCCACGCCGGGAACAGGACCTTCATCCAGCCCTCGGCCTCGAGCGCGCGCAGAACCTTCAGCCCCTCATCCTCGTGACCAATCTGTTCCAGTTCCCGGCTGCGCGCCTCGTCGGTGAGCTGATCGATGCCGCCTTCACCTTTGGCATTTTCAAAGCGGGTCTGCGTCTTGGGATCAAGCTCCCACCCCAGGCGCGCAATATAACGCGTGGCGCGGATGAGGAGGGACGGATCTTCCAGAAATCCATAATTTGAGACCAGCCTGAGGGTGCGCGCCTCGATGTCGGCCGCTCCGTTCAGGGGGTCCATCAACAGGCCAAACGATCCCTCGTTGAGCGAGATGGCCATGGCGTTCACGGTAAAGTCGCGACGGCGCAGATCTTCCTGGATGGATGCCGGATGGTAAACCGGCTTGCTGATTTTGGCGTAATCCAGACGGTGGGTACTGACCACATCCACACGAACGGCGCCCGGAAAACATAAGTAAAGGGTGTGAGTAGCCTCGCTTTCACCCCACACACTTGCGCCAAGTTTTTCTATTGTTTTCTTAAGTTTAAGAGCATTTCCATGAACTGCTACTTCAAGATCGCGGACGGCGTGGCCGCTGGTCAGGTCGCGCACCGCGTCCCCGCTCAGGAACAGGATCATCTCCGCCTCCCGGGCCGCTTCGCGCAGTTTCCGCAATGCGCTTCGCTGGTCGGCCGAGAGCCGGTTTTCCAAAAGATAAATGTAATCAGGCATCCGTTTTTCCCAATTTCCGCCGTCTCCGGCTGCCACTCCGTACCCACCGTCCCAAGTGACTCATGCTGTTACCCTTAGAGCGCAACCGGTGGAGGCGGCAAAGCAGTACATTAACACAAAGTAATGCGATTGGCTAGGGTGTAATGCACCGGGATTGGAGCTTTTTTCCGAGCGCCGCGCCTGATCGCCTCCTGCACCCCGCTGTCAAAGAGCAGTCGGCGGGAAACGCGGATTTCATGCGACAATTCAGAGCGATGGCTTCCCTTCGCAAACCCGTGATTGTGCGCAAGTTCTCCAGGGACTGGTGCGCCGGGTATGCGGGAGTGAATTTTGGCCAGGACGCGACAGAGATGGAAATTCTCGACCTCAACGGCAAGGTCCTGTGGATTGCCTGGAAGCACGTGAAGTGGGTCTGCTACGTGCGCGACTTCCCCGCCGGCGAAACCGTCAACCCGGAGCGGCTGCTGCACAAGCGGTTCCCGATCCGGCCGCGCACCGCCGGCGTGTGGCTGCGGATGACTTTGACCGACGGCGAAGAGTTGGAAGGGCTGGCGGCCAACGACCGTTCGCTGGTGGAGGGGGCCGGGCTGCTGCTGACCCCGCCGGACACGCGGTCAAATACGCAGCGTATCTATGTGCCGCGTACGGCGATTCAGACGCTGGAAGTGCTGGGCTTGATCGGCGGGCGGTCGAGCAAGGGTCCGGCGGCGCGGCGGACTGCGGGCGAACAACCCGACCTGTTTCCGGCAGAGCCCGACACTGCGTAGGCGGCCTGCTTCCGGTACAATCTCTTCGATGAAGCTAGGCGAGTTGGCAAGCAGACTGGGGGCTGAACTGCGCGGAGACGCGGAGCTGGAAGTGACTGGCGTGAAAGGAATTGAAGAAGCCGGTCCTTGCGAAATCACCTTTGTCGCCAACCCCCGCTACACCTCCCTGGCGCGCAAGACGCATGCCGCCGCTGTGCTTGTGGAACCCGGCTTTCAGGAGATTTCCGCAGCTACGCTGCGCATCGAGAACCCTTACCTGGCCTTCTCCAGGGCGCTGGCGCTCTTCTACCAGCCGCCGGCTTACGCACCCGGGATTCACCCGACAGCGGTCATCGACCCGACTGCCGAGATTGGCGCAGGGGCACACATTGGCGCATATGTCGTGGTGGGGCCAGGAGTGCGCCTGGGCGCACACGCGACACTGTTGGCGCATGTGGTGCTCTATCCCGGAGTCCAGGCGGGCGAGCACCTGTTTGCGCACGCTCATGCGGTGGTGCGGGAAAACTGCGTGCTGGGCGACCATGTAACGCTCGAGAACGGCGCCATCGTCGGCGCGGACGGGTTTGGATTCGCGAAAAACGAACAAGGACACTGGGAGAAGATTCCACAGTCGGGGCCGGTGCGGCTGGGCAACCGGGTCGACGTGCAGGCCAATGCATGCATCGACCGTGCGACGGTGGGGGCTACGGAGATCGGCGACGGCAGCAAGGTGGACAACCTGGTGCAGATTGGCCACGGGTCCAAAATTGGCGAAAATACTTTGGTCTGTGCACAGACGGGACTGGCGGGTTCGTCGGTCGTCGGCAACGACGTGATTCTGGCCGGGCAGACGGGCATTGCCGGCCACTGCACGGTTGGCGACGGAGTGATTCTTACCGCGCAGTCGGCGGTAAGCCACGACGTGCCGCCGGGGAAGATGATCTCCGGTTCGCCGGGCTTCGATAATCGCGTCTGGCTGCGGGCGGTGACCATCTTTCAGCGGCTGCCGGAGCTGTTGAAACGCCTGGATCGGGTAGAGAAACAGGTCGCTTCGCGAACCGGGGCAGAAGGATCGGCCGCGGAGAAGGGTGGCCAAGAGTGATTGGAGGCGGAGTAATCTTGCTCGCTGCGGAAATGCCCAGTCCAGTTCAGATCTCCCTCAGTTTTGTAACAGGGCACGACTTCAGTCGTGCCGAAAGAGCCGCAAAAACATCGTGGGCTTTAGCCCCCGTGGTTTTGCTTCGGAGACCCCGGATCGCGGCCCCAGCCTCGTCCATCGCCAAATCGGCCCGGCAGGCGCGCCTTCTGACTCATTCACGCCGAGTTCGAGGTTTTTCAAACGCCAGCATGGCCGCAATGCTGTTCTTCGTGCTGGCAACCGCAACCGGCTGTCACTCCTATCACGTGGAAACGACGGTCGAAAACCGCACCGGCGCGCCAATCCAACTGCTGGAAGTCGACTATCCCAGCGCCAGCTTCGGAGCGGACACGCTGGCGGCCGGGGCTGTGTTCCACTATCGCATTCAGCTGCAGGGCAGCGGTCCGCTCAAAGTGCAGTACACCGCCGGCGAAGGGCGCCAGGCGCAAATGAACGGACCCACTTTGACCGAACGCCAGGAGGGCAAATTGCAGATTGTGCTGCTGCCCGACGGCAAGGCCGAGTTTCATCCCGAACTGACCCCGGCGCGCTAAGCCGGCGGCAGCCGCAATCGGCAAATCGGCGTGGCCTTAGCCCGGAGCGAGCAGCGGGCCTCAGCCACCGGGACACGATGCAAACTTGCGCGGCCTTCAGGCCTGGAATTCTGTCTCTCTCGCGCCCGCATGCATGGACGCAGCGCAGCTTTAGTGCACCATGCTCTGGAACAGCGGCGAACGGAGCAGGCTGCTGAAATCGGAGTCCGTGGCTGCGAAGTGGATGGACATGCGCCCGGAGTCGGACGCGATCGCCGTGTCCGCCAGGGCCTGCTTCTCAGCATCCGAGCCGCTCATCTTGCGCACCATCACGGCCGCCGTCAAAAGCGAGGAGATGGTGGCTGCGGCAAATGAATCGCCGGTAGAGATGGTCAGGTCGAACTTGACGCCGTGCTGGAAGTCCATGCCGTACCAGGAGCTCTGCAGCCGTTTCTGAACGGTATCGAAGTCGGTGAGCGAGCCAGCCTCGCCCAGCACCTGCTTCATCATCGTCCTGGTTCCCTGGTCGTCCAGGATGCTCCACAGGGCCGCATTATCGACGGTCTTCATAGCATCCATCATGTTCTGGTTGGTGAGCATGCTGGGAGTCACGCCATCGCGAGCATCAAGCGCCTTCTGTACCGCGTCCTTGCCGCCGAAGATCATGGTCGATGCATCAACAAAGCACAGCACCATGCCGGTCTTGGCCAGGGGATAGATCTTGTTGGTGCGGATCAGCGTCGGCTTGACCTTGTTCTTCTTGAAGTTGTCCAGAATATCCTGCTGGGGGAACTGTCCCTGGGCAATGCCCACGGTGATCAGCCCGTCGCTCGTCGGCGAAGGCCGGAAGAGCGCGAAAGCCAGCTGATCCACGTCGTGATTCTCGTTCAGCCCGGACTTGGTCAGCGCTTCGTCAAACTGCTTCAACTCCGGCGGCATCACGCGCCCGCGGAGCTCCATGGCCTCGGAGGAGTTTTCCATGGCGCGATAGTCGATCACCACCAGTTGCTGCACATCGTGCGGAACGGCGGTGCGCGCGTCGGTAGACAACTGCGCCGCCGAAGCCAGAGTAGCCGTAGCCATGCCGGCCGCAGCCAGCAGAACGCCATCGATCGAAAGCTTTACCAGTTTCTTCAACAATTCATGTCCTCCGGATAGCGACAATTCGCGAATCCATCTCATGGGCGTCGCCGGCCAAGCCGCCGGTGCATCCCGCCAATGAGTTAGACGCAAATGCCGTCTCCACCATACCTATTCTACGCGCGGGCTGTTTTCCGCGTCACGATTGCGCCTTGCGGCGAATCAGGCTATGCATCCCCGGGCCAGGCCAGGGGCGCCGAGAGCCGATGCTCCAGAATCTTGGTCTGGTCATCGAACCCTCTCAATTGACGCATCCATTCGCTCCCCCGCTCGCAGGCCGCCTGGGGAATAAGGCCGATCACCTCGCCCTCGACCAACGTGGCCTTGTGGCGCAGAGCCAGATGAGAGACAGCGCGATAGACCTGCGAAATGGGCGTCGCCTCAAAGTCGGTGATGTTCATGGAGAGCTGCGCTCGGCCGTGAGCAAGCACCCCCATGGCCTTGACGCCCTTCATGCCGCCAGAAGTGGCGCGAATCTCGCGGGCAATGGCTCTGACCATGGCTACGTCCGTCGAATCGAAATAAATGTTGTACGTAACGAGAAACTTCCGGGCTCCCACGGCGCAGGCTCCGGCGGTGGGATGCAGACCCGGTCCGCCCAGGTCCGGGCGCCGTGACGATTCTTTACGCACCGCTTCCCGCAGCCCCTCGAACTGGCCCTGCCGAACGTTGTCAAGATTGGCGCGATCGGGTCGGGCAGCCGCCGCTTCATAAAAGAACACCGGCACGCCGAAGCGCCGCCAGATCTCCAGGCCCGCCTGCCGGGCCAGCAGGGCGCACTGCTCCAGCTTGATGCCGGAGATGGGCACAAAAGGAATGACGTCTGCGGCGCCGATGCGTGGGTGCGCGCCCTGCTGGCTGGTCAGGTCGATCAGCTCGACGGCCTTGCCCACTCCGCGCACCGCTGCCTCGACTACCGCCTGCGGCTCCCCGGCAATGGTCACCACGGAGCGGTTGTGCGAGGCGTCCATCGACCAATCCAGCAGGCGCACCCCTTCCACGCACATCGCGGCCACAATGGCCTTGACCCGCCGGGAATCGGTGCCTTCAGAAAAGTTGGGTACGCATTCGACTAACGGCTTGCTCATGTCTTGCTCGCTTCGAAAAACGTGGCTAGAATGCGCTCGCTTTACTTCCACCAGGTGTATCCCACCTGGATCTGAATACTGGCATTAACGCCGGGGTTGCGGTCGCCCAACGAAGCCGACGAGATGTGGA
>DATKGE010000369.1:0-5764 GCA_035510955.1 Occallatibacter sp. | reverse complement strand
CGTCTCCAATCCTGTTTTCGGCCTTCCCGGGGTTCCCGGCGGGCTCCAACCCGGGGTTCTGTACGGTTGGCCGACTAACCGATCAGAACTGACCTTTCCATTCCGTTTTGTCTCTCTTGAGCGCGTTTGGATGTAAACTTGTGGCCTTGAAAACCAGCCATTCCAAGTGAGTCTCTATTCGTCGTCATCTCCGCTGCCAGGCGAAGCGTCAGAGCCTTTGGGCAGTTGGCGCGGGTCGGGCTTGATGGTGACTGGCCGTGTGATTACCTGGCCATCGACGCTGAGCTTGACGGTGTAGTTGCCGGGCTGCAAGCCAGGCGCTCCGCGGCCTGGGCGTACGGGGGCGGTATCGGCAGCGGAGGCCGGAGTTCCGGCTGGATGGCAGGCATCGACCGGCGGAGGAGGCGGCCGGCGTCCGCCCATGCCGAAGCCTCTTGGCGCTGCAACATTCAGAGCGATGCGATGCATGCCCTGACCCGCCGACGGCGGCGGCGTTGGCTGCTCCCAGTAGGCTTGCACGTTGATGGTCTCGGTATCGACGGGCTTGACGGGAGGATCGCTCGCAACGCAGGCGGTCACTCCGCCGTTTGCATCGACGAGTTCAAGTTTCACGGGGCCTTGAGGCACGGACTTCAACCAATAGTAGGCGAGCACGCCAGCCGGTGGATTCAACTCCTGCGGCTCTTCATGCGGCAGCGGTGTGCCATTCTGGCTGCCCTGATGAATGGCGTAAGTCTCGCCCGGCGTGAACAGATACGCGTTGGCCGTCTCGATCTCCTTGCCTCGCGCCGCGATCTGACGAAGAGCGGCCATCTGGTCCAATACCCAGAAGCCTCGGCCGTGGGTTGCTACCGCAAGATCGTCGCCGTGCACAAGAATGTCGCGGACAGACGTGACAGGCATGTTGAATTGCAGTGGCTGCCACCGGTCGCCATCGTCGAAGGAGATATAGACGCGCAACTCGGTTGCGGCATAAAGCAACCCCGTCTGCTGTGTGTCTTCCTTGACGGAGTTCACAAAGGCGCCAACCGGGATACCGTCCACCACATTTTTCCAGGTTTTGCCACCGTCGTGCGTTCGATAGATGTAAGGTCGATCGTCGGCCAGGCGGTGACGATCGACCGAGGCATACGCCGTCTGCACATCGAAGTGGCCAGCCTCAATCTGCGACACCTTGCTCCACGCGGTCATCGCGGGCGGTGTCACGTCCTGCCAACTGGCCCCATCGTCGCGCGACACATGGATGAGCCCGTCATCGGTGCCAACCCATGTGGTCTTTGCATCCAATGGCGACGGGCTGATGGTGTAGACGACGCCGAAGCGATCAGTCATGGGCTGGTCGATGTCTTTCGCAGTGACAGGGTCGAGTGTCTTTGGCACATCGGGATGCAGGCGTGCGAGGTCAGGACTGATTTTCATCCATGTCTTGCCGCGATCACGGGTACGGAACACAAACTGATTGGAGTAGTAGAGCGCCTCGTCGGCCAGCGAGAAAACCTGCGGCAGGGTCCACGTTCTGCGGTTGGGATCGGCTGGATCGGGAGGAGGCAATTCGCCGCCGGCGGGCACGGGCAGATTGAGTGCCTGATTGCAGCGTTGATCGCCACTGCCGTAGAGCAAGTTACCGTCCTTGGGATCGGGGACCACCGTGTTGCTTTCCCCCGCCAGGCAAGTGGGTTCCCAGTTGCGGAAGTCGAGCGTGCCCATGCGCGACCAGGTGCTGACGCCTACGCCGCCCGAATCCTGCTGCGCACCATAGAGCCAGTAAGGAAACCGGTTGTCGGCAGCGAGGTGATAGATCTCCGCCGTCGGCTGGTTGTACCAGGTGCTCCAGGTTTTGGCGCCATCGACGGATACCACGGTACCCTGGTCACTGGATAGCACCATTCGATTCCCATCCCTGGGGTTGATCCATAGCTGGTGATAGTCATCGCCACCGGGCGCGCCTTTCACGGGAACCCAGGTCTTGCCCGCATCAAGCGTCATGTAGGTCGATGTGTTGATGTCGTAGGCACGATCGGGATTGTCGGGATCGACCGTGATCTGGCCGAAATACCATCCGCGACCCCACAATCGCTGCTCGTTGTTGACCAGCTTCCATGTGGCACCCGCATCGTCAGAGAGATAAATCCCGCCAGTAGGTTTCGGTGCATTCGCACTCTCCGGCGCGGCGCCGCCGCGGATTGGGCGCGCGATGGCAGTGCCCAGATCGTCGACCACCGCGTAAAGGCGCTTGGGATTGCTGGGCGCAATTGCGATTCCGATCTTGCCGACGAAGTCGTCTGCCGGGAGGCCACCGCTGAGCCGATGCCAAGTGTCGCCGCCGTCTGTCGATTTATAGAGTCCACCGCCGGGCATATTCGATGGTGCGTAGACTGCCCAGGGCGGACGCCGCGTAGCCCAAAGAGATGCGTAAAGCGTGTGGGGGTGATGGGCATCAAGAGCGAGATCGACGGCTCCCACATCGTCCGGGTCATTCGCGTCCGCCAGAATCTTCTTCCAGTGCGTTCCGCCGTCAGCAGTGCGATAGACCCCGCGCTCGGGATTGGCCTTGTAGACATGGCCCAGGGCGGCGACGTAAACGCGATTCGGGTCCGTTGGGTCAATGACAATTTTGCCAATCTGGCGCGTCTCCGCGAGACCAATCGAATGCCAGGTCTCGCCTGCATCTGTCGACTTGAACAGACCAATCCCGTAGGAGTGTTGACTGCGAATGTCCGGCTCTCCAGTTCCGACGTAAACAATCTTGGGGTCGGACGGCGCGACCGCGATGGCGCCAATGGAGCCGATGGGGATGCCTGTCGCGGAGTCATCCGCGATGGGGAACCAGGTCCGGCCGGCATTCTCTGTCTTCCACACTCCACCACCAACCGAGCCCATGTAAAAGGTGTCGGGCTGTGCTGCGTTTCCGGCCACGGCGTAAGTGCGCCCGCCGCGCATGGGGCCTACGTCGCGCCACTGCAGGCCGGAGAGCATTTCGGACGGATATTGCTGTGCAGCCAGTGGAAGTGCAATGACAAAAAGAGCGGCGGCAAGATGAATTACGGCGGCCATGCGAAGGCTCCCATGCATTCTTAGACTTGGAACGGTTTGAGGAAAACTCAGACCTGGTTGAAACGGATTGTAAAGGAGAACGGAGCGGACACGCACGTTTGCGTTGCCCAGATTTCGGCAGATGTGCCTTCGCTTCCGCGCTTGAGGGTCTTCCCAGCATTATGCTCGGGACTAAAGCCCAGCTCATCGCTCCTTCAAGCCATGCAGGGCGCCGCTGATCTCAACCATCTGGGCTTCATTACTGAGTCCGCCCTTGAGGGCTACAGGATGACCCATACCATTGACTTGAACATCGTCTCCAAAGCAGACGGCAAGTCACATGTGCACACGCCGCACGAATCTTCACGAGTAAGATCGAAACAGAAGCTTGCTCGGAATCTCCGGAGGAGTTTGCCGATGAAACGAATTGGATGGGCACTCATGCTTGTGCTGGCAGCCTCGCCGGCGTGGGCTGCAAAGAAGCTGACCGTGCAACAACTGAAGGATCTGCTGGTCTCCCTGCACCAGGCCAACAAAACAGACGCAGAAGTTGCCGCTGAACTCACCGAGGTCGAATTGTCGGAAGAGCTGAGCCGATCCACGATGAACAGCCTGGCTGGTTCAGTGTCCGGTCAACTGACGACAGAGCAGCTTTTCATTCTGGAAGCGCGCAGCGCCATGCTGGCCCCGCCGGCCGCCGACTTGCCTGCCACGCCGGCGCCCGACGCGGCTACACAGAAAGCAATCCTGGACAAGGCTGCCGACTACGCGAGCAAGACATACAAGCAATTGCCGAAGGTAATTGGCACAAAGGCAACGCGCCGCTTCCAGGACAACCAGCAGCTGGCAGAGGGCAGCACGGCCGCCCACAGCAGTACCACTGTGTTAGCCGCGATGCCACCTATCCGCTACATGGCGGGCACCGAAACAACGGTCACCTCGCAGGATGGCGTCGAGCAGACTCCTGCAGACAAGACGCAATGGGGCGCGAACGGCATGATCGCGATGCTTGGACAGGGGCCCGTTCTGAGCACTGTGATGCAGGAAGCGCAGGCCGCAGGAAAGATCAACTGGGTGCGATGGGAGACGGTCATTGACCACAATGCAGCTGTCTACTCTTTCGCGGTGGATAAGAAAATTTCGCACTACGCGGTCAACTACTGCTGCTTCCCGGAGACGACTCAAGGCGGGGAAATGACGATGCGGGGAACGTCTCAGCCCGGCGGCCCAGGCAACTACAACCTGAACGCCAATTGGAAGAACTACAGGGCAACCGTTCCCTATCACGGCGAGATCTTCGTCGACCCGGAGACCGGCGTGGTTCTGCGGCTAATTACGCAGGCCGACTTCAAATCGTCGGAATGGGTTCGCCAGGAGGATCAGCGCATCGACTACGGCACGGAGACGGTGGGCGGCAAGACACTTGTACTGCCGTCGAGGTCCATCATCGACACATTGGAGATGCCCTACGGCGATAACCCAAAGGGAAGATTTGTGTTTCGGCACACCCTGTTTACTTCCGAATACACGGACTACCAGGCAGCCACGAATTGATCGGAAGCCTGGAGCATGGCCCACGGTTGGTCCGTGGGCCATATTGTTTTCAGACTCCTGCATACGGCGCAGTTTTGCTACTCCGAGAGCTTCGAAGTGCTGAACGTTCGAATCAGTTCGCGTGTGTTCTCAAGGGGATTTGATATCGGCACTCCGGTGGAAAGTCTTTCCGCGAGAAGTGTCCCTCTTTCCCCACCCGGAGAGATTCTCATTTCTAACCCTTCAGGAAACCAGATCGCCAGGCTGGAGCTCGAATCTTTTTAGTTCGCTGCCTCCCGACACCCTACTCGGTTTTGTTGAAGATGTATTCATGCTGGGCGTCGCGGAGGGTCAGGATGCGTTTGCCGGCGTGCTCGCCGACCACGAACTCGAAGCCGCGATTGGTGGGGTCGATGGGGATGAGCAAGATGGTGCCATCGTCGTTCTTCCGCGATGCCACGGCGATTACCGGGGATGGATCCTGTGTCAGGAGGCGACGACAACCGCTCCTCGCGAGGAATAGGATTATACGAATTCAAAAGACCGGGGGAGGCTTCTCGCGGTCTGTTCACTTTGCCACGCTCGCAGTCTGCGTACGGCCTCCTCGAATCCAATCCAGAATCGTGCGGTATTCATCGCTGGATTGGTTTCCATGCCAACGCTGGCCGCCATTATGGGTGGCCAGATAGTCGCCCACGTCGCCCACGCTGTCGGTGGGGCGGGTGGGTTTGATGAGCATGAGGCTCTTGTCCGGTTCGGTAATGTCCACGACGCGCATCGCGTACTTGTAGTTGTCTTCGCTGTCCTGGTCAGAGAAGATCCCCTCAGCATTGGGTGGCTGCAGCTTGAAGATGACATGACTGGCGTGACAGTTGACGCACGCCTTCCCGTCCGGTCCGGGCCTGGCAAGAATGGGCTCGATCCGGGTGACAAAGGTGCGGAAGTCGAGCACCGAGCCGGGCTGCACGTCCTTCAGCGCATCCCCCAGGGTCTTTCCATTGAGCACACTGGTAGCGATTAGCTTGAGACGCGGATTGGTGGAGGTCAGAAGCCGATTCATTGCGGCCAGAAAATCAGGCCGCTTCTCCACGTCCTTGACCTTGCGAAGCGTATCGAGAGCCGCGGCGCTCACGTTGGCGTCTGCGTTCAACAGGCCGGCCATCACCGTGTCGACAACGATGGGATAATCCAACGGTTC
>DATKGE010000368.1:0-36407 GCA_035510955.1 Occallatibacter sp. | reverse complement strand
TCGGGCTTGCGCGGGCGCACCAGCGAAATGGTCACCTGCGTTCCCGGTTTGCCGTCCAGCATCAGCCGGATCACGGCCAGGGAAAGTTCGCGCGTCGATTGCTCGCCGATGGACTCGATGACGTCTCCGTCGGCGATGTGTTCATGGTCAGCCGGGGAGCCAGGCGTGACGCTGACCACCGTAGCGTAGCCGTAGCGCTTGGACACGTTGATGCCCACTTGGGCCACGCCCGTGGTGGGACGCTCCTTGTAAATCTTGTACTCGGTCGGGGTCAGGTAGCTGGAATCGGAGTCGAGCGACTCCAGCAGCCCGTGCAACGCGCCCGTGGTCACGTCGTTGATGTTGGGCTCGGTCACGTAGTCGGTCTGGACCTTCTTGAGCACCTCGGCGTAGACGCGCATCTGGCGGTAAGCGCCATCCTGCTCGCCGCCGGCGTGAACACCGAACAGGCCAAACTCTCCCAGGCCAAAGCCCAGCCCGAGAGCGGCGAAAATCGCCACCGAAAGAACGAATACGACACGCTTGAAGACTCGAGGCACACACACCACCGGGGTAGCCTTTGAAGGGAAAAGGCCGCTTACCCTATAGACGCAATGATAGCGCAAGCGGTGCGCGAATGGGCGATTTTGGGCCCGCGGAGTCGCAAAACCGAGGGCAGGGGGTCGAAAATCGGGATGAGGAGCGAAATAAGGGGTTCTGGTGGCGGAGGACGGGATCGAACCGTCGACCTATGGGTTATGAATCCATCGCTCTAACCATCTGAGCTACTCCGCCGGAAGGATGCCTCAAAGGGCCAATTCCGCGTAGAAATCCCTCTGATGATGATACTTGCCTTCCGGATTGCCGGTCAAACCCGGGCAGGGGCAATTTCCCAGTGGGGTGAGCCGCCAAGATCAGCCGTTCGCTGCTGTAAACTCGCCTGCATGAGCACGTCACGGATCGCCGGGGTCATTCCGGCGCGGTTGAGTTCCACCCGTCTTTCGCGGAAAGTCCTGCGCGAGATTGCCGGCCGCCCCATGGTCGAGTGGGTGTGGCGCGCAGCCTGGGCCAGTGGCCTGATGGACCCTGTTGTCGTCGCCACCGACGCCGAGGAAGTGGCCGCGGTCTGCCGCAATCGCGGAATCCCAACCGTGATGACCTCGCCCGACTGCGCCAGTGGGTCGGATCGGGTCCGCGAAGCGGCGGGGCAGATCGACGCCGACATCTACGTAAACATCCAGGGCGACGAGCCCACCCTGACCGCGGAATTCTTCCCTCCGCTTCTGGCTCTCTTCGAGCGGCCTGAGGTCCAGGTGACCACCCTCGCCGTCCGCTGCCCGACGCATGAGATCGACAACCCCAATGCGGTGAAAGTGGTCACAGCGCTGGACGGCCGCGCGCTCTATTTCTCTCGCGCGACAATTCCATTCGATCGCGACGGCACGGGATTCGCCGGTTATCGCAAGCACCTGGGCATTTATGCTTATCGCAAGGCCGCTCTCGAGACGTTTGCCACGCTGCCGCCCTCCTGGATTGAGCGCATCGAGCGCCTGGAGCAATTGCGTCTGCTGGACAACGGAATCGACATCTACGTGGCTCCCGCACCGCGCGATACCATTGGCGTTGATACGGAGGAAGATTTGAGGCGGGCGGAGGCACTTCTGCACCAAAGGAAAGCCGAGGAAGCGCCTTGAGATTGGCTGGTTGCTTCCCCTGCTGTTGACTGCCGCGGCGAACCACCGAAGTGTAGACCGCCGCATCCGCCTGCAAGAGTCGGAATTGCGCGCAAGAACCGGATAGCGAGACGAGGCGAAGATCGGCGACGATGGATTCCATGAACAGCGATCTCCAATTCGCAAATGAATATCCACCGGTACAAACGGCAGCCGTCGATCCCGAAGCGGCCTGGAAACAGCTTCTCGCGCGCGATCCCGCAGCTTCGTTCTACTACGCCGTCACAACCACCGGCGTTTTCTGCCGGCCAGGTTGCAGCAGCCGGCGGCCTCTGCGGACCAACGTCCACTTCTTCGGCTCCGCGGAATTGGCGCAGGCGGCGGGGTTTCGCCCTTGCCAACGCTGCAAGCCGACAATGTTCCAGAGGAATCCGATGAGCAGGATTCGCATCCACATCGAAACGCATCTCGACCGTCCCGTGTCCCTCGCGGAACTGGGCCGCCTGGCTGGGCTGAGCCCCTTCACCGTGCAGCGGCGCTTCAAGAAGGAAGTGGGCGTGAGCCCGCTGCAGTATCAGCGCGCGCTGCGTGCGGGTCATCTGCGCAGCGAACTCAAGCAGGGAGGCACTGTGACCGACGCGATCTACGAAGCAGGTTTTGGCTCGTCGAGCCGGGCATATGAGGGGGCTCCACTGGGCATGACGCCATCGCGGTTTGCGCAAGGCGGCCGCGGCGAGCATATCGGCTTCACCACGGCGCGTTCGCCGTTCGGCTGGCTGGTGGTGGGTGCAACCGGGCGCGGCCTCTGCTGGCTGGCCCTCGGAGCCACTTCAGCCGAAGCCGAGGCCAGCCTGCGCCAGGAGTTTCCGCTCGCTGCGATCAAGCGCGATCCGTCGCTAGCCACCATGGTCGACGCCGCGCTGAGTGTTGTTGGTGGGGAAGAGTCGATGGACAAGTCTGCCGCACCGCAGGTGCCCCTCGATCTGCGCGGCACAGCCTTTCAGCTCCGCGTGTGGCAGGCGCTGCGGAACATCCCGCGCGGCGAAACCCGCACCTACAGCCAGTTGGCCCGCGAACTGGGCATTCCCAAATCGACACGCGCCGTAGCCCGTGCCTGCGCAACCAACCGCGTTGCGCTGGTGGTGCCGTGTCATCGCGTAATGGGTGCAAGCGGTTCGCTTACCGGCTACCGCTGGGGCGTAGAACGCAAGCGCCAACTGCTCGATGCGGAACGAATGCGTTCGTCTTCTGCCGGATAAATTCTGGACGAATTCCGTGCCGGCGAATCAATCGGCGAAAACGCTCAGGGCTTCGCGGCCGCAGACCCAAAGCCCTTCTCGATGAACTCCACAATCCGCTGCCGCCCGTCGAACCCGTGCCAAGGTTCCGCCGACGGCCGGCCGAAGATGCCTGTGGCCAGCGGGCCGTGGTCCTCGCGGGGATAGGTCACCAGTTCCACCGGCACTCCCTCCTGACGCAACGCGCGATACATCTCTTCGGATTGCCCCAGCGGGTCCGTCGAATCGCCCTGCCCTTGCAGCATCATGAAGGGCGTCTTGGCGTGCGCCGCGCCGGCCAGCGGGCTCTGCTTCCAGGCGTCGTCCATGTGCTCCCACGGCTTGCCGTAGTACCAGCGGTCGTACCACGAGCCGCCTTCGGTGCCGTATTCGCTGAACTGGTCAATCACCGGCGCACCGCTGACGATGGCCTTGAACCTATCCGTCTTGCCCTCGACAAACCCGGCCATCTCGCCGCCGTAGCTATAGCCCATCAGCGCCATGCGATTCGCATCCAGCGGGTATTTGCCCAGCACAAAATCCACGCCGGCCATTACGTCCCGGTAGTCGCCGCCGCCCAGGTCGTTCTTGTTGGCGGCGGAAAATTTTACGCTGTAATTGGACGAGCCGCGTGGATTGGGTCTGAGCACCGCCCATCCGTGCCCGACCATGAAGGCAGCAAAGGGATCGTTCCGGTCCTCCCATGCGCCGTGCGGGCCGCCGTGCACATCCACAATCAGCGGCACCTTGGCCGTTCCAGTATCGGGCGGCAAGTAGAGCAGACCCTCGATGGTCAGCCCGTCACTCTGCCATTGAAGAAGCTCGGGCTTGACCATGCGCAGATTGGAGGAATTCAGCTCTGGTATGTTCACCGTCTGGCAGGGATCGCCCAGTTTCGCCGCAAAACAGAGCGTGGACGGTTGGCCGCCCGAATCCGCCAACCAGACCCAGCCGGTGTGTTTGCGATTGGTATTGAGACTGCTCACCACCGACGCACCCAGATCGATGGCCGCCGGCGGGGTCTTGCCGTTGAGAGCGATGCGGACGGGCATGGTCTTTGTGCCGATACCCGCTGAGGCAATCAAGGATCCGTCCGAATCAAAGTACAGGCCGCGGCCATTCATCTGGCCCGCGAAACCAGAGGTGAGCGGCACCGTTGCCGTTCCTGTGGTCTCTTTCGGTAGCGCAAAGAGCTCGTCGACTCCCGGCGGGGCATCTTCGGGGGTCTGCGCCGCGAAGACAATGGTGCTCCCATCGGGCGAGAACTCACCGCCGTTCACCGTGGCGGGAACTGCGTTGAGCCTGGTGGGCTTGTCCGGGCTGGCGGTTTCCACAAGCCAGGCAGCTCCCGCCGGCCCCAGGTCGGAGAGTCCGTTGGGCTCCTCGGTAAGCACCAGCATCCGGTCCGCCACCGGCGACCACAGGACCTGGCGGACGTCAGGCAAAATCGCAACCGGCTTCAACGCCCCATCCACCGAACCGTCGGCCTTCAGCGCGGCCAGGTAAAGGCGCGTGCCATGCAACTCGTGGTTTACCCAGGAGGCGTCTGCCTTGGCGTCCTTCTGCTTTTTCTCGCCCGGAGTCTCCGGGTCGCGCGCCCACACGGCCAGCCATTTGCCCTCCGGCGAAGGCGCAAACCCGCTCACATCCAGAGGCAGCGGCTCGGCCGGAGTGCCCTTCTTTTTCTCCGCCGACTTATCGTCGGCCTTCTTGCCGTCGTCCTTCTTGTCTGAACTCTTGTCCATCGCCGCAGACGCCGCGGCTGCCCCAGGCGGCGGAATCGCTCCTTGGATTTTCGATTCGTCCACCACGGGCATCACCTTCAAGTCGTACGGCGAGGCCTCGCCGCCCCGCATATCCAGCCGAAATAACTGTGTCTGCTCGCCCCGTTTGGCCAGGAAATAAATCGCCGTCCCATCCGGAGCCCACTGGGCGCCACGCTCACCGCGTTTGTCCGTTGGCGCGGAAAAGGTGATCTGCCGCGCCTTGTCCGAACCCGCAGCCCCAGAACCAGCAGCCGTCCAAGCCAGCCACAAGTGCGTCTTGCCGTCATCGGCCGTCGCCTCAGTCACGGTGAACAGCACCAGCTTGCCGTCCGGCGACAGCAGCGGCGCTCCAATCGTCTTCAAATGGCGCAGGTCTTCGTTGCTGGGAAAGTGCGGTGCGGTGACCGAAGCAGTCGGGGCCTCTGTCGAGGAACTTCCCGCAACCTGACCACACGCTGCGGGACCGCCGACGGCGACTGCGGCGCAGGCAACGCCGCTAAGCAGGGATTGAAGGGAGGTTAAGCGCATGGCGACAGCATACACGCCAAGCGCCGCTTCTCAATCGTTCTAGAAGGTCGCCGCCCACAATTTCCGGTTAATCGCAGCGCAGCGCCACCATCGGATCGACTTGGGTAGCCCTGCGCGCCGGCAGCCAGGCAGCCAGAATTGTCATCCCGCTGACGACAAAGAGTGAAACGGCGAACGTCACAGGATCGAGGGCGCTCAGGCCGAAGAGCTGTTGCTTGATGAGCCGGGTGGCGGCCAGTGTGAGCGGCAAACCCAGTCCGATGCCGATGGCCAGCAGCCACAGCGACTCGCTCAGGATCATCCACTGAACGGCTTTGGCCTGTGCGCCCAGGGCAAAGCGGATGCCGATCTCGTTGGCGCGGCGAACGACGCTGTAGCTCATGACCCCATAAAGGCCGATGGCCGCCAGCAGCAGCGCCAGCAGCGAGAACAGGCCGGTAAGGGAAGAAATCAGCTCGTCGTGCGTCATCATTTCCGATACCTGCTCGTGAATTGTCTCTACATGAAGCAGGGGCAGGTTCGGATCGATTGCGGCAACCGCGGCGCGCAGAGCGCCAGTGGTTTTGGCCGGGTCCCCGGTGGTGCGCAGCAGGACAGTGCCTGCAAAGCGATCCTGATTCTCTTCCGGCGGTGCCGGGACCGTCGCGGAGGGATCGACGGGAGCGAGAGGTTCAATCTGCGCCAGGGGAATGTAGGTCATGCGCACCGGATCGGAGTCGCGCGGATCGCCGGAATGCGTGTCGCGGGCAACGCCCACAACCTGCCAGGGCCCTTTGACCGTGTCAATCTCGATGGTGAGGGAATGGCCCAGTGCATCGCCTTTGGGAAAAAACCGGTTGGCGAGAGTCTGATTGATGACAGCCACTTTTAGGCTCTTGATGGTGTCCTGCGGGGTGATTGCCCGGCCGGCGACGATTCGGATTCCCGCAGTTTCAAAGTACTGGCCGGAAACGCGATTGAGCACTGAGACCTTATCCTCCTTGGGCGCATACGTATATCCGGTGAAATCGACATTTGAATTCCAAACGCTGTTTCCAATCGGCGGACTTCCCGCAAGAGCCGCTGAACGCACGCCGGGAATTACGGAGAGGCGGTCCAGTAGTTGCTGATGAATGGCGGGGATCTGGCTGGGCTTGTAGCCGGCGAGGCGCTCGTCGATCTCCCCGAGCAGAAGGTGCGTGCGTTCAAAACCGTAATCCTGATTTTGCAGGTTGCGCAGCGTGCGCAGAAACAAGCCGGCCCCAACCAGCAGCATCAGCGAAAGCATTACCTGCACGGTCACCAGCGTCTTGGGCCAGAAACGGGAGGACCGTCCGCCGCTGCTCTGCGCAGTGCGTGCGCCGGCGCTCAGTGTCTTGGCAGTGCCGGAACGTGCCGCAATGAGCGCGGGCGCCAACCCGAACAGCAGGCCCGTGACCAGTGAAACTCCAAGAGTGAAAAGCAGCACCGTCAAATCAGGTTTGGGATTCATAGCCACGTTGGCAGCGCCCTGGCCGACGAATGCAATCAGCGTGCGCGTCGCGGCGTAGGCAATCCCCAAACCAAGCAGGCCGCCAGCCAGTGAGAGCACGAGCGTTTCAATCAAGCTCTGGCGTACGATGCGGGCGCGACTGGAACCCAGAGCAATGCGGGTTGCAATTTCGCGCTGCCGCGAGGCGGCGCGGGCAAGCAGGAAGTTGGCCAGGTTGGCGCAGGCGATGAGAAGCACCAGCGCCACCACCGCCATTAGGATCTTGAGCGAGTCGCCGAACCCGCTGCGGAACCATGAAACGCCCCGCGAGGCGGAGAGCAGGGGAAGCGTAATTCGGTTGATCTCCTGCAGCCGCGCGGTGGTGATCTTGCCGCCTTCTGCTGCGCGAATGCCGTTGCGGATCTGCTGGTCAACCCAGTTCTGCGCTTGGGCCAGGCCTGCCTTGTTCGATGCTGCTCCGGCGCTCAGGCGGCCGAACATGTGAAGGAAATAAGGTCCGGACGGGGTGAGAAAGCTGGGCTGCTGCATCACCACGGTCTGCATCGAGATGGGAGTCCAGAGTTCCGGCGCCTCCAGTTGCTGCTTGATGCCGTGGAAGTTCTCCGCCATGACGCCGACGACTAGGAAGGGAGTACCGTTGATGCTGATCGTCTTTCCCAGCACCGCGGGATCGGCAGATAGCGACTGCTGCCAGAAATGATGGCTGATCACAACCACCGACCCGTTCCCGGGAGTTGCGTCATCAGCATTGTTGATGGCGCGGCCCAAGAGTGGCGTGGCTCCCAGCACGTCGAAATAATTGCCTGAAACCATGCTCGCCGGGACGATGATTGCAGGCGCATTCGAAGCTGCGCCGTCCCGTGAAGCAATCCGCACGCTGGCGCTGTTGGAAAAGCTGCCGTAGGCGGCGATGCCCTGAAATGGTCCGGGATTCGCTTCAAGCTGGCGCGCAAAGTCCCAGGGAAACATGCCGGAGACGCCAAGGTCTACGCCGCCGAGAATACCGCCGCCATCGGATTTGCCGAAGGTGACAAGCTGCTCGGGATTGCGCACCGGGAGATTGCGCAGCAGCACCTGGTCGATGAGGGTAAAGATGGCCGTGTTGCCGCCTATGCCGAGAGCCAGCGACAAAAGCGCGATGGCCGTGAAAGCCGGGCTCTTGGCCAGGATGCGCACACTGTAGCGCAGGTCTTGCCACACGCTCTCAACTGCCGTCTCCCAGGCTGCGGAGCGGATGCGATGCTTGACCGCGTTGGTGCTGCCCATCTCCACGCGCGCCGCGCGCACCGCTTCCTCCGCCGTCATTCCAGCGTGTTTCTTGCCCTCGGCCGAGGCATCAATAAACCCGCGCAGTTCTTCGTCCATCTCGTGCTCCACCCGCGAGCGGCCCATGAGCGCCCGAAGGCCGGCAGAAACATTTCTCAACCATCCCATAGCACCCTCCGCAATTCAATCGGAAGCTCTACGCTTCGAGGATTCTGGAAATAGCAGCCGTCTGGCGGCCCCATGCACTTGTCTCGTCTTTCAGCGCCTTGCGCCCGCTTGCGGTCAGCAGATAATACTTGGCCCTGCGGTTGTTCTCCGTTGCGCGCCACTCGCTCTTCACATGGCCTGCCCGCTCCATGCGGGCCAGCGCCGGCAACAGCGAGCCGGGATTGACGCGAAAGACGCCCTGGCTCACCTGCTCAATGCGCAGCGCCACCCCGTAGCCATGCATCGGCTCCAGGGCCAGCGTCTTCAGAATCAGCATCTCCAGCGTCCCCTGCACCATCTCGCCCGATTTAGGCTCGTTCAGCTTCTGCCCCATGAACCATTCTCCTCTTGATTATCAAGAGGTAACGCAGGCTCATCTTGATTGTCAAGAGGAGAAAGAAAAAATATCGACAATAAAGAACGGAAGTTTGCAATTGTCCTGGGGAAAAATCGATGCGCGCATACCGGCTGCATCAATTCAAAGGCCGCCCGTGATGGGCGGCCTTGAGGCTCTTCAACTACGATTGGCGCCTTATTGCGGCGGTGCAGCCGGCGGCGCAGGAGGCCTGGGCGGCTCCGCGGGCTTGGCCTTGGGAGGGTCCTGCTTTTTTGACGGCGCCAGAATCGCATGCAGAATAGTGCCTTCCATGCGCGGCATGAACTCCACAATCCCCGCTTCGCCAATGTCCTGGATCAGCTTGTTGATGATCGCGTAGCCCAGTTCGCGATGGGCCATCTGCCGGCCGCGGAAGCGCAGGCTGGCTTTGACCTTGTCGCCATCGTTGAGGAACCGGACCGCTTGGTTCTTCTTGGTCTGGTAGTCGTGCTCGTCCACGGTCACAGAGAACTTGACCTCTTTAACCACGATCACCTTTTGTTTCTTGCGCGCCGCGCGGTCGCTCTTTTCCTTTTCGTAGAGGAAGCGGCCGTAATCCTGGATGCGGCATACCGGAGGAACTGCACTGGGTGAAACTTCCACCAGGTCCAGGCCGCGCTCGCGGGCTATCTTCAGCGCCTCAAAAGGCGGGAGGATGCCCATTTGTTCGCCGTTTTCGTCGATGACGCGGATCTCGCGCGCGCGAATTCGATCGTTGATGCGGATAAAAGACTTTGCAGAACGTTTGTCGAGTGCGATGGTGCTCCTCCAAAAGTCGTCGCTGCCCGCCACCGGGGTCTTCCGGAGTCGCCGCGGGTACACGAACGCACACTGAGTATAGCACCGGCAGGGCGTTGCCGAACGAGCGGTTTACGGCGGAATCGAACCGGCTGCCCGCTGCGTTCCCTCGGCATTCAACCCGCTCATCCGCACATGCGGCTCTGCAACCTAAGTGCTAAACGTGGAGTCCCGGCATTTTCCCAGTTGAGAGCGTCTTGGCCGTGATCCGATCCGTCGAACAACGATCCGAGCAATCGCGAAGGGTTTATGGGGCGCGTAACAACGACTCCGATATAATTTAGACAGGCCCCCCAGTCAGCGGGCTCAACCCCCGATCGCATGCCAAGCTCCGCAACCGCCAGCGTTCCAATGCCCAATTCAGCCGCCGATAGCGGTGCGGTCCGTTCCATTCTCGGCTACGTCTATTTCACCTTCATTTGCTATCTCTCTATCGGATTGCCGCTGGCGGTGCTGCCGGCCTTTGTGCATTTGCAACTGGGTTTCCACGCCGCTCTGGCCGGCCTGGTCATCAGCATCCAGTACATCGCTACATTTCTCAGCCGCCCGTGGGCTGGCCGCATCTCCGACCACCGGGGCGCCCGACTTTCGGTGCTGTGGGGAATGGCGGCCTGCACGCTGAGCGGCCTGCTGCTGCTGGCCGCGGCGGCGCTGCGCTTCAGCCCGTCGCTCACTCTTGCCGCGCTCATTTTGAGCCGCCTGGCGCTGGGCGTAGGCGAAAGTCTCGGCTCTACGGGAGCGACGCTCTGGGGCATCACCAACGCCGGGCCCGAGCACACCGCCAAAGTCATCTCGTTCAACGGCGTGGCCACCTACGGCGGCCTGGCCCTGGGCGCGCCGCTCGGTGTAATCCTTTATCAGCGTTCGGATCAACACTGGGGTCTGGCCTCGCTCGGCCTCTTGACCACTTTGCTTTGTGCAGCCAGTTTCATCCTCGCGCAGCGCAAGAGCCCTGTTCCCATTACGCCGGGCGAACACTTGCCCTTTCGCGATGTGCTGGGCCGCATTGCGCCGCACGGCATGGCGCTGGCACTGGGCGGCATCGGTTACAGCGTGCTGGCAACCTTCGTCACGCTCTACTACCTCAGCCGCCACTGGAACCCAAACGGGGCGGCGCTTTGCCTCACCGCGTTTGGCGTGGCGTTCATTGCCGCTCGGCTGCTGTTCATCCAGGCCATCGACCGCTTTGGCGGATTTCCGGTGAGCCTCGTCTGCCTCTCTGTCGAGTCGCTGGGCGTGCTGCTCATGTGGAGCGCGGTCTCGCCATGGATGACTTCCTGCGCAGCGGCGTTGACGGGCTTCGGCTTCTCGCTGGTCTTTCCCGCGCTCGGCGTGGAAGCCGTGAAGCGCGTGCCCCTGCACAACCGCGGGACTGCACTGGGCGTCTTCACCGGCTTCTCCGACGTTTCTTTCTTTCTGGTTGGGCCGATTGCCGGAGTGGTGATCGGCGTCTGGGGCTACTCAAGCGCGTTCCTGTTCGCGCTGGCCAGCGTGCTCACCTCGCTGGGCATCGTGCTCGTGCTGCACCAAGTGCAGCGCGACTGAGCGTTGCTGAAAGTCATTTGCAGTTCATCTGGAGGGAGCAGCGCGCTTTAGCGCCCTGAAAAGCTGCCAGTTTACCAGGCCTTCAGGCCCGGACTTTTACAAAGTCGCAACGTTTTCACCGAAATACAACTGTAGGTCTAGAGAATCGCCCTCACCACGCCGCCGTCCACCCGCAGCGCCGCGCCATTGGTGGCCGAAGAAGGCTCGCCGGCCACATACGTCACCAATGCTGCAACCTCATCCACGGTAGCGAACCGCTTCAGTAGCGACGACGGCCGCGCCTGCTCAAAGAACGACTTCTCAATCTCTTCCTTCGACTTGTTCTGTTGTTTTGCCATGGCCTCGACAAAGCCATCCACGCCTTCTGACGCTGTCGGTCCGGCGAGAATGCTGTTCACCGTCACGCCGGTGCCGGCGACCGACTCCGCAATGCCCCGGGCAATCGTCACCTGCGCCGTTTTGGTCATGCCGTAGTGCACCATCTCTACCGGAATCTGCACCGCCGACTCGCTCGAAATGAAGACGATGCGCCCCCAGTTTTTCTTCACCATTCCCGCAAGATAATGCCGCGCCAGCCGCACACCGCTCATGACATTGACCTCGAAGAAGCGGTACCAGTCCGCATCGGGAATCTCGGCAAACGTCTTCACCTCGAAGATGCCCACGTTATTCACTAGCACATCCACAGCGGGCAGTTTTACAATCACCGTGGCAGCACCGGCCGCGCCGGAAAAATCGGCCACAATGCCGTCGACCCTGGCAGCCGCATGATGCGATCGGATGGCCGCCAAGGCCGCATCCACCCGCTCCCGCGTGCGCCCATTCACATAGACATGCGCTCCTTCGCTGGCCAGTTGCCGGGCAATCGCAAATCCGATTCCTGCCGTCGATCCGGTTACCAGTGCAACTTTGTCCGCCAGCTTCAGGTCCAAAGCATCCTCCGAAAAACTATTCTCCTCTATGATTCAGAATTCATCGCCCAGGATTCAGTCCGCCTACTCCTGACCCGTCACAGACTTCACCAAATCACGTCAACGCCCGCATCATCCGCTCCCTGCGGCGCGAGGAGCCGGTGTGCCGAGGTGATTACCCAGCAAGCCCTCGCGCTCAAGAACGTGCAGGATATATTCTCCAGCGCCGTAACCAACCATGGGCAAGGCTCCTGTGGGATCGCCGACCTGGCCGGGAAAAAGTTGGCACGGCACGGCAACGTACATTTCGGGAATGATGTTGTGATCGGCGGCGGCCTTCGAGACAATGCGCTTGAGCATCGCGTCCGCCTTGGCAGTGTTTCCCAGTCGCCGATCCACTTCCGCCAGGCTGAAATCGACGAAGAGAAACTCCTCCTTCTCATACCAATACTCGAAGATGGCCGGATCGGTGTAGTTGCTGCGAACGCGCTTGTAGCCGCCCGAGGCCACCTTCAGCAGCTCCATCCTCGCAACCGTATCCCTGACGAGGGCCGGATCGGTGACCACGTCGAAGTTGATAATTGCAAGCAGCGCGCCATCGATGTCGTTCTTCATGCCCGGCTCGAGTGTGCCGTGCATTTTCCCGTCGCGAATGAAGGCCGCGGCGAATCCTTTGCGCAGTTGAGCAACGTGAGCCAGAGCATTGGTCCGTGCGGATTCGTCGCCGGCACGCCGTGCAACCTCTGCAAAGTTCTTGAGGCCCACGATGGCCATGGCCGTTGACCAGGCGAAATGCTTCTTGTCCTTTTGGTGTTCTTCCCAGATGGAGGTATCGGCCGCCACAATCTCGCCGCCGCCGTAGCTCTCCAGGTTGGCCAGCAGTGGCTTCACCACAAGATCGCGCGCGCTCGGGTAAAGCAGGCCGCGATACGTGGCGGTGTTGAGCAGGTGGGGGTCGTCAAATTTGCGCACGTATTCGCCCAGCACCCACAGAGCCAGGCCCCAGTCGTCAAACTCGATATTGGTGGCGCCCTCCTCGGTAAAGAACGGCTCTTCGGAGCCATCACCGAAATAGCGCACCACCGAGATCTGGTAGTCGACGCCGGCGGTCTGGGCGCGCATCTTTCCCGTAGGCTGCGCGTTGGAGTAGGCCAGCAGCCCGGCCCGCGCCTCGGCCTGGTGACCCATGTGGATGAACGCATCCAGCGCGCAGGCCATGTCGCGCACCCAGGGCGTGAAATAGACGCCGTCGGGCAACGCCGCTACGATCAAGCCGTTGTTGTTTCGCCCGGGACGGTTGGGCTCGCGGCTCTGCGCCATGCGCAGCATTACCTCGCTCTGGCGCCAGAGGTGACGTTCCTGCTCGCCGGCGAAATGGACAACCGGCTTGACACGCCATTGCTCGAGCTCTGCAATCTCGCGCGTGCCCAGCGCACGCGGCGTCAGCCCCGCGCGCCAGCGGTTGAAGTCGGTCGCCGCCTGTTTCAATTCGCTTTCGTTTTCGAGAGAGATCAGAGCCCAAGAAAGGCTGCTGGCGAGAATCTGCAGCGGGTCGGCCGGTCCGGCGCGCTTCGCACCGAGCGGAATCAGCAACAGGGATTCCTCGATGCCGTCGAATTTGAGCAGATGCATCTCGACGCCGAACATCCGCACTTCTCTTTGAGATTTGAGCGTCCGGTTCCACTCCACATGCAGCGCGCCCGATTGCGCCTCCGCGCCACTAGGTTCCCAGCTGACGATGAGTGCAGGCCAGCGCAGTTCGAAGGGCATGAAGATGAGGCCTTCGCCATCGCTGCTGCGCGCGTGGATGACCTGCGAGTCTTCCTCGTAGTCGGCCGAGGCGCCTTGCGTGGATGAGCCGTGCCCGCCTCCCGCCGCCCAGCCAAGCTCCTTGATGAAGTTGGCGGTCTCGATTCCTTCGCTCAGAGGGTTTTTCGGGTCCGGCTGGCCGAAGCTGTAAGGATGGGCGTAAAACCTGGTGACCGTACCGTTCTTCGGCGACACGACCGCAAAGCCGAATCCATTGCCGGTAACGAGATGAGACGCCGCGGCGGGCAGACAAACGAGAAGGCCGGAACAGACGAGAGCGAGAAAACGGGCGAAGCGCATGGCCAGCTAAGTTTCGACCATGCCGGGGGATTTCGCAACTGACGTCCGGCAGTCGTGGTGCCCCAGGTCTCAGAATCGGGACCTGGGGCACCCGGCACACGGCCTATCGAGCTTGTATGGCGTCAAATTTTGCATTTCCTCGGGTGCGGATGTTTTCCAGTTCCTTTTCCAAGCGGTCTATGTGGTGGTTGAAATCGGATTTCGTCGCGCAATCCGGGGTTATGTATCGAAGCGGATTCCCACGGTAGCCGCCAGACCTTTGCACGTATATTTGGGCTATTGGATAAGGTGCCTCACCCTTGGGATCATCTAGAAAGTCCAGTTCAAGGCTGTAATTGCTCAATGATTACCCTCCTTAATCTTGCAAATTTAGGATGGAAATTAGAAAAGGCGACCCTCAAGGGCCGCCAATCTAGAATTCTCTCCGTCCACAATTCAACGGTACAGCAGGATTGCGAGCAATTCAAGAGGCGGTGAGCTTTCCAGTCGATCGGACGAGAGGGGTACAATTCAAGCGAATCGGACCCAATAGACAACGTTCCAACCAAAATGGAAATCCGGACGGATGCGCTCTGAATCGCGATGACCTCGCCTTCCGAATAATGCTTAAGGTATTGATCTAGGTCCTCATACCACCAAAAACAGGTCCAGGCGCGGTTGTATGCAACTCGGAGCTTTTGCTGAGGGTGATCAACCTTCTGCGCAATCTGTTCCGCTCGAACGAATCTGCCTTCGATCTCTACTTTCGGAAGTTCCAGACCCCTTGCTAGGAGGGATGCACGAAGACAATCCTCGACCAACTGATAGCTAGCTCCGTTGTACCGTTCAGGGTCTTCGATCTCTTTTTCCAGTCCATCTAGGCGAGCCCTATTCTTAAAATCACGCGGGCCAACAAGTTTCCGGGGCCGGGAGTTCGTCTGGTCGAGGTTCAAAGTCTCGACAGCTAATTCAATTCGATCATGTTCAAAAACGCATTTGACAATCCAGGACCGGTCCATGATGTGCACCTTGGTCCCGTACTTCGCGGACAGCTTATCTTCGAGCGCTGCCCGCTCTTTATCTTTCACGAACTGATTGGTAAAGAAGTAAACGTTAGTGTAGCCCCGTTGCGTTTTGGCTATATTGTCTACGTCGGAGTCCAACTTTGGTCGCCACTTTTTCTTGGCACTGAACGCGAACGCCCATCGCTCCTTCGCAGCTGCAGACGAATCTATTGCCTCGTACCATCGCATTGCTATCGATCCTGCAACCGGGTAGTTTTCGGAGTCCGTCTTGCTGTCTCCGCCACCAGTTGGACCCGTCTGCGGCAGAAGATTGGGGCAGATCTCCCGCTCCGTCAAGCGACGACAGAAATGCTCAAAGGCCGTCTCCTGCTTCCGACTCGTTAAAGTATCGAGGTGATACTCAAACGCTTCCCGCGGGAGGAAGACTCCGGGAGAGTTTGTGGAATCCGAGAATAGTTCGGGCCTCCTGGCCTTCATGAAGTCGGATGGTTTGAAATCCTCATTTGAGAGGACGTCAGCGATTTGCCTTGCGGACTTCACACGCGGACGTACATCCCGCTCTTGACTCATAGATCATCTGGAACAATGCGCCAGATTCGATTGTGACCTCACGTCCTTCCTGGTTCTTGGTTGTGCCTGGTTCATGCCGAATCGTGCGCGCTACGAGATCCACTTGGCCGACGCGAAGAGTTAGCAATTCGCTTACTCGCCAGCCGTAGTTATGGGCAGTTTCCAGCATTGCCCGGAGCCAGAGGTCCTTGCAGTGGGCGGCGAGGTTCGCGTACTGTTCGGGCGTGACGAAGCCTTGTCTCACGTTGTTTTCCCTCAGGTGCGGGAAGTGAGGGACGCTCGGCACTCGCGGCGGCCTCGCCTGGTAGGCGAGCCGGTACATGCGCTTCAGGCCCGCCAGCTCTCGATTGATCATGGCATTGCTGGCATTTTGCTCGCGGCGGCTGTCGACGTAGCACTCGAGTTGCCGGGAGTCGAGTTGCGCTGCTGGCACCGAGCCCAAGAAAGGCTTGAGATGCAGGCGCCAACGCGCCTGTACATCGGTCAGAGAACGATGTCCATTGATGCTGTAACCGATCTTTGCTTCTACATACAATGGGGGCAATGAATTGTGCCAATCCATGAATCCCTTTGACCCCGGTCCGCCGTATAGCAAGTTAGGGCCCGCTCTGAAAGGGCTTTTGGCAACGGCAGCGCATGTGGTTGAGCCATCGGGAGATCTTTGCTGAATTTCAATCAATCATCGAGTGTGGGTGCGGTAGAATGTCAGCAACCTCCAAGGCGCTCCCCGAGCCGGCATCTCTTAGGGGCGGATAGATTTTCCCTAATCCGGAACAGGTCGAACGGGTCTGTTTTGCCCGTGTGCACTGCTCAGAAAGTGGCGGTGGAAGCTTCTTCAGCATTTGAGCGTTCCGATAGTGGCCCCGCATTGGGGGGGCTGGTCACCAGGCTGGCAGCTGGGGATGAGTGCGCCTTCGCGCAACTCTACGACTGCACGAACCGGACCGTCTACGGCCTTGCTCTGCGCATTTTGAGAGATTCGTCATCCGCGGAGGACGTAACAATGGAGGTGTACCTCCAGGTCTGGCGCACCGCCTCTCGTTTTGACCCTCAGCGCGGCACAGTGACGTCTTGGCTTGTCATGCTGGTGCGCAGCCGGGCGCTCGATTGTTTGCGTAGCCGTAAGGCACGTCGAGCCGACCTCGAAGAGAATGTGGACGAAGTGCCTAACCTTCGCGATTCTCGGCCCACTCCGGAAATGGATAGCTTGGCGGCCGGGCGGTCGCGTATAGTGCAGAAAGCCATGGCGGATCTTGCCCCCGATCAGCGGGAGGCTATCGAATTGGCATATTTTTCAGGGCTCAGCCACTCTGAGATGGCTGTGCAAACCGGGTTGCCTTTGGGAACTGTGAAAACGCGTATACGGCTCGGAATGATACACTTACGGAGAATTCTTGGACCTTATGCGGAGGGCCTGTGAACAACAGAAAGCAAGCTTCCTGCGACGACCTGCATGAGCTTGCGGTTCTGCATGCTCTGGGATCTCTAGAAGGCCCCGATAAAGTCGCATTTGAAGAGCATCTGCGCCAGGGCTGCGAAGTGTGTGCCAGTGAAGTGCTTTCTTTTGGGGAGACCGCCGGTCTTATCGGAGAGTCTGTCCCGGCTGTTGCTCCGGGGCACTTACGTGAGCGACTGCTATCAAGAATTGGCGGCAGTCCCCGCGTTCCCGGAATTCTTTTCCAACACAGTGGAATCCTGATTGCCCGCTCGGAAGAACTCGCGTGGCAACCCATTGCCTCTGGCGTTTTCCTGAAGCCTCTTTTTGAAGACAAAGCCCTCAAGTACGATACTTCGCTGGTCCGCATGGATGCTGGCGCTCACATTCCAAGCCACCACCACGCCGCTATCGAGGAGCTCTTCCTTCTCTCCGGCGACCTTCACGTGGAAGGCCAGGTTATGCGCGCCGGCGACTATTGCCGTGCGAATTCCGGTACGATCCACGGGGAGACCTTCTCCGATGACGGGTGTTTGTTTTTATTGATGACTTCACCGGGAAATCAAGTCATCGAGAACCGTGTCGTCTGACCCATCGCTTTTCGATTCCTGGCTGGATCGGGTGAAGTCCAAATATTTCTCAAGATTCCTGCCATAACATGCTGAGCGCGTCGCGCGAATTCATATTTCAAACTTCAAGGGTGTGTTCCCGCGTCTTTATGGTTCTGGTATTGACCACATCTTCTATCCGCTTCACGTTTCTCCGCTTGATACGTCCGCGCTATTCATTCGAAAGATTCCCGGCGCTCGCGCAGGATGTACTTCCGACGTGAGCGCCGCATGCCTTTTGCCGACTGTTCAATCTTCCAAGTTGTGCGAATAGGAGGCTTGTCTCTCCTTCGTTCAACTAATTCGGCAGCAGAACACTGTCCACCACATGAATCACGCCGTTGGACTGAAAGACATCCGCAACAGTGACGGTTGACGTGCCTCCCTTCTCATCGGTCAGAACTATCCTGCCGTCCTGCACGGTTGCTGTCAGCGTTTCACCCGACACGGTCTTCAACTCTGACTTGCCGCCATTCATCTTGATCTGGCGCTTCAGATCCTTTGCGCCAATCCGGCCGGCGACAACATGGTAGGTAAGAATCTTAGTGAGCTGATCTTTGTTCTCGGGCTTCAGCAGCGAATCCACCGTGCCGGCGGGCAGCTTGTTGAAGGCATCGTTGGTTGGCGCAAATACTGTGAAGGGCCCCGGGCCTTCCAGAGTATCTACGAGCCCCGCTGCTTTCACTGCGGCAACTAGCGTAGTGTGGTCCTTCGAATTGACGGCATTCTGAACGATGTTTTTGGCTGCAAACATCGTCGCGCCGCCCACATCTGGGTCCTTTTGTGCCTGAACTGCCTGCCCTGCAAGCACAAATGCAACCGCCAGAATCATTCCGCAAAACTTTTTCATATTCATGTCTTCTTTCTCTCTGAGATTTTTTACTGCACTCACGGTACGTCGGCAGGCAGGAAGCAGATTCACGTGGACAAAAGAAATCCGATTCTTCGGCGCCATGAATCCGAAACAGTCACTCTGTGCGTACATAGGCAGTGAGCAGGAAAAATCCTAACCCACAACTACCCGGAGAGAGAATTGTGAACAATTTGAGCACATTCATCAATAGGGGCGTCTCGCGCCGCAAGTTTCTGGCTGGAGCCGGAGCCAGCGCGGGCACGGCTGCGGCACTGGCCCTCGCGGGATGTGGTGGCAGCACTGAATCCATGATCCCAACGCCCACTCCACCCACCACTTCATTCACCGATGTAGACGTACTGAACTTCGCTCTCAACCTCGAATATCTCGAGGCTCAGTTCTATCTATACGCGGCCACGGGTTCGGGCCTGGAAGCCTCCGAAATCACCGCCGGCTCAGCTTCGTCCTATCAGAATGTTGGTTCGGTAACCTTGGGCAACGCCGCGGCAGTCCCGGACCTTACACCATCCCAGCAGGAAATACTGAACGAGATCGCATTCGAGGAGCAAGCGCACGTCAAGTTCCTTCGCAGTGCGCTCGGTTCAGCCGCGGTCCCCATGCCCGATATCGACCTTTCCTTTTTCGGTCCCTTGGCCGTTGCAGCGAAGATCACCACAGCCGCTACGGGAGCAGGCTCTTTCAATCCCTTTGCCAGCTTTGACGCCTTTCTTGTTGGTGCTTTCATCTTTGAAGATGTCGGTGTAACCGCCTACTCCGGCGCAGCTCCGCTGATCAGCGCGGCAGGCGTGGCCTCCGGCTACCTCACCGCAGCAGCGGGCATTCTTGCCGTTGAGGCCTATCACGCCGGATATGTCCGCACATCGCTCACTGGACGCGCCATAGCTGCGGGCTCCGCAGCCGCATATCCGTATTTGGGCGATGCCAATCTGGTTGAGAATCTGCGCGCTACGCTCACCGTCGGCAACAGCGCGGCACCGTCAACGACAGGGTCGGTTGAAACCTTGCTCACGTTGCCCACAAGCCTCACTTCACCGAGTGCAATTGTTGCAGCCAGTGCGGCAGACGCGGTAGGCTTCGCGCGCACCGTTGACCAGGTTCTTCACATCGTCTACGGTTCGCCAACGGTCGGCGCCAAGGGCGGCGGATTCTTTCCCAACGGCGTCAATAGCATCTTTGCCACCACAACTGCGTAATCACCGCACAGCCTCTAAAGGACAGGAAATTCCATGGCGAATCAAGAGACTCAACTTCTGGATGACATCATCGTCACGAGCCGGCGCAAGATGCTGACTCTGGGCGTAGCGTCGCTCGCTGGATTGGCAATTGGCGCGAGCGCTCCTTCGGCGGAAGCCGCAACCGCATTCTACACGGATGCAGACATTCTTAACTTTGCCCTCAATCTCGAATATCTCGAGGCGAACTTCTACTATCTGGCAGCCTTCGGTACCACCATCGATAAGGCAAACTTCGCATCGACGGCAGCCGGCGCTCCGCCGATCGCACTTTCTGGAACCGTAGGTACTCCGGGCACTGTCTCAGGCGGCAGCCTCGTACCCTTCTCTACCATTCAAGTCGCATCCTATGCGATTGAGACCGCCGTTGAAGAGGGCAAGCATGTTCAATTGCTGCTGTCTGCGCTTGGCAGTTCCGCCGTTGCACAACCAGCCATCAACCTGGGCACATCGTTTCAGACGCTAGCTACGGCGGCAAAGATCCCGGGCGGGTCAGGCTTTAGCCCCTATGCAAGCGACGAAGCATTTCTCGTCGGCGCCTACGTCTTCGAGGATGTCGGCGTTACGGCATACCATGGCGCGGCTTCGCTGCTGACCTCTTCCGCAAACTTGACGACAGCCGCAGGCATTCTTGCGGTCGAGGCGTATCACGCAGGCCTCGTGCGCACAACGATCAACTATATCGATCCAGACGGCACAGGCATCGGCAGCTACACCAACCTGATTTCGACCCTACGTGCATCCCTATCGCAGGCCGCCCTGCTCGGCGCGGCGCCCAGCGCATACGACTCGAATCCCGACGACTTTGGCCTGGCGACCTTCCCGGTTTCGCTCGGCGGTGGATCTGCGGTGACGGCAACTCGCCTCACGGATGCCGATTCAACCAACGTTGTAGCTTTCGCGCGCAACACCACCCAAGTCCTGAACATCGTCACCGGCGGCGGCGCGGTCAACGGCACCACCGCGGTCAGCCCAGCAATGGGGGTCTTCTTTCCCGCGGGTATGAATGCAGGCCCCAACGGATTCAAATAGGAATAAGTGCACCTCAACTTGTGGGACTGTCCCTCCCCGGGGGCGGTCCCAAAGTCTTTTTGATCGGAGCAATGGGAGATCCAACTCTTCGCGCTCGAATCCTGGAACGCGACGCATGAACGCTGACGGCTTCCGGCAACGCGGTTATCTCCGACGAATGTCAATGCCGGAATCTTCGCTGCTTGGTCCGCAATAGGTGCGCAATAAGTCTTATACGTCGATGGGGAATCACGAAATAACCATCGCAAAGGCGGGACTTACTTCTCTGAGTTAAACCGCCAGGAGATCGATCCTCCCACCCACGACATCATCCGTATACCGACGCTCTGCTTATTGGTTCCGCAGTCGAAGTCGTTCGCTGCGCCGCTCGGGCCTGATCCAGGCGCGCAATACGGAATCGCGCCCATCTGCCATCCGGGATCGAAGGTCTCTGTTGTCTGCCCAGTATAGCCTCTGGCCAGCATTCCGTTTGCGCCCATTTCCAATCGGCCGTTCAGGAAGGTCCGGACCACCGCCAGCCGCGTCTCGCCGACCGGAATCGCCTCGTAAGTGTTTGGGTGCTGCGCGTTGCCCAGGTCCAATTGCTTGTGGCCCACGTACTCGTACTCGCCCCGTCCATGCAGACCCAGAGGCAACTTGTCCAGCGTTGCAAGGGCGTCGAAGATGGTGCGTGGCGCCTCGGGCGCGATCTGCGCGACGATCTGTTGGCCGTCGATCGTGCCACCTGACAAGCGGGCGTTGGCCTTGGAGAGAACCGCTTGCAATGTCCCGAAGCTGCTGAATCGATGGCGCACGCTGGCGGTGAGAAACTTAAGCGTGCCGGGTCCCAGCGGCTGCTGTGTTCCATTGTCGGGGTCGATCTTGCCCAGGGTTTCGGTGGTCGTCGACCGGCCCACTGTCACGCGCACATCGGTTGCGGAAGACTCCTTTTCGATCACCAATTGCTCGGAGTGGGAGCGCTCAAAGGAAGAAGGCAGCGCGGCTGCTCCGGTCGGGTTGCCAGAGGTCTTGCTGCCCACGGCGATGCGCGGATCCTCTGTGAAAAAGGCCTGCCCAATGCTGAACGAAGCCGACGGCAGCCAGCGGACCGCGCCAGCTTCTGATCCAGAACCGCTGGGCGTCCAGGCCAGCGTGGCCTTGGGTGCGAGAAAAGTGCTCCAGGTGTCGAACGAGCATGCGGGATTGAGCATGTCGGTGTTCTTCAGCTCGATCGTGTCGGGGCGCTGGCCGGCGTAGAAGCGCAAATGCTTGCCCAGGCCGCTGTGCAAGGCCACATAGGGCGTTGCATCGCGTATGGTCACGTTGCTGGATAGAACTTTGAGGAAAGGGCCGTAGACCAGCACGTTGTCCGAGAGATAGTGGTCTAGATTGTCGCGGTGGATGTTGTCTTCGTGGTAGTCGAAGCCGGCCATCGCTTGCAGCCAAGGCGTGAACGTGTGCGTCTCGCGCGCCTCCGCGCCTTCGACGGTACGGAACTCGCTCTGCCGGATCAGCCCCTCGCCGAAGTTTGAATAGAGTGCAAGGTTGTAGGTGCGAAAGAATCCGGAGAAGGCAACTTCGTCGCTGGGCCTGACCTTCCAGACGTCGTCGATGGCCTGGATCGAGGAATGCGTCTGATCAAACTGCCGTGGGTCGACGGTGTCCTCTAGTTGCCGGCCAAGTCCCACCGGAATCAGATTTCCCTCGTGAGACTTGCCCCAGTATCCAAGGCTTAACAGCGTGATGTTGTGTTTGCCGGGGTCGAAGACGCGCTGCGCGTTCCACTTGAATTGCGTGCGGTGCTCCAGCCGCTTCATCAGGCCATTGCCGTAGCTGGCTTCGAGCTCCACCCACTCCTTCTTGGCTGGATCTTTGGGCGCGAATCCAGCCGTGAGATCCAAGTCGCGATAGTCGCCGGTAAGGGTGACGAAGCGGCTCAGCTGCGGGCGCAATCCATAGGCGGCGGCGAGGTTCAGCGCATGATTGCCCTCCAGCACGTTGAAGGCGCCGCCGTCGGTCGTTACACTGCCCAGCGCGCCGGAGACGTAGATGTTCGGGTCGGCGTAGCCGTTGCCGTGCGCATTGGCGGAGAGGTTGTTTGTAACCAGGTAGCCGCCCACCGCAATGTACTGGGCGATGGGTTCGCCGTGATCGCCGGCCACGCCCGGTACAAAGTACTGCGGCGCCTTGATGCCCCCGGAGGCGGTTTCAATGGGAAGGCCCGGAATCGAAATCGGCGCGCCAGGGCGTCCGGGGTTGGCGTCGAGCAGTTCCTCGCGCACCATTACCTTTTCTGAAGGGTCGGGCGAGGTGAGCGTCACGTCGCTCACGTCGCCCGTGACGACCACTTCATCGGCTGCTCCGGCCACGCGCTCCAGGCGCAACGTCAGGCTCGCTGCCGCTGCGCGCAAATCAACAGTACGCATCACCGGGAGAAACCCCACGGCTTCCACACGCACTGTGTAGGCGCCCCACGTGGGCAGCGCAATCGTGAATCCGCCGTCGCTTCCGGTTGTACCGATCACGCGCGCACCGGAGGCGGAATCGAGTTTGACGTTCGCTCCAGCCAACGGCAGACCGGAAGGATCGAGCACTGTGCCAGTGGTGCGGCCAACGCCGCTCTCAGCCGCGGCCGCAATGGTGCTCGCGAAAGTCCCAATAAGAAGAAATGCGATAGCCAGAGTCCAGAGGCGAGCTCTACCGCTCGTAATTGAGAGGATCGATCTCGAAGCGTGCATTTATACCTCAGTGATCTGAGCGGCCTGCCAGGGCTGTTGGCTCTGCTTTATTGATTACGAATTGGCTTGAGCTTCTGGATTGCGAAATTCAGACTTTTCTCGCCGCGCCACCAATCCAAGCGAGAAGCTGCAGCGTATCTATTTACACGAACGGCGAGTAACTGAGCCCCCTGCAATCTATTCCCGTCTTGTTCAGGCCTTCCGTTCCCAACACGACTTTATGAATTTGGAGATTCCTATGTCAAAACTGAAGTCCGCAGTCGGACTCTCGCTGAGTCTGCTCATGGCCGTCCCACCTGGCGCGTTTGCGTCCAGCCACCGGGAAGCACCTATCACCGCCCTGGATCACACCGCTGACGTCACCGATTTCTACGCTTTTGTCAGCTACGATCATCCGGGGTTTGTTACGTTCGTCATGAACGTCGATCCGTTTCTGCAACCAAGCAATGGACCGAACTATTTCCCATTCGATCCATCAATCGTGTATCAGATCAAGGTCGACAACGATCAGGACGCGCGGCCGGACGTTGTCTTTCAGTTCCGGTTTCAAACCCACATCCTAGATGCCGGCCTCCCCGTTGGTTACGCGGGAGCTGGCAATGGAGTCGGCGCACCGGCTAACTCACCCGCACCCATCAAGCCCGGTACGCCGATCGTGCCTCCCGCGATCACTTCACTCACTGGCGAAGGGGCCGCGGGCCTGAGTCTCCAACAGACTTTCACCGTCGACATGATTAAGGGGGACAGAAGGATCGCTCTGACAAGCGGCAGTCCGCTCATCGCAGTTCCCAGCAACGTGGGCCCGCGCACTATGCCGGACTATGACGCTTTGGCTGCGCAGGGCATCTACAGTGTGAATGGCAGTGGAGTATCCGGTGTCCGGGTTTGGGCCGGCACGGCCGCCGATCCCTTCTTCATCGATCTGGGTGCGACCTTCGATAGCCTCAACTACCGCGCTGGGACAGGCGTTGAAGCTCTTACCCCCGCGCAGGACGCCGACGACCAGTTGAATTCTGCTCCGAATTCGGTCGCCGGGTTCAACGTCAACACGATTGCTATCGAGGTCCCCATCACCTTACTGACCAGCGATGGGAATATCCATCCCGCCACCGATCCAAAAGCGACCATCGGTGCATGGGCGACAACCTCCAGGACGCAGTTCACCATTCGCGAATCCCCGAACCCTGCACAGAACTTTGGCAGCCTGGCTCAGATACAGCGCTTCGGCAATCCCTTGATCAACGAACTGGTGATCGGCACCGGCAGCAAGGACTTCTGGAGCATGTCGGAACCGGTGAAGGACAGTCAGTTTGCCTCTTTTGACCTTGATCCTCTTATTGCAAGAGTGTTCAACGCTGTCTATGGATTCAACATTCCTACCCCACCCCGAACCGATCTACTGCCGCTGGTAACCTATGCCCCACCGATTGCCGCTCCAGGCACTCCGGCCGGACCGATCGCCGACCTTATGAGGCTCAACACCGGAGTACCTCCTACGCCGAAGGCGAATCGCAAGCGTTTGGGCCTGATCGTCGGTGACCCCGCAGGTTATCCCAATGGCCGCCGTCTGACAGACGATGTCGTCGATATCACGGAGCGGGTGGCTATCGGTGGCATTCTCGCCCCTGGATTCAATGTTGCGCCGAACAACCTGCTCGGCGATGGCGTCAACGCGCCTGATGTCCCGCCGCAGGAGACGTTCCCGTATGTGCACTTTGCCTACAGCGGGCGCGACAGCCGTCACATCAGTCCCGGCGATCCTACCGGCTGCGGCGATCAGCCGACATCCTCCAGCTCTCAGAACTCGGATCCAGCGCCAGCAAACCAGGGAGGTCCTCTGCCCTGCCCAGTCAACTAACCCTATCGGCGCCCAGCAAATCCAGTTTGGTTGCCTGAGCATTACCCGGTTCTCTGCGCGTAACCTTCTCGCGCAGAGAACCACTTGCTAAAGCTCCGGAGAATAGGTCCCTTATGAAACCCTTTTGCGCAACGTTATTCATTCTCGGCGTCCTCCTCTCCCGGCAGGGAAGCGCTCAGCAAGCGGTCTTGTCGGCGGCCGATCAGCATAACTCGCCCGGCGAGACAGCCGTACAGGAAGAGACTCCTGCGCTGCAACGCATCGCGGCGGCGAAGCAGCAGATCGCGACGGATCCGAAGAGGGTGCAAGCGTACAACGAGCTGGCACTCGCCAGCCTTCGGCGGACCCGCGAGACTGCCGATCCCAAGTACTTGAAGGATACTGATGCCGCTCTTGCTCAAGGTTTGAAACTGGATCCGGAAGACTTTCAGTTGCTGAAAACCCAGGTAGTACTCCTGTTGAGCCGCCATGAGTTTCCCCAGGCGAGGGACAGGGCTACAGTTCTCCATCGCCGCACGCCGGACGATGTGATGACCTATGGGTATCTTGCCGAGGCATACGTCGCGCTCGGCGACTATCCGGAAGCCGAGATCAATGCGCAGTGGATGATGAATATGCGGCCCAATAACACTCCTGCACTTTTGGTCGGAGCCAAGCTGCGGATGTTGTACGGCGATGCGCATGGCGCGGTCGATTTCCTGAACCGGGCATATTCGCAGACCTCCCCGACTGAGGTTGAAGACCTGGCTTGGATTGCCAACCAGATCGCGTCGATTCAGATTGAATTGGGCCAGGCTGATGTGGCAGCCCACACTCTGGAGGGGGCCGAACAGATCTTCCCTCGCTATCCCTATACCATCGAGAATCTGGCGCGCGTTCGCATCACCCAGCATCGAGTGAGCGAAGCAGTCCAATTGTGGATGCAAGCCGCACAGATCGACAAAGACCCACACATTCTCTATGAGTTGGCGAGAGCTCAAGAGGCCGCAGGACAGGCCCAGGATGCGCACGCCACATATGCGCAGTTTGAGAGCCAGGCGAGCGCACCTGAAACGGCTACAGGGACCTCAACGCTCGACCTGATTCTGATGTATGCCGGCAATACTGCCAGCGCACCCAATGCACTGAAGATTGCGCAGCAGGTGATTGCCCCGCGCCATGATGTGTGGACGTTGGATGCATACGCGTGGGCTCTCTATGCCAATGCTAGGTACCAGGACGCGGACGCAGCGGTCCAGAAGGCTATCGCGGTCGGAATTCAAAGTGCGCAGATCTTCGATCACGCCGGCCACATCGCCCAGAAGCTCGGTCATGCCACGGACGCCGCCAGATACTTTGGGCTAGCGCTTCAGGCCAATCCCTCATCAGAATATGCCCTGGATGCTCGCAAGTCTGTGGGCCCAACGGACGTGGTCGGAATCGGAGAACCTCCAACATCTCCGGTGCCGACGCCGGTTCCGATGTCCACTGCCGATCTACTGCGTGATTCAACGCCTGATACCAATGCATCCAATCAAAAAACGTCGAACGCCAACGCATCGAGTGATACTCCCGCTACCCTCTTTCCTCCGGTTCCAGAGAATCTGCTGACTTCACGCCCCACAGGTACCGAGCGCATGATCCACAGCGCGCAAACCCTGGTAGCTCAGGCTCCCAAAGACGCAACTGCATACGCTGGATTGGGCGCAGCCTATTTTCAGCGTGCCAGGGAGACAGCCGACGTAAGCGACTATGAACACGCCGAACAATTGCTGACAAAATCTCTCGATCTGGCGTCAGAGGATTTTTCATCGGAAGCGGCCTTGGAAACCCTGGCCGAGGTCTGCATGGGAGAGCATCGGTTTACTGACGCGCTCGCCTACGCGCAGAAAGCGTTGTCGCTGGGAACCGGCGAACTGTCTCCTTTCGCGATTGTCGGCGATGCTGATGCAGATATGGGCGAGTACGACAAGGCCGCCGCAGCCTACGGCCGGCTGACACCGCGCGACATGACCCCGTCGCCGCGTGCCGCCTATGCGCGAGACAGTCGAGTCTCCTATCTGAAGTTCATCTCTGGCGACACAGCCGGGGCAATCGCCCTCATGAAGAAAGCCGTCGCGGAAGGCATTCAAGCGCAGCTTCCAGCCGAAAACATGGCCTGGTTGTACTACGAACTGGGAGAATACGACACGCAAGCCGGTGACGCGCCATCTGCCGATGCGGCCTATCTGGCCGCCCTCAACATCCATCCTGGCGACTATCGCGCTTTGGCCGCTTTAGGAAAACTCAGGGCTAATGTGGGCCGATACTTTGACGCCATCATGCTTTACCAAAAGGCGATCGCCATCGTTCCAATGCCCATCTTCGTCGCTGAGCTTGGCGACCTCTACGCCAAGTCTGGAAATCATCCAGAGGCCCAGAAGCAGTATGCGCTGGTCGAATACATTGGGTTGCTCGGGCGCATCAATCAGGTACTGCATAATCGCGACCTGGCGATCTTCTACGCCGATCACGACATGAAGCTCTCTGAAGCACTCGATCTGGCGCAAAAAGAGCTTGAAGTCCGGCGCGATGTATACACATGGGACGCGCTTGCATGGGCTCTCTACAAGAACGGAAAGCTGATTGAAGCCGCAGAGGCAAGCGGGAAAGCGCTGCGCCTCGGAACGCGGGATTCTCTGCTGCTGTTTCACGCAGGCATGATCGCTGAAGGACTCGGGAAACATGAGCAGGCGCGCAGTGAACTAAAACAAGCACTCGAGATCAACCCGCATTTCCATCCCATCTACGCGGCTGCGGCACAGCGTAGGCTCGCTGCGATGGAAAAGCAATCCAAATCAGAGGAAGGGTCGAATCAACATGGCCGCTAGAAGACTTTTTTACTTCCTGACATTGTTTTTCCTGCTGGGGCATTGTCGACTGGCTGCGGCTCATCCCATGGGCAATTTCAGCGTGAACCACTACTCCAAAATCACCTTGGAGAGCGACCGTATCCGCATTCGATACTTCATCGATCTGGCCGAAATCCCCACCTACCAGGAGTTGCAGCAGGCGAAGATTGCGGCTACCGACATCGATCCCAGCTCCCAGGCGGTTATCGGCTACGTATCTGCCCGAGGCGCTGAACTGGGCCGCGGTCTCACGCTCGATGTGGATGGCAAACCAACTTCCCTTCGACTCATCTCCAGCGGAGTCATCTTTCCCATGGGCGCGGGTGGATTGCCGACGATGAAGATGGGCTTTGTTTACGAAGCGGCGTACCCATCGGCCTCTTCAAACCCTGGCCAAACGCAAATGAATCTCCACTACGCGGACAATAACTATCCAGGTCACAGCGGATGGAAGGAGATCGTTGCGCTTGCAGCCGCGGGATCATTGCTGCACAGCTCAGTTCGCAGCTCAGACCGTAGCGGTGAATTGAGTAACTATCCAACGGATCTGCTCACAAGTCCGCCCCAGGATCTCGAAGCGTCACTACAAGTCTCATTGCCAGTTCCACTGTCTCAAGTCTCGCTCGAGGAGAAGCAGTCGGTGCGAGCATCGCGGCCGCGAGCAGTTTCTGCGGTTTCGGCGGTCAGAATCCCATTAAAGGCAACCCCAAGCTCACCCCTCGTGCAGGACCTTGTACCCTCCCTGGCAACCGGGCAGATTGCCACTCCGATGCATCTCCAGGCCAATCGCCAACAGACGCCGCGCAACAGCTTTACCGAACTGATTCAAGCCCAGCGCCTGAGCCCGTGGTTCTTGTTTACCGCGGCTATCATAGCCATCGGTCTCGGAGGCCTGCACGCGCTGGAGCCTGGCCACGGCAAGACTATCGTTGCCGCCTACCTTGTGGGGTCCAGGGGTACGGCACGTCATGCGTTTCTTCTCGGTATCATCGTGACCGCGTCGCATACAGTTGGCGTCTTTGCACTGGGAGCGATCACTTTGTACGCCTCACGGTACATCGTTCCTGAGCAACTGTATCCCTGGCTCGGCGCCCTTTCCGGCATCACGATTGCGGGCCTGGGGTGCTATATGTTGCTGCGCCGCCTGACCGGCACGGCTACGGACCACTCTCATGCTCCCGGCGCGGCTCATGCTCACTGGATGTTCTGGAATCGCCCACCCGAAACGGAGACTGAAAGCAACCCCAATCCGACGCAAACAGTAAGCCTGACTCAATTGCTGACCCTCGGCATCACCGGCGGAATCATCCCCTGTCCGGCCGCGCTGATCGTGCTCTTGAGCGCCTTCGCGCTCCACAGAATCGGCCCGGGGCTCTTCCTGATTGTGGCCTTCAGCGTCGGTCTGGCCGCAGTCCTGATCGGGTTTGGAATGTTGATGGTCTACGCGCGCCGCTTCATGGCCCACCTTCAAATCGACGGCCCGCTCACCAAGCGGTGGCTTCCAGTCGCGTCCTCCGCGTTCATCACGGTTCTCGGCTTGATACTTGCCATTCAAGCCCTTTCCACCGTCCACCTCAACATGCACCTGCTTTCCAAAGAGAGGCTTGGGCCCATCTTGTTCGTTACGGGTCTGGGCCTCATCCTCGGAATGCGGCATTCTACTGATGCCGATCACGTGGTTGCCATTTCAACCATAGTCAGCAAGCAGCGGAGCATCCGCAATTCAGCCTTCATCGGCGCCGTCTGGGGAATAGGTCACACAATCACGATCTTTATAGTCGGCTCGCTGATCATTCTCTTCGGGGTCGAGATTCCACCTCGTCTCGGGTTATCGATGGAATTCAGCGTCGCAGTCATGCTTATTCTGCTCGGGATCCTGAACCTTACCGGCGTAATGCAGAAGGTGACAGCCCGCTTGACTCCAGCTATTGCCTCCCCTAAGAACTCACCCGCCCCGGAGCGGAAGGAAACGAGCACAAAAAGAGTGGAGCGATTACTCGAAAGTTCAATTGGCCGCTTCGGTCTCTATCAATGCCTCCGCCCTCTGGCCATCGGCCTGGTTCATGGACTTGCCGGGTCTGCGGCAGTGGCGCTGCTGGTTCTATCAACAATTCACAATCCTGTCAGGGCCACGGCCTATCTGCTCATCTTCGGCGCTGGAACGATGATCGGGATGATGTGCATGACCGCCGCGATTGCCATTCCACTTACATTCGCCGGAGATCATTTCACCAAGCTGAGCCGCTATCTTGGAACTGCTTCAGGGATGGCTAGTCTTTGCTTCGGATCTTTCTTGGTATACCAACTAGGCTTTCTCGGAGGGCTCTTTACCGCCCATCCTCAATGGACCCCTAGATAGCATTGTCTTCATTCGCATTTCTGTAATCCGTTTCTTGCGTCGCAATTCGACTTCTGGATGTTGTGATTTCCTGAGGCAAAAACAAGATTCTGAAGGGTGGCTCCGAGGCTCTCAGCACCCTGGAATTGAGAACCAAGGGGACCAGACAGCGCCATTCGATGACTGACTGCAGTGTACCGCTTGCGCAAATGGATCATTGAACCCCCGCGGCGCATCCGCTCGGCGCAGTTCAATTCAGACTGTGGAGGTAGCTCGTGTCGCCGTCGCCTGCGCGTCCAGTTGCTGAGTGAACAACTCACCCGGGTTCGATACCAAGTCTGTCGATTACAGCTACTCTCAAACGCTGCTTGCAGCCAATATAGCGTTCTGTGGTTTGCACGGAGAAATGCCCAAGGAGAAACTGGATCTGCTCGAGCTCTCCTCCCGAATCATGGCAGAGCCGTGCACAGGACCTCAGCAAATCATGTGGCGCGAGACGTGGAATGTTCATGCCGCGGCAGTCTTTTTGATAACGTGCCAGACGGTCTTTTCTGAAATGCCGTATCCCCATGGTTTACCCGCGCGAAAGACACATCGGAATAGCGGACCACTTTCGATACCGGCTGAGGTTAACCACGCGTCAAGCGCCTCTTTCACCCAATTCGGTACGGGAACGGTTCGAATGTGCCTTCCCTTGCCAACGAGATCGACGATCGCCCAGCGCTCCTCCCTGGGAATACATTGGACGCATTTCGCTGCGGCAATCCACTTGAGCGAATAGTCGGCATCTCGGACAAGTGACCCAGAACGAGTGCCGGGCTTGCTAACCCAACCCCACGTTCGCCCTCTCGGCACGCTTCATGATTTTCTCTATCCGTGGGCACTCTTCTCGGTCTGCTTGATCCAACGCGCCTGGGCCTTTGCCTGCTCGGGGGTAAGCTCCCCGCCGGCATTGTGAATATCCAAGAGTCTCCACATTTCCTGGCTGTGACGCTCCGCAGTCGCCTGTCTCCGCTCCTCTCGATAGACTGCTTTCGCCCATTGGTAGCGCGCCAGAAAGTCCGCAGCCGTTTCCACGGGGGCTCCGCAGGTGTTTATGTACAAACACACGGACTGCCTAAGGGTGATATCCGGGAAACGCATGAACGCGTTCGACGTCAAGCGCTGGAAGTCTCTCTTAGTTGGACGGTTCACCGGCCCATCGTAGAGCTTGCGGTCGAGCTTCATTTTGAGGTCGAGATCATCGCCCGTGAGCGGTGCGCCCATATCCTGAATCCGTACCATCTCCATCGCCCAGCGCTTGTGGTGCCCGCCTGGGCGGGCCGCGTGCACCATCTCATGGAGCAGCGTGGCTTCGGAATCCGCATCTGAGAGCGTGCGATCAATCAGGATGAGCCCGCGCTCCCAGCGGCATAGACCGAGTACCTTACGCTTTGCCAGCGTTGGGCTGCTGCGGATGGCATGGGGCGGCAGCCTACCGCCGAAGTACCGCTCGTTGAGCTTATTGAACAGGGCGCGAAGCTGTCTGCCGGTCATTATTGGCTTACCCCCGTGCGCGGATTATAGCTCGACCCCGGAGCGCGTCTGCAGTCGATCCAGAAGCCCGGTCGCGCCGCTGTGAACGCCTCACAACATCAACCCCAAACGAACTCGATATGCGTCTCGATGTCCGGGTGAAGGCTCTTTTTCACTGGGAAGGTGTGCGAGCGGCTTCTATTGGCCTCGACTACGACCCGAGAGTGCAGGACTCCTCATGGACCGTCCCGGCAAGGTGGCTGCTCTACAGTCCACCATGTAGAATCGGACAGGGCCGTTCTACGGGCCGCATACTGTGCATGGATTCGCACGGTGTCGGTTTGGTGTCCGTTTTGGTGTCAGTTCGTTCCGTATCTTGTGTCATTTTGTGTCATCTACAGTCAACTCATAATCGAGCGTATCTGTTAGAAACCAAACATGCACGCTCAAAGCAAAGCAGTTAGGTAGGATGTGCAAATCAGATTCGTAATCAGCAGGTCGTCAGTTCAAGTCTGACCGTCGGCTCCATCGATCCCAACCCATCCCACACCCAAGTTAATCGGAGCGAAGAATCACGCCCGCGTGTTCAGGAGAAAACACAATGCCCTTGATGAAGACTTCGAATCCAGCCTTGAGCGACAAGACGTTCCAAAACCTGCCGGGCGGCCAATACGGCAGCATGGGCGGCTTGGTTGACGCGGCCGACCGCATGACCTTGGGCGGCACGGTAAACAAGACCGGCGTCTTGCTGATCTGCGCGCTGGCGACGGCGAGCTGGACCTGGAGCCTGTTTCTCAAGTCGCACGACATGGCCGAGGTGGCGCCATTGATGCTGGTGGGTATGTTCGGCGGATTGATTTTTGCCCTGGTCACCGCCTTCAAAAAGGAGTGGGCTCCGGTGACAGCGCCGATTTACGCGCTGCTCGAAGGCCTGATGCTGGGCGGCTTGTCGGCTGTCATGGATCTGCGCTATCCAGGCATCGGAATCCAAGCGGTGAGCTTGACCTTCGGTACGCTCTTTGTGCTTCTGATGGCGTATCGCTCGGGACTGATCAAGGTGACGCAGAAGTTTCGTCTGGGTGTGATCGCGGCCACCGGCGGCATCTTTTTCTTCTACCTGGCGCAGATGCTGCTTGGCTTCCTGGGCATTCGGTTTTCCTCCATCAACGGCTCCGGCGCGATTGGCATCGGCTTCAGCCTGATCGTGGTGGCGGTTGCGGCGCTGAACCTGGTGCTCGACTTCGACTTCATCGAGCAGGGCGTGCAGGCGGGCGCTCCCAAGTATATGGAATGGTATGGCGCCTTCGGAATCATGGTGACGCTGGTCTGGCTGTACATCGAGATCCTGCGCCTGCTGTCGAAGATGCGGAGCAGGAACTAAGCCGGGCCGCGCAATTCGGAAATGTTGCGGTTCGTGCTATCCCAGGTCTCATAGTCGAGACCTGGGGCACCCATTTCTTAGAGGATAAAAAGGGCAGCGGCCCAGGTCAGGGCTCGTGGTCGACATGCGCGAATCCAGCAAGGTGCCGGGCGCCGACCCTACGTCGTCGCGCGCAAGCGCGGTCTGCCCCACCGCAGGTGAGAACCAAGTCTGACACTCGTTATCCACGTATATTTTTGTTGCAGCGGTAGTAACTGTCCGATTATCCACGCATACTCTTGTCATAATCGCAGCAAGAGCGGTACCTCAGAAACTGTTCCATCGGCCGGGTCCAGGGTTTGAGCCAGGCGGTCGAGTCAGGGAATCCGGTCCAGAACACGAGTTCAAGCCCCCTGGGCCAGGTATAACCAGGGGTGGGAGCACTCAAGAGTGTCCAGCTATCGTCGTCAGGACGTGTTGCGCATCTTGCAGATCAGTTGCCGCCAGTTGCAGGGGTGGGAGCGGGCCGGGCTGATTCCCCCCCAGCAGACTTACAGCTTCCAGGATCTTGGCCAGTTGCGGACACTGCGCGCGCTGCGTCAGGAAGCCGTGCCGGCAGCCTCCATCCGGCACTCGATCGTGGCCATGAAGGCAGTGGCGGGAATGGCCAATCCGCTGCTGGAGGCCTGCCTGGTCCGCACCGGCACTCGCCTCGCCTTTCGCCATTGCGGGGCCATGGTCGACCCCATTCGCCGGCAATTGCTTTTCGACTTCGAGCGGCTTGCCCGCGTGGGGAGTCCTTCGGCTGGTTTCGAGCCGTCTCCGCTGCGCCGCCCAGGCCCGGCGAGCCCGCGCGGTGTGCAGGATCGCTTTCTGGCCGCTGTGCAGGCCGAGGAGGCGGGCGAAAAGAACCGCGCCATTGCCCTTTACGAGGAGATCCTGAAAGTCGCCCCGGAGTACGCTGCGGCTTATATCAACCTTGGGACCATTCTCTTTCACCAGCGCAATTTCAGCCTGGCCGAAGAACTCTACCGCCGCGCGACCGAGGTCGATCCCGCCTATGTGCTTGCCTTTTTCGACCTGGGCAACGTGCTGGACGAGCTGCAGCGGCCGGACGAATCCATTGCCGCGTATCGCCAGGCGGTTTCGCTTTCGCCGCGTTACGCCGATGCCCATTACAACCTGGCGCTGGCCTTCGAGCGCAAAGGGGAACGCCGCCAGGCACTGCGCCACTGGCAGGCTTATATCCGGCTGGACCATTGCGGCCCCTGGGCAGAACACGCCCGCGGCCAGATTCGCAAGCTGCTCAGCCAGGAGAAACTCTCCATTGCGCGGCGCGCAACAGGCTATGTTCCGCCCGGCAAGGGGATGGCGGCGCTGAAGCTGATTGATCAAACCCTCCGAAAGGTCGCAGAACCGCGCTGAACAACGCCGCTCCAACGTTGTGATTGTAGATCCGGGTTTCCCCGCCGCCCATCCGGCAATCGGCTCTGTCAAGATGTTCAATCGCCAGTTCCAATTTCCAAAGTCGAAAAAATGAACCGCAGAGGCAACTCTTCGCTTCCATTCGATGTCTAAGCGAATCAAGGAGAAACTATGTTCCACGGAAAAGTCTTAGCTTTCTCAGCTCTCGCGATTGCGCTGCTCAGCAGTTCGTCCATGGGGCCTGCCCAGATCGGCGTCAGCATTGGAGTAGAACCCGTCTGCCCCTATGGGTACTTCGACTATGCTCCCTATGACTGCGCGCCCTACGGCTACTATGGCCCCGATTGGTTTAACGGCGGGGTGTTTTTCGGAGCCGGACCCTGGTTCCACGGCCCGCACGGCTTCTACGGCCACGTCGACAACCGTTTTGACCCTCATAATGGCTACCATGGGCCGTTGCCGGGCCGCGGAGAGGAGCGTTTCAACCACTTCCACGGAAACGAAGCCCGCGACGGGCGGGGCAACACTGGCAACGCTGGCCATGACGCGGGTAGGGAACATGCTCTCCCCGGATACCGCGGCGGCGGCCGTGGCGGACACCGCTAGGGTATGGTTCAACGCTAAGGTAGGGTTCAAGGTTAGGCGCGGGACGGGATAGGGCGCAGTTGGCGTCTTATCCCGTTCCTGTGACGCTCAACAACGCCCTTCAAGCCCCGGCACCTCCGAAGCTCCGTTTGATACACTGCGATGCCGGAGGCATATCCCGTTTGGCCCAATCTGCCCACCCCCCTCTCACGCAACTCTCTGAAGAGGAGAGCCTCTTCTACTCCACCGTGCGGCAGTTCGCCGAAGGAACCATTGCGCAGTTGGTGGCGCAAATGGATGCGGACCAGCAGTTCGCTCCAGGGCTGGTGAAGCAACTCTTCGACCTGGGCCTGATGGGCATTGAAGTCCCTGAGGAGCTGGGTGGAGCGGGCGGCACTTTCTTTGACGCCGTGCTGGCTATCGAAGCCATCTCCACCGTAGACCCGGCAGTGGCCGTGCTGGTGGATGTGCACAACACGCTGGCGGTCAATGCGCTGCGCCGCTGGGCGACACCCGCGCAACAGAAGTCCTGGCTGCCTCGGTTGGCAGCGGACACTGTGGGTGCATACGCCCTGAGCGAGGCCGGCTCCGGGTCCGATGCGTTTGCGCTGCAAACCCGCGCCGAGGCGGTTCCAGGCGGCTATCGGCTCAACGGACGCAAACTGTGGATTTCGAATGCCCGCGAGGCCGTGCTGTTTATCGTCTTTGCTACGCTCGACCCGGCGGCCGGCTATCGCGGCATTACCGCCTTCCTGGTAGAAAAGAACGCGCCGGGATTCACCGTGGGCCGCAAGGAAGACAAGCTGGGCATTCGCGCCAGCAGCACCTGTGAGCTGATCTTCGATAACTGCGTGGTTATGGAAACAAATCTTCTCGGCGAGCCGGGCAAGGGCTACAAGATCGCCATCGAAACGCTCAACGAGGGCCGCATCGGGATTGGCGCGCAGATGCTGGGCCTGGCCGAGGGCGCGTGGGGCCACGCGGTTCGCTATGCAAAGGATCGCAAGCAATTTGGCAAGCCCATCGCCGATTTCCAGGCCGTCCAGTTCGCGCTGGCCGAGATGGCCATGGAGATTGA
>DATKGE010000367.1:0-3064 GCA_035510955.1 Occallatibacter sp. | reverse complement strand
GTGTCCTTCCGGTAAGGCTGCAATTTCTTTGACGGCAGGCTAATTGGTGGGGGTCGATGGGACAGTGGTGAGGGCGGCGCGGTAGTTCCAGGGCATCCAGTTCTCTGGGGCAGCGGCCATCGCGGCGGCGTGGCGCTGGAGTTGATTGAGGTAGTCAAACGGGTTGGCGGCGCAGAGTTCGCAGGTGTGAATCAGGCTCATGTAGAGATCGCCCACCCGAGCGCCATTTTGCGTCTTGTAGAAGAGGGCGTTCTTGCGGTGCAGGATCGCCTTCTTCAACGCGCGCTCACACAGGTTATTGTCCAGCGGCGCGCCCGGCTTGCGGAGGAAGAGGGTCAGCTTCTCCCAGTGTTTGACGAGGTATGAGATCGCCGCGCCAAGAGCCGAGTTGGGTTCCACACGCTTCTCATCGCGCTGTTGCGTGAGCCACCCGTGCAGTTGCTCCATCGTCGGACCGCTTTCCGCCTGGTGAAACTCTAGACGCTCCGCGGGTGACAGGTGACGCTCGCGCGTCAAGGCGTCATTGCGGTAGATCACTTCCAGGGCTTCGAGCACGTATCGGCACTCCTGGGGGAAGCGGCCGCTGACCTCAACGAATTGCCGACGACCGTGCGCCAGGCAGTGGGCCACGATCGTCTCCAGTTCGCCCGGAAGATTGCGGCTGAGCGCGTCGCACATTTGGATTGGTTTCGGCAGCTCGGCGGCGCGGTTTCGCAAGACATCTTTCAGGTTCTCGCCGGCATGCTGACGGCCGCTGAAGAACAGCGCGATGCGGCGCCCGCCACGCGTGGCCACGATGCCCGAAGTAAACAGGCCGCTGCGCTCATCGACGCGCCGCTGGGGCTCCGCATTGGCAGCTGACTCCGCCAGGGCTCTGCGCTGCGCTCGGGCTCCCATCAGTTCCAGAATCTTCACCGTCGTGTCATCATTGTGCAGCACGTCCCCTTGAGCGGCCTGCCGAATCAACTCTTCGTAAGCCGGGACGAGTTTCGGCACGGGGGCATGCACAATGTCCCACTGGGTCGAGGCTGGCAGAGGAACCTCCAGATTCCTCTGCAGCCCATCCAGGCGGTTGAAAGGCAATCCACTTCCATACTTGAGCAGGCCGATCATGCTAGCGACGGTCGCGTCGTACTTCTCGGCCCCCACGTCCACGGGGGCTTGCGCCGTGAACGTCTTGCCACACAGATTGCACCGCAGCTTCTGTAATTGATAGATCGTGGCTGCCAGCGGCGCGCGGCCCACGAATCGAACCAACACCCCAGGACGGGCCACTTCGTAGACCGTTCCCCGCCGACAGACAGAACACGAATCGCCCGGTTGGAGCGACTCGTGGGGAACGACAATCTTAGTAGCGCCCGGATAGGCGTCGGCGCCTTGCCGCCCGTGCCCCTGGCGCCGCACTGGAGATGGCTCTTTCGTAGGAGACTGTGTCCCATCGGACCTCGAAGCGGCGCTCGGCTCCGCGGCCGGCTCTTCGTCCCGACGGCCTACCACGTCCGCGGTCTTCTCGGTGGCCGCGCCAAACAGCAGCTTTCGCAGACGATCGATGGTCGTGTTCTTCTTGCCGATCAGATGCGTGACGTAATAGTACGATTCGAGCACGGCGCGAATCGTCTCGTAGTCTTCCCTCTCGAACGCCTCTCCCTCAGCGCGGCGCAAGAGCTCTTCCAGCTTGTCGACTTCCATGTCGATGATCTCCGGCGGTTTACGCTGCATCCTACGGCCGGCGCTACGAAAGAGGAATCGCCGATGCGGCTCCCGGGGCATCTGCGTGAGCTCGATTTAGCAAGAATCGGCCGGGCAATGCAAGATGAATCTGGCCCGCCAGGCTCAGCGGGGCAGCGCGATGGATCGCCAATCGGGCGCCGCCTTCGTGGCCTCGGGGTCGCCCGCGGAGAGCAGCACCTGCAACTGATGCGCGGCCAGCGTCTTGGCAGGCTGGCTGGAGCTGGTGGGCCACCAGCGAAAACGCCCCTGCGAGAGCCGCTTGTGACACAGCCAAAATCCTTGGCCATCATACACCAGCACCTTGAGAGCTGTCGCGCGGCGGTTCCGGAAGGCGAACACGCCACCACGAAACGGATCTTGCCCCAAAGCCTCTTGGCAAAGTTGCACGAGCCCATCGATCCCCTTGCGGAAATCGACCGCTTCGACCGCTACTAGAATCCTCATCTGCGGTGTGATCTGGAGCATCACTCGGCATTCCAGAAGCTACGGCCAAGAGCCACCAGGTCGGGAACGTCGCTCCCCTTCAGGTGGACTCGCATCCTCGACCCGGCGGCATTCTCAAACTCGATGAGGCATTCGCCTACCGCGGTCACGGGCGACGCGGCCAACTCCAAAAACGCGGGCCGCGGGACCGGCTTACGCACGGGGACCGTTGCCCGTGCCTCGACGCGTTTCTTCAGCCCGTCGTAGCCCAGTTTTAGCGATGTGGCCGTCCGGCTCAGTCCATGCCGACCGGCCAACTTGACCGCCGAGCCCCACAGCGATTCGGGAATCCGCGCGCCGAGCACACGCTGGCGACGCCACTCGGAGAATCGCTCCGTAGCTCGCAACAAATCTGCCGGAATCTTTTGGCTCTTTCTCCCAACCATCGGCTGTCCTCCCATAACGGCTCGGAACAGCCACGATAGCAGGACGGCCAAAACAATTCACACAGCCTTGCCGGAAGGACACACTAGACCAGCTTTGCTATTCAAACCCACTCTCAAACGAGTGGGTTTTTGCCATCGCCGGTCGCTTCGGCTTCAGCAAACGATGTCGTTTGCTAATCCGTTCGCCCCCCCCTCCTCCAATGTTGCGAAATAATGCGCAACGCCCCGCCCATTGGAGGAGTCGTTGCCCTTGGCGAATGGACCCCCCCTACATCCCATTTCCCGTCTCGCAGGAATTGAGGGCGTCAGGCGATTGGTGCGCTTACGTGGCGCCACCGATCATTTGGGATGCTCCCTCACTCTTGTCCGAGTAGACGATAGATCGTCGGTCTCGACAGCCCAACGGTGCGAGCGATCCGGGCAATTTTTTCGCCCTTCATCGACAAGACCTGCCGCCTTTGCTC
>DATKGE010000366.1:0-3655 GCA_035510955.1 Occallatibacter sp. | reverse complement strand
GCAGGGCATCGGCTTGCGGGGTTACGGCCAGAAGGACCCGCTGGTCGAATACAAGAAGGAATCCTACGAACTCTTCACCGCCATGATGGATCGGGTGGAGGACGAGTCGGTGCGCTTTTTGTTCTTCCTGCAGGTGCAGAGCGGCGCGGGCCCGATCCTGCCCTACCCCGACGAAGAGGAAGGCGGCCGGCCGGACGATGCCGAGGCTGCCGCGGCGGCCGCCCGCGAGGCCGAGGAAGAGAAGAAGCGCGCCGCCAAGAAGCAGATGGAAGACTTCACGCGCAACATCGAGCGCAAGAAGGATAAGGAACTGGAGGGCCTGCACTTCGGCGGCGACGATTCCACCGGCCCGAAGCCGATAAACTCCGGCGCCAAGGTGGGCCGCAACGATCCCTGCCCCTGCGGCAGCGGCAAGAAATACAAGAAGTGTCACGGGGCGGCGGCGTGAGGCGCGGTTGCAGCGGATAATCCCCGCAAGCCAAACGGCGAGCCCTGACAATTTCGCCCGGGCGAAGTAAGGATTGCCCGCTACTTGGCCTGCGTTGGCACCATGCGGCACTGGGTGCAGCGGTCGAACCAGACGGTTCTACCTTTGACGGTCAGCGCACGGAAGCCAATCCTGCACTGCGGCTGATTCCCATGGCGGTAGTCAGGAATGCAGGCGAGTGCCCAGCTCATTGTCGTGGCCGAGTTCTGCAGGAGGTCGATCAGGGCTTCGCGGGCGCTCACCTCGCTGGCACCCCACTCGAAGAGCATGTAAGGCCGCTCTGCATCGGTCGCCTGCCCACGGACCATGTATCCGTTCGCGGCGTAAAATGAATCAAGGGAATTTTCCACGAGCGTCGAAATCCTCGTGGCTCTCGAGACGGCATCCAACAACGCCTGTGCATGTTCGGAGGCGGTTCGCTTTTCAACCAGCACCTCAATCGGCGCGTCGAGGATGCTCTGCGCTGGTCGAAGCTCCCCGGCTTGATCCCTTGCATCGGTTGGAATGATGTGGAAACCCATTTGGGACTGCCATACCCGATAGCGCGGATAACCAGGATTGGATTGATGGTAAGCTTCCACAACCTTTGAAATCAGACCGACGCTTAGGGCAGGAGCGTCGAAAATACCGGCGTTCTCCGGGACCACGAAGCTGTGTTGAACGAAAGTGAGCATCTCCATTCCATCGGGGCGAACACCTTGGCTCTGCATATGTCCGCGCCACAGGAGGAGCGGCGTCTCGAACGTGACCGGCTTAGCGTACAGCCCCTCCAACTCTCGGGCAAAGTCCCCGAGCGGCCAAGCGCCTGTTACGACGATCGGGCGCCCCGACTGTGCACGGCTTGGTCGGACTAAGGCCGGCAAGATGAGGAGACCTACGCCCCAGTTAAATAACCTTCGAGTGATTCTCATCTCATTTTCCTTCATCCACGTGCAATCGTGCGAATAGGCCTTCAGCCCAAAGTTTCGTCCGCGCCGAGCGCCCGGCTACCCTAGTAAATCGTGGTACAGGCGTCCCTGCACGTAGTCACCTGGTTACCATAGCTGATGGTCTGCGTAAGGTAACGGGAAACATACGGCGGGCCGCTGTTGTAGGACATTTGTTGATAGGCGGACCAACCGCAACTTGACTGATACTGATTGGTAGCGTCCTCGTAGGCTGCGACATAGCTGGGAGGTGAGGCGACGGTGTCCTGGTACTGATTGTTCGACAGATTAAAAGGAGGCGCCGCCGATCCGGAGACCGGCTGGCTGGTCCGATGGTATGTGTTGTAGCATCCGTCCGTGGTAGAACCGATATATTCGGCCGCCTGATACGCGTCGAAGTTAAAAGAGGTTGGCTGAAGCGTGGCATAAAAGACGTCTCCGACTGACGCAAGCGGCCCAACCACTGAGATCTCGCCACTGGGCATATTCATCACCCCGACGTCATAGTAGACGGCACCGTCGCCCACTTCGTCCCCTTCGAGGCTGTACCAAGGGTAACCAACGAGATCCCAAACGCCATTGGAACCTGGAGGGTAGCTACAATAGGCTGTCGCGGTGTCATATTCTTCGTCGCTGTTGCACCATGTTTCGTTGCCAAGCTGGTCCCACACGTATGCGTCGACGCCGAGGTACCAGTCCTCGCTGTCATCGTAGTATTGTACGTAGCCCGTGATCGACCCCGAACTGTACATAGCATACGCAGTACAGTAAAAGTTTTCGCAGTCATCGGATTCCTGAGCGTGGGCCGCGCCGGGCGCGAACATGACGAGAACGGCTGCCAGCAGGGTCGCCCTTAAGATGCGGACTTTCATTTTACACTCCTGTCAGATTGACTTGGCCGGGTCATTTCCCGGCTGGCGTGACTCCGGGGCCGCTCATGCTGGTCGTGCGCCGGACAAATAGGTCCAGCATGTAAAAACTACCGGGTCCGTACGCAGTCTGAAGCTGGCTCAGGTGGTCCAGCACCAGTTGCTGGCGCTGGCTGTGCAGAGCCTGCAACTGGGGCGAAGTGGGCCCGCGCGCGCCAGTTGCGGCGATCGTCTGAATCTGGCTGAGGATGCTGGCGTTATTTGTGCGCCAATCCGATGCGATGGCGTTTAGCGTTGATTCCTGCTGACTTGTCAGCCCCGCTTGCTGCTGAATCGTATGACGGATCTGGCTGTCGTCTTTTCCTTGTGCTTTTATCTTGTCGGCCTGGTCTTGGAGCCACATCACGCGGAAGAAAAAGAAATCGTACAGAACGTAGTTTGGCGCGCCGGTAACGCTGTTGACTTGGGGGCCTTGGCAGAATGCTCGGAGGCCAAGGCAGAAAAGACAAGCTAACGAAAACGATCTTGAGTAACGCACATTCTTATCCTAATTTATCTATGCCATAAAGAAAATACCCCCCCCCCGGGCGGCATTGTCAAGTGTTTTTTACTATTATTTCCGTCATACTTACGATGATGATTTTAAAGGCCTTGCCCGTTCCTGATTTGGAATTATAGTACGAATCCACACGCGTCCGTAGCTCCAGACGGAGCGCGGCAATTGTAACGCGGGCTCGCTGCGGCCCTACACTTCGCCCCCCGGTCGCACATGTAAGTGGTCCACAGCCTCAGGGCTTCATTCGCTATGACGGAGCGGAGGCGGGCAGTAGGGCAAGGTGACATGGTTGTCCCCGCTGTGCCCGTCAACGAGCTACATGCCGAGCACGACAAGGTTGGGGCCCGGTCACTCGGAGGTAACCGATCAGAAAGCTCGCGTCATGGAGATGTGCAGGGCATCATCGACCGGTTCGTCGACATGCGCTGCCCCGACGAAAAGCACCCCGACACCTGGGATTTCGCCACCCTGCGCAACGACATCCTCACCCAGTTCGGCGCTAGGATCGATCTGCACGATATCGACAACCTCACCCGCCTGGAGTTGACGGACTTCATTCTGGAGAAACTGAAGCGGAAGTATCAGGAGAAGGAAGACATGGTGGGCGCGGAAGTGATGCGCCAGACCGAGCGGATCGTGATGCTGCAGGTGATCGACAACCAGTGGAAGGACCACTTGTTGTCGATGGACGAACTGAAGCAGGGCATCGGCTTGCGGGGTTACGGCCAGAAGGACCCGCTGGTCGAATACAAGAAGGAATCCTACGAACTCTTCACCGCCATGATGGATCGGGTGGAGGACGAGTCGGTGCGCTTTT
>DATKGE010000365.1:0-5353 GCA_035510955.1 Occallatibacter sp. | reverse complement strand
TACGGTTGGCGCTAGGTGCTACTCGCTGGCGTATCTTGCGGGAGTTCTCCTGGGATTGGTTCCTGCTCGCAATGGGTGGCGCGCTTGGCGGCATGTTGCTGGCAAATTGGCTTACTCCAGTCGTCTCGGCCGCATTGCCGTTGGACTACCCGAAGATCGCCGCGCTTCGGATGGACTGGTTTGTGGCGACCGTGACGGCGGCCAGCGCGATCGCCACGGTCGTTCTTGCCGGCGTGTTGGCTTTCCTGAGTGCTGGGATTGGTTCCGCCCGGGCAATGCTGGCCGGTCCTAACGCCGCGTTCATATTGCCTAAACGTTCGCGCCTTCGCGATGCCCTCGTGATTGCAGAGGTGGCGTTGGCGATCATGCTGACAACGGGATCGGTTTTGACTGCCAAGGCGTATTGGAAACAGGTTTCAATACCAACCGGCTACGATCCTGCGCGCATCTTTACTGTAGCTATTACAATGCCGGCGGGAGGTTCTAACGACGAATCGCGCATCGGCCGGTTGGTTGACTCTATTGTGGCCGGTTTTAAAGACTCCTCGGCCGTTGAGGCGGCCGCTGCTGTGACTGGCGTCGCTGGCATTCACGCAGGTGCCGCTGGGAGCTTCGTGCCGGTTCTGCCGTCAGGAATGCATCAGGTCGTCCCCACCGACGCCAGCCTTGATGAGGTGAGTGGCGGCTATTTCCAAGTGATGGGCATTCCGCTGCTTTGGGGGCGCACGTTCCGGGCCGAAGATGTGCTGCCCGAGGGCCGTGTCGCAATCGTGGACCGTGCCGCAGCGCGGCTGTTGATGCCGGGATCTGCCCAAAAACAGATTGTGTTGGACGACGCAGAACACCCCCTCGACGTTGTCGGCGTAGTTGACCACGTGCGGCTTCTAGGAGAGCCCCACGACGACACGCCTCACATTTATTTGCCTTTCGGTCAACTGCCACTTCCGGTGTTCATGCTCGTGTTGCGATCTTCGCACCCAGTTACAGCGGTAGTTTCGGCAACCCGCAGAACGGTTGCCGACGCGGACCCGCGCGCTGCCGTAGGTGTTATTGCGCCAATGGCGGAGCGGATTGAGGCTCAGGCCAGAGGCCCGCGCTTTCACTTGTTCACCGTCGGCACCTTGGGCCTGCTGGCCTTAGCGCTAGCAAGCTTTGGGGTATTCAGCGTAATGGAGTACGCCGTTTCATTGCGAATGAAGGAGATGGCCATTCGGAGTTCACTCGGAGCGCCTAGTGGCGCTCTCGTGGCCCTCATGGTGCGCAGTGGCATGAAACTGCTGGCGGTTGGCGTTTTTTTCGGACTAATTGGAACGATCTTGCTTCGTCAAGCCCTGTCAGCGAGCCTTCCAGAGGTCAAGAGCACGGACTTTAGCAGCGCTTTTACTTCTGTGGCCGTTGTAGGCTTGGCAGCGTTTGCGGCAACGATGTTCCCCGCCCGTCGTGTTCTGGCAACCGATGCCCAAGTGATGTTGCGTCTGGAGTAGCGGGTACACGGAGACGTTCCGGTCGTTCGAAAAGGGCGGTCTCCCGAAACGCCGATGGCGTTTCGGCGTGGTGTTTTCTGAATTCTCGGTCAAAGGTGCTCGCGTGGCTATACCCAACCATCCAGGCGATCTGCTTCATGCTAAGAGTGGTGGTTGACAGAAGTTCCGCGGCTCGCTCGACACGTATCGTGCTTAGGGCCTCGCGAATACCTATTCCGGCATATGCCATTAGAATCCTGCTGAGATGGCAGTGGGAAACACCTATGCTGTTTGCTACGCCCCTGAGGGAGAGATGTTCTCGATAATGATCGCGCAAGTATTCGACAGCCTGACCTGCCCGGAGTCGAGCCAGACAACCCGCTGTCCGCTCTTGGTGGCTTTCCTCGCAATTGGTTGGCCGATTCCTGCCGATCGACATGAAGGATTCCCATTTACACGCAAGGGATGAGACTCTCTCCGCAACTTGGATCGGCGCCCAATGTCAGCCGACGGCGTCAAGTCAAGCACCATCGCCCAGGCAAGGCCCGTCGGAAGGTCCTGATAGTAAGTAAATAAATAGTACCAAGCTGTAAAAATAGAATATCAGAGTTAGTAGTGGGTGTCTGTTCTAAATCGTACCCCGAATACTACAGATGCAACGTGAGAACTGCCTTCGCTGGTTTCCACCGCTACCACCAGGGAAATCGGGTAGACGGCGATGTCCGCCTGTATCGGCCGCGGCACATTGTTGTCGTAGAGAATCAGGTCGGAGGGCTCCAGCCCGTCGACGATGCGGCCCTTGCCGTCTTTGATGGTGGTAGGCGCAACTACCAGCGGGACAGTGCTGCGGAACTGCGGCCAGGCTGCGCAGGCGGACAACAGGCACAGTACGGCGGCGCGCATTCCGGAGTTCTGTTGCAGGTGGAGTGCCACCACGCCCGCTACTGTATCACTTCCGCTCCCGCCGCTTCTTGGCCCAGCCTTCTTTGACGAACTGCTGCCCGCGGCCGATCGCCAGGGCATCGGGCGGCACGGACTTGGTGATCACCGATCCCGCGCCGATGTAGGAGCCGTCGCCCACTTCGACCGGCGCCACCAGGGTGGAATTGCTGCCAACGAAGGCGCTCTCTCCGATAATGGTGAGGTTTTTCCTGACGCCGTCGTAGTTGCAGAAAATGGTGCCGGCCCCGATATTGCTCCGGGCGCCGATGTGCGAATCGCCCAGATATGCCAGGTGGTTGGCCTTGGCGCCGGGCCCCATGTGGGTCTTCTTCAACTCCACGAAGTTGCCGATGTGCGCGCCCGCTTCCAGCGGGTTCTCATGATTCATGGGCTCGCACGCCGATTCGGGACGGCCTGAAAGTGAAGGGTTCGTCGAAACGGTCGCCTCCTCACCACAGACCCGTACGCCTTACATCTAGATCCGACAGGTCATATGGTGAGGAGGGGTTGCAGTTAGTCACGCGATAGGGGACTTCGTTCTCCCCTAAGCAAGACCCATAGCCTCGGCTAGAAATATATGCATCCGCACCCTGTTGTGGTGCTTACCCGAAAGCACAGGCCACCAGTATCATTACAACCGTTGTCGTTGCATCCTCCGGCTCCGTTTATGGTGCAGAGCTGCGCTTCCGCGGGCCGAGGGGGCATCGTCGCCTGGGCGACTCCGACAGCCAAGCTTGACAACAGGCAGGTCAGTAGTAACACCTTTCGTTTCAGATTCATCCTTAGTCACCTCCTTCCTTCGATAGAGTAGAACCGCGAATCTCCGGGCGATCAGCGCGTACTGGCCGACACCGCCTCGTTGGAGCCAAGAACAGCTGGCGCTGGCATGCCAAAGTACGCGAACACCTCTTTCCACTTCGCCGAGTCGAGCCGGCCCGGCCAAACCCGCTCAATCACGCCCCTGACGCCGACAACCATTGTGTTGGGAACCCCCTGCAAGGCTAACTGCATGTACGTACGGTGTGTTGGATCCGCAACGACATCGGCCAACTGCAGACGCTCTGCCTGCGCGTATTCCCTCGTGATGGGGACCGGGTCCCGGCTAACCCACAGGACGCGCCAGTGTTGCCGGGCCGCAATTCCCTTGGCCACGAGCGCCCATCCGGCTTGATTGGCTTGGCACGCTGGGCAACCTGGCGAAAACGTAATCACCAGCATACGGTCCGATTCGGTGTCCGGCCACTGAAGTTCGCGAAAACCACCGTCAGTGGTCGCGGCCGCGAGAGGGCCGGAAAGAGACTTCCCGACGGTCACTTCGGGCGGGGCCGGCGCCCGAGTCGCCTCTTCGAGGTCGCGATGTAAGGACCTGTTCTGCACGACGAGAATGCCACTGGTTACTATCACAGCAACGACAGCGATACCGACCGCCGCCTCGGTAAGGGCGTTCGCCACCTTGCGTATGCGCTCCGAATCCATCGTATTCGTCCTCCGACTAAGCAAGAATACACCCTTGCGGCACAATTACCATCCGAGCCAAAATTAGCGGCGCTTGCTATTAGTTAGCACTGCTTGTCCAATGCGTCCAGCTTGGCCAGACTTCACCTCTCATTTTATCGGCGGTCCTAACTGGTCTGAACGAGGGCGCTTCCCGTGTCCGTGCCCGCGGAAACATTTCAAGCCGAAAAACAAATTCGCCTCAATCCGTCTGATTTCACGCGAGTTATTAGTGGAAGGGAGGCCCTAGCCGGGCGGCAGTTGGTGTGTACGCGTTATGAACTATTCCTGCCTGGAGCCCTCAAGGTGCCCAAGGGGTAAGGGATCTGCCGCTCTGACCTATTATACCGATATGCGTGGAGCGGACGAATCTGTTGGTGGTACACTCACTTCAAAGGAGCGCCTATCGATGTTGATAGCCCAGGATATTCGGACCAGCCTAAGCCGACTCACGCGAGCCTGGAAGATGGCTGCGGCGGTACTGCTGATCGTCGCGGTGGGAAGCGGTCCAAACGCTCTCGTTGTCGGCCTGGTGCGTTCGACACTTCTGAAGCGGCTCCCGTATCCCAAGGCTGACAGATTGGCCATCGTTTCAAACGTTTCTACGGGGTCGCGCCGCGTTTTGGCTTCCCTGTCCCAGATGGAGGAATGGGCTAAGCACGCCGAGCTCTTTTCGGACGTCGCGGCAATTAAGCGGCTCATACCGCTGGTGCTTTCAGGCGAGGTTGGAACTCGGAGGGTCCAAGCCGTCATGGTAACGCCAACATTCTTCGCGCTGCTGGGCGTACACGCGGCAGTCGGGCGGAGCTTTCTGCCCGCCGACTCAGGAACCGATTCGGTGGTAATCAGTTATGATACCTGGCAAAGTGAGTATCATGGCGCTTCAGATGTCGTCGGCCGCCAGGTTCGACTAAGCGATCACGCCTATACGATCATAGGAGTAACGCCGCCGGGCTTCGATTTTCCGCGGCATCTGTATCCGCCGCGAACAGCGTTCGATGTCTGGTTGCCACTCGGCCGCTCGCCCCAACAGTCGGCAGACACATCGCTGGCCGTGACGGTAATCGCGCGTTTGGCGGACGGCGTCAAACCGGACATCGCGAGCCGTCGCCTCAGTCTTCTTGTCCCGCAACCCCTCCGGGACATCGTAGCCCGCGTCCAAGTGGTCGATATGCAGGACGCAATCGTGGGAGATGTTCGGCCGGCGCTGCTTTTGCTCGCGGGCGCCTCAGGATTTGTGCTGTTGCTTATGTGTGCCAACCTGACCAATCTGTTTCTGGTAACGCTAGAGGCCGGCCTACGGAATACGGCGATACGGTTGGCGCTAGGTGCTACTCGCTGGCGTATCTTGCGGGAGTTCTCCTGGGATTGGTTCCTGCTCGCAATGGGTGGCGCGCTTGGCGGCATGTTGCTGGCAAATTGGCTTACTCCAGTCGTCTCGGCCGCATTGCCGT
>DATKGE010000364.1:0-9297 GCA_035510955.1 Occallatibacter sp. | reverse complement strand
CAGCCCGACCTTGTCCGCCGACCAGCCCAGCCCGCCCATCCAGTCCAACGCATCGTCGGAGTCGGTCAGCGGCGTGCCCAGAATGTCATAGTCGCCCTCAGAGAAATAGCGGCCGCGTTCGTTCATTTCCACGTAGGCGTACCCGTGCTTCACCGCCTCCAGCTCGGTGGTCATATCGCGCGGCGCGCCCAACTCCACATCCCAGTAGTTGAAGTTGTAAGGAGTGCGACTAAAGATGATGGGATACTTCTTCGACTCGTCCTTGGGCCGATAGATATCCGCCTGCATGCGCTTGCCGTCGCGCATCGGCACCATCACCTTGCGCTCGATGATTGCAATGGACTCAAGCTCTTTTTCGATGGCATTGCGGCGGGCGATAGTGGCTGCATCCTGCGGTCTGCCCTGCGCCTGGGTCAACGGACCGATGCCCGCAATCATCGCGCCACACAAAACCGCCAGACACGCCAACTTCACGCTTGGTATCATTTCAGCCTCACTTTTCGGGGATATTTGCGGAGAGCCAGATCCTGTGAAGACACTATACCGCAGGCCGGCTGGATAGGTCAGGGGTCAATCGAATCAGAAGTTTTCCCTTGGAATTTAGAGGAGGGTGCAATCCGGGAAAAACGGCTCGCAGGATGAGAACGCGACCAAGCCATTGCAAGCGGAAAGCGAGCGTCCGCTGCGTGCAATGCTGGCGGTGGTTGCAGTCACTGGCGAACCCTCCTCTGATCCAAGTTCCCTGTTGGCGCCGGCTTCCACCCCAGCGACGAAGACCTTTCGCTGGGGACCCCGGCTTCCACCCCAGCGACGAAGACCTTTCGCTGGGGACCCCGGCTTCCACCCCAGCGACGAAGACCTTTCGCTGGGGACCCCGGCTTTGGGTGTGACGGCATCTAGTACAACTCGCTGTGGGAATCAACTAACCCACTACCCCGGCCAGGCGCTGCTTGACCCTTCGCGGCGCACTTCCGTATCCTTCGAGAGTTTCCGCGCGGTGGAGGTTCGACCCATCGAAACCGCTTGAGGGAGATTCCGCATGACGACCGCCGCTCCGTCCGCAACTCCCGCTGCCAGTCTTGCCACACAGCCGTTTCCGATTGCTGCTCAACCATTTCTGGTTCGCCGCGCGGCGGTGCTGGGCGCGGGAACCATGGGCTCGCGCATTGCTGCCCACCTGGCCAACGCTGGAATTCCTGTGTTGCTGCTGGACATGATTCCGGCGGGTGAGGGCGATCGCAGCTGCCTGGCGAAGGGTGCGCTTGAGGCTCTGGGCAAGGCCAAGCCGGCGGCTTTCTACGATGCGTCGCTGGCCGCGCTGGTGATTCCCGGCAACTTCGAGGACGACCTGCCCAAGCTGGCCGGGTGCGACTGGGTGATTGAGGCGGTGGCGGAGAATCTGGCCATCAAGACGGCGCTGCTGGAGCGGGTGGCGTCGCATCTTGCGGCTCATGCCGTGCTGACCACGAACACCTCCGGATTGCCGGTGAAGCAGATTGCTGCCGGGCTGATCGCAACGCAGGTTTGGCGGCGGGACCGGTTCTTCGGGACGCATTTCTTCAACCCGCCGCGCTACATGCGGCTGCTCGAGATCATTCCGACAGCCGAAACCGATCCGGCAGTGGTGGCGGCGTTTGCGGCCTTTGCCGACAGGAATCTCGGCAAGCAAGTGGTCTTCGCCAACGACACGCCGAATTTTATTGCCAACCGCATTGGCGTGGCGGTGATGTTTACCGCGGCCAGCCTGATGATGGAGCAGGGATTGACCATCGAGGAAGTGGACGCGCTGACGGGAACGGCGATTGGCTGGCCACGCACCGGCACGTTCCGGCTGGCGGACATGGTGGGGATCGATATTCTGGCGCATGTGGCGGCGAACTTTCCGCAGGGCGCGGCGCAGGGTGGTTTCGCTTCCGTGCTGGAAGAGATTGTGAAGCGCGGCTGGCTGGGTGACAAGGGCGGTCAGGGGTTCTACAAGAAGAGCCGCGGTGCGGATGGAAAAGAAGCACGGCTGGTGCTGGATGTGGCGAGCTTCGAGTACCGGCCCGCAGCCAAGCCTGCGCTGCCGGCGCTGGAGATGGCCAAGAACGCCGCAACGACACAGGAGCGGCTCAGGCTGTTGCTGGCCAACGATCCGGCCAAGGACAAGATAGCGAAGTTTCTGTGGCCGTTTCTGGCGACGCTGTGGAACTATGCGGCGGACCGGATTGGCGAAGCGGCTGGCGATGCCGTCTCCATCGACCGGGCAATGAAGGCCGGCTTCAACTGGGAGCTGGGGCCTTTCGAGATGTGGGATGCGGCCGGGGTTCGGGAGACTGTCGCGCGCATGAAGGGGCTTGGATTTCCAGTGAGCCGAGCCGTTGAAGACCTACTTGACTCCGGACCTGAAACTGCACATGCGTCGTGGTACTCGCCGGATGGGCCGCATTGCTACAACCCCGCCAGGAGCGCATGGGAACCGATTTCTCCAGAGCCTGGCCACGCGCGGGTTGCGGATTTCAGGCGATCGAATGGCGTGGTGCGGTCGAATGCGGGCGCTTCGCTGGTGGATCTGGGAGACGGCATCGGGTGCATTGAGCTGCACTCGCTGAAGAACGCGATCGGCGGCGATGTGCTGCAGATGATCTCGTCGGTGCTCAAGCCGGACTCGGATGCGGTGGGCAACTTTGCCGGCTTCGTGATTGCCAGCGACCGGGAAAACTTCAGCGTGGGCGCGAACCTGATGCAGCTGCTGCTGGCCGCGCAGGAGGGCGAGTGGGACGATGTGGCTGCCGTGATCCACTCTTTCCAGCAGATGACGGCGGCCATCAAGTTCTGCCCGCGGCCGGTGGTGGCTGCGCCGTTCGGTTTGACGCTGGGCGGGGGGGCGGAGATCTGCCTGCACTCCGCGCGGCGGCAGGCTCATGCGGAGACGTATATCGGACTGGTGGAGGCGGGGGTGGGCTTGATTCCGGCCGGCGGCGGCACCAAGGAGATGTTGCTGCGGGCTTTCGATCAAGCCGCTGCGCTCGTCTCCCCGGACCCCAAGGATCCGCCTTCGCGGTTTGCGCAATCGGCAGAGATGGGCGCCGCGCTGAAGCGGGCGTTCGAGACCATCGCGCTGGCCAAGGTTTCCAGCTCGGCTGCGGAGGCTCGACCGCTGGGGATGCTGGTGCAGTCCGATCGCATCACCATGAACCGCGAGCGATTGCTGCTCGACGCCAAAGCTCAGGCGGCTACGCTGGCCGGCGCAGGCTATACCGCTCCGCAGCCGCGCACGCAAATTGCTGCTCCCGGCTTGGGGGCGCTGGCTATGCTGGAGACGGGCGTCTTCTTGATGGGCGAGGCCGGCTTTGCCTCAGAGCACGACCAGAAGGTTGCTCGCTGGGCGGCGTACATTCTGGCGGGCGGACGCGTGACTGCGGGTTCATTGGTGAGCGAGCAGTATTTGCTCGACCTGGAACTGGAGGCATTTCTCTCGCTTTGCGGCGAGCGGAAGACGCAGGAGCGGGTTGCCTTTACGCTCAAAACCGGAAAGCCGCTGCGGAATTAGCCATGAAAGCAACGCACAACCTGCTCGCTGTTGCCGCATTGTTGCTGGGAATGCTCCCCTCCCTTGGACAGGATGGTTCGCTGCCTGTGCAGCCGGAGGCGGTGCAACTGACAGAGCAAGGGCAGATTATGGTGGCGGGCCGGTCGACACGGTACCTGATTCACCATCTGCCGGTCAGTTCGTTCCCTGAACTGCCCGCGGGCGTTGCGGAACTGCTTAACCGGCGTGGATGCACCATTCCGCAGACCTATGAGGCGCATCACCCGGAGAATGTGGTTCACGCCAGCCTGGAACACGCGGGGTCGTCGGATTGGGCGGTACTGTGCTCGGCGCGGGGAACGGTCTCGCTGCTGGTGTTCTTCGACGGCGGGAGTGAACTGAAGAAGGAGCAGCCGGCGGCGCTGGCTTCAGCGCCGGAGACGCAACGGCTGCAGGCGCACGATCCGAGCGGCGTGCTTGGCTTCAACTGGGGCATCGATCCGGCAACGCCGGAACAGGTGCATGAGGCGCAGAGCGGCTTGAAACATCGCCCGGCACAAGTGGACCACGACGCGCTGGCGGACTCTACCGTGGAGCGCCGCACCATCTATCATTTTTATGCAAAGAGCAACTGGTTTGTGCTGGAAATGGCAGACTAGGGTCGCAAGCGCAGTTGCCCATGCGCGATCAGCCCATGCCCGATTAAAAGGAGCAGCAATGCTGGAAGCAGTATTAGTCAGCGCCGTTCGCACTCCCGTTGGCCGCGCACCCAAAGGCGCTCTCTCCACCACACGCCCCGACGATTTGGCGGCGCTTGCCATTGGCGCGGCTTTGGATCGAGTTCCTGGACTGGAGCGAGCTGAAGTTGACGATGTGATTCTGGGGTGCGCGCAGCCGGAGGGCGAATCGGGCTGGAACATGGCGCGCATGGCGGCGCTGCGGGCGGGACTGCCGGTGGAGATTCCCGGCATGACGGTCAATCGGCTCTGCTCCTCGGGGCTGCAGGCCATTGCGCTGGCCGACCAGCGCATCTGCAGCGGCGGCGACCGGGTGATTGTGGCGGGCGGGGCGGAGACGATGAGCCTGCTGCCGTTTGGCGGGCTCAAGCCTAGCCCCAATCCCTGGCTGGCTGAGCACTATCCGGCTGCGCTGCTGACCATGGGGCTAACCGCGGAGAGAGTCGCGCGGCACTTCGGCGTTTCCCGCGAGGACCAGGACGCGTTTGCGCTCGGCAGCCACCAGAAGGCCGTGGCTGCGCAGGCTGCGGGACGGTTTGACGGGGAGCTGGTTCCGGTTGCGGTTGCGTCGGCGGTTCCGGGGGCGAAGGCGGGGAAGCCGGTGGTGACAGAGAAGATGTTTGTTGCCGACGAGGGGCCGCGGGCGGATACTTCGGCGGAGGCGCTGGCCAAGCTCAAGCCTGCGTTTCATGCGCAGGGAACAGTGACGGCGGGCAATGCTTCGCAGACTTCGGATGGGGCGGCGGCGGTGGTGCTGATGGAAGCTGGACGAGCGCGCGACTTGGGCATTCAGCCGCTGGCGCGGTTGGTGGCGTTTGCGGTGACCGGATGCCTGCCGGAGGAGATGGGCATCGGGCCGATTACCGCCATTCCGGCGGCGCTGAAGCGGGCGGGGCTGACGCTGGATCAGATTGATTTGATTGAGCTGAACGAGGCGTTTGCGGCGCAGGCGCTGGCAGTGATTCGCACGTTGGGGATCGATCCGGAGCGCGTCAACGTGAATGGAGGGGCGATTGCGCTGGGGCATCCGCTGGGGTGTACCGGGGCGAAGTTGACGGCTACGCTGCTCGGGGAGTTGAAGAGGCGGCAAGCGCGCTACGGCATGGTGACGATGTGCGTGGGCGGCGGGATGGGGGCGGCGGGGATTTTTGAGCGGTTGGGTTAGGCTTCCCATTCCCTCGGGGGCTAAAGCCCTGCCCGGTTCGAGGCATTTGTACGGGCTGAAGCCCGTACCCTTCATCGAAGCCCTGTCCCCTCAAACCTGACGCTAGGCCTTGGCGGTGGCCAGGGTCTTCAGGCGGGCGTTGAGGCGGCTCTTGTAGCGGGAGACGGTGTTGGCGTGGAGGACGCCCTTCTGCACGCTCTTGTCGAGGACGGAGACGGTGACGCGGTACTGGGTCTGGGCGGCCTTGACGTCGCCCTTGACGAGGGCCTCGCGCAGGGAGCGCAGGCTGGAACGGACGCGGCTGCGGTTGGCGCGGTTGACTTCAGTGCGGGTTACGGTCTGGCGGGCGCGCTTGAGCGACGATACATGGTTGGCCATTGTTCTTCCTTAATCTTTTGAGCCCTGGCCGCGAATGGCTTATTTCCAAAGCCCAGGTCAGGGGAGATGATGCGGGGTCAGAATGCAACTCGATCCGCATCCCACGCAATTTCTTAGTCTACGGGAAATCGGGTTGGGGGTCAATCGGGACGATTTCGGGGTGATTTGGAGTAAAAAACGATAAAGGCGATGTGATTTGGAGTCAAAACCAGTCGATTCCGGCCTGTTTTGGAGTGAAAAACGGGCTGTTTTTTTGCGGTTTTTTCCGGTTAAGTCTTCTGCTTTCAATACGGTGCGCGGAAAAGGGGGGAGGGGTGGGGGTGCGGCGTTTTGGCCCTCTCCGATTGGTTGTTCTATGGACTATTGTGCGCCGATTGAGCGCTATTTTGTGCAAGCGAAGGATTCCGGCTGCTAGCTTTCCCTGCTCTCAGGATCGAGGTTGGGGTCCCCCTCGAAGGCCCGCACGGCCCCCGTTGGGGTCTTTGTCCCGGCGGTTCTCCGGCAGCTGAGCATAGGAGTAAGATTCCGATATAAACCGCCTAGCTCGGTGGCGGCTTGGCGCTTGCAGTCGTTGGGGTAGCGCGCCGCTGGGAAAGAGGGGGAGGAACATGAGCACGCCAGCCGAGCAATTGCAGGGGCTGAGGCTGGAAAACGGCTGGGTCGTCGGGGGCCCGATTCCGAGGACCGGGGCCCAGACGGGCGGCCATTTCTCTTGCTCATATGGCGTGACCAACGTGGATGGCACGTGTGCCTTTCTGAAAGCGATGGATTACACCGCCGCGTTGAGTGCGCCTGATCCGGCGACTGCGCTAAACGAGTTGACGAGCGCGTTCCTGTTTGAGCGCGAAGTCCTGGAAGAATGCGCAGACAGGAGGATGTCTCGAATCGTTAGGGCAATTGATGGCGGGAGGGCTTCGGCGGGTGGGTCGACCGTCGAATATCTAATTTTTGAGGAGGCGAAGGGGGGAGACATACGCAAGTACCTGGATTGCGCTCCGCAGTTCGACCTTGTTTGGACGCTGACCTGCCTCCATAACATCTGCGTCGGAGTCAGGCAATTGAATGGCGCAAGCATTGCTCACCAGGACCTCAAGCCGTCGAACGTCTTGCATTTCCCTGGGGAAGGGCAGAAGCTGGCGGATTTAGGGAGGGCGTGGCATAAGTCTAGATTCTCGCCTCACGATGCTCTCCTGTTCGCTGGCGATTGGGGATATGCTCCTCCGGAGCTGCTTTATCGTTATGCCTCTCCAGATGAGTCGGATCGTAGATTCGGGGCTGATTTTTATCTTGTCGGGAGCATGGTGCTTTTTCTTTTCTCCGGGCTGCGGGCCTCCGAAATGCTTATTCTTGCGCTGAGCCCTGAGCACCAACCCTCGGCTTACCGTGGGACCTACGAAGAGGTTTTGCCATATCTCCACCACGCTTTTTGCGTTAACTTGGAGGAAATCGGGGGCTGGTTTCCCGATGCCGGGCTCGGCAAAGAGGTAGTGGACGTGGTCAGCCAGATGTGTGATCCAAACCTCTCAACCCGCGGCGACAGGTCGCATACTGCAAAATTCGGCTCTCGTTTCAGCCTTGAACGGTTTATATCGCGATTTGATCGGCTTAGGATGGCGGCTATGCTGGGGAGGATTCGTCACCCATGAGCGCCAGCGTCCAAGAGAAGGACCGGCACGTCTTCCCTAGGTGGCGTTCATTCAAGGCGACCTCGCGTTTAGGCGAGCTCGCCCTTCCTGCCGTTGAACTCGAGGTCGATACCTCGGAACTTGACGTATCACTTGCAAAGGGAGTCGCCGGATGGAAAGGTGACCCCTCCCTGTGGCGCGGCCTTGACCTACTCGGGACGGCGGTCGTCGCTGGGAGGTTGCAGGACTTCGCTGCGCTGGTCGCGGAGATAAGGGATAACCCGCTTGCCCCGATTTTCGCGCGGAATGTTCTCGGGAGAACTCTGGCGGCAGAGCTTGATAAGGCGCCGCTTTCGGACTGCGATGGCATCTCGAACGTGGGTGCACGGCAGGAAATTAGGGCGAGCCGCGTGCGCCTTGCGTCCGCGCCGAGAGACGCAATCGAGTGGACAGAATTGGCGCGTGCCTACACGATCGCAGGACTAAATGATAAAGCTTCGAAAGCCATCGCGGCCGCCTTGCATCTATCGCCGAGCAACCGGTTCGTGTTGCGCAGCGCAGCGAGGTTTTTCCTGCATTGCGGGGAGAAGGAGAGGGCCCTTGCGCTTTTGGGCAAGGCGCCGACCATCAAGCACGACCCATGGATCTTGGCCTCCGAAATTGCAATTGCTGATTCGTTGGGCAAGGCCTCAAGGCATTCGCGGCTCGCGCGAGAGAAAGTCGGGATGGACATTGCTCCTTCCGAGTTGACCGAACTCGCCTCTGCCTTAGGGTCCTTGGAGGCGGAAAGCGGCAACCACCGCAACGCAAGACGGTTTCTTAGGCAGGCGCTCGTCGGAGCAAATGAGAACTCGATTGCTCAAATCGGTTGGCTGAACCGGTCACGCTTGGGGGAGTGGGTCGATGCGTCAAAAGCGAATCCTCCCCTCCTTCACGAGGCGAATGCGTGGAATAGCTTCTATAAAGGGGAGTTTGAGGCGGCTCGACAGGAGTCGCTTTGCTGGTTCAGAGATCAACCATTCGCAAGCGCCCCTGCCGCGTTAGGGTCCTATATTCTTGCGGATATTTTTTGGGACTATAAAGGCGCGAAAGAGCTCGCGCAGGCCGGGTTGAGATCGAATCCAGACGACCTTACGCTGCTCAATAACTTAGCTGTCTGCCTCATGGAGCTCGACGAGTTGACAGAAGCCGAGGCAGCCCTTTCTCGGGTTAAGGCTGAAGGTCGCGGGGCGAAGATCGACTCAACATATAAGGCCACATTTGGCATGCTTGCGTTCAGAAAAGGGGACCATGTGGAAGGGCGTCGGCTCTATCTTGAGGCCATCGAGGGAGCGAAGAACTCGGGCTCGAAGCAGAACGCGGCGCGTGCGGCCTTCCACTTAGTGTTCGAGGAGATCGTCGCGCAATCTGGTTACGTTGAGGACTCGATACGGCGGCTAAGAGAATTTGAAGGGATTGAGGGCTTCAAGGAGTGGCCTCGATTCTTTGAGCGGGTCAATGCCCTTATGCGAGCGGGAGTGGAAAGCGGCCTCGGTTAAATCTCCATAATCACCCAGGTCGACTTCTGGGACCCTGGCATGGCGGTCAAACCGGAAAACACTGCTTTCGTATGAAACCCAGATTCTCGTTGACAACGGATAAGTGATTGCTTGTGGGTTGGCTCATGCGGGTGGAGCTGATGAGGGCGCTGGGGGATGGGACGCGGCTCAAGATTTTTGAGCGGGTTTGCGGGCGGGAGTCTACGGTGGGGGAGCTGACGGCGCATTTCGATGTGTCGCAGCCGGCGGTGTCGCAGCATTTGGCGGTTCTGAAGCGGTGCGGGCTGGTGCGGGAGCGGCGGGAGGGACGGTTTGCGCACTATCGGGGACGGCCGGAGGGGCT
>DATKGE010000363.1:0-6326 GCA_035510955.1 Occallatibacter sp. | reverse complement strand
GTACACGCGCAACATCCTCGGCCGTGCGCCCAGCCTCAACCTGCTTCAGCGCAGTGATAATCTGCGCCTCCGTATGCCGGCTCTTGCTCATCGTCCTTCCCCTTTCATTCGTCCAAATCGTATTCCAAAATGGACGGATTTAGGGGGTCAGGTCAGACCCTATGCGTGGAGTTACCTCGCGCCGCTAGGCAAGTTCGATCAAGCCGTTGCCGAAACGAAGAAGGCTCTGGAACTCGATCCATTCTCTCGGATCGACAATACGGTTCTGGGTATGACCTATTTTTACGCGCGCCGCAATGACGAGGCTCTTCAGCAGTTCCAAACGGCTGTCGCATTGAACCGGGATTTCTTTGTCACTTACTACGACCTCTCCTGGCTGTATGCTCAGGTGGGACAATATCCGGATGCCATCACCAAACTCGCCGAGGATCGTTTTCTTGCGGGCGAACATCGCGTCAAGAGTGCAGCATCGGATGAAGTCTTTCTCCGTAAGGCGTTTACAGAAGGAGGCGCGCAAGGATTCTGGCAGGAAATGCAACGCCAGGGTACGAAGGACGACCCTGAAATTGCGAATTGGATGATTCACAACTGTTCGCCCGCCTGGGAGACAAGGAAAAGGCATTGGAGTAGCTAGGTCGCAACTTCGATGAAAGATCGGATTTGATCACCCTCGTCAATGTTGATCCTGCCTTTGACTCACTTCGCTCCGACCATCGATTCGAAAATCTAGTGCGGCGTATGGGGCTGACGCCGCGTTCAAAGCTCAACAAGGGTCGCCATCCCTAAGCCGTGATGGGGCGGACGGACCGTCGCTGCAACGATCCGAGCCGCAAATCCAGGTCCTTGCCAAGAAGTCGTTCGAAGGGGATATGGCCAGATGACGAACGCGAGACGAAATTCTATGGGGCTGTTCCACAACACGTTGACGCGAACCTTCACACCGTTTTCGAAGGGAGCAATGTTCAAAATTTCGATCGAAGCATCGCCAATGAAGGGTGATCCTGTTCCATCGCGTTGTGTCGCCGCGGCGAGGATGTTTGAACTCAACGGTGTGAAGCCGAACGACGCCGGCAAGTTGACACTGACGATTTGCACGCCATTGAAGTTTTAAGTGTGCTGGAGAAGATGGGTGCCATGAGGTTTCCTCCTGGGTGAGGGTGCTATCACAGCGATGGACAGGGCACCGTCAGCACTCCCTTGACGACGGTCGAACCGAACGATGAAGAACGAAGAGCGAGTTCCGTCGAAGCCAATTCCGGGCCTTGATTCGCCATGAGTAGCTCCTGTTCCCGGTCCGGATGCGATGTGCGATGGCATCTTGAGAAGCACAATCCCTTTGTCCCGCGGCGGCCACTTCCCGCCGCGGACATTCGGGGAAGCTTTTTCCGCCTACATCGTGGTCAGGTAGCCGTGAACGATTACGCTCGTACCCGGCTGGCCCGAAGACACGTCTAAGGTTTCCCCGCTCCCCACGACGACTCCGGAAGGATACTGATACTCGGTTGTCCCGTTGCCCGGCGCCGTCCAGCCTCCATACCAGCCTCCGTTGTAATTTCCAATATTGATCCAGGTAGATGTGTTGCCCGCTGGAGTGATATCGACGCCCGTGATGATCAAGCTCTGGCCGGCGGGCACCACATAGGCCGCCTCTGACACGGTTCCACTCGGAGTCAGCTGCGTAAAGGGTTCACCGTAGGAGGTGCTTACGACATACCCGATGAGCGTTACAGTGTGTGAAGCGAAGTGGGGAACGTCTTCGACAATCGCTGGCGCCGCGGCGGTGTTGGTGATGCGGACGAGCGTGTCGCCAATGCCACCTAAGGCGTGCACAGTCCGAGGTGAACTCAGTGAAAGCAAGAGAGCGGCGGCGGCCGTTCCCCCGAATGCGATGAAACTTTTCCGTGACAAGTTCATGATCTATCTCCTTGGGTGGGTTGTTGGTTTTGGTGCTCGGCGCGACCTGGAAATCTGAGCCCTTCGTCGCCCCTCGATCTCTGCATGTTCCGGAGTGTGCGCGAAACCAGAGTCAAACCACAATGGAGAAACCCTTGAGACTCCTGTCTTTGTCTGTAGCCACCTGTTCCAATAACTACTTCGTTTCTTGTTATTTAGTGAACCCCTCTCGAATTCCCTGTAGAATTCCCCTGCATAGGCGGAGCGTTTCCGGATGGCCGCAGATCTCGTGGAATTCGAAGGGTATGAACTGGATCAGTACGCCTACCGTTTGCGGCGCGCGGGTCGCACCCTGAAGCTGGAACGAATCCCCATGGAGGTGCTCTTTCTGCTCGTGGAGCGCCGCGGGGACCTGGTCGCGCGCGAAGAAATCGTCGCCAAGCTCTGGGGCAACGACGTCTTCCTCGACACGGACAATGCCGTAAACACGGCGATTCGCAAGATCAGGATAGTTTTGCGGGACGACCCGGAAAAGCCGCGGTTCGTGCAAACCGTTACGGGCAAAGGATACCGGTTCATCGCCAAGGTCACGGAGATTGAAGAGGCGCCTGCGGTCCAGGCGGCGGCCCAGATTAAGGGGGCTTTGGAGACGTCCGGCCGGCATGCGTCCGCTGCTGCGCCCATCGTCGCTGAAACTCCCGTTGCCCAGCAGCAGCTGGAGTCGTTAGAAGAGACCCCGGCTGTTGGAACGAATGCAAAGACGGAAGAATCAGTGGGTAGCGGCAGACAATGGAAGATTCTTGTTCCTGTCGTCGCAACCGCAGGGCTGGCTTTGATCGTCGCCAGCTACCTCTATTTTCATCGCATTCAACGGCTAACGGATCAGGACACCGTGGTCCTGGCCGACTTCATCAATACTACTGGCGACGCCGTGTTTAGCGGCACCCTGCGCCAGGGGCTCGCCATCCAACTCGAGCAATCGCCCTTTCTGAGAATCATGGACGACGAGCAAGTACAACAAGACCTGCGGTTGATGAGCATCGCTCCTGCGAGCCGCATCACAAACCAGATTGCACACGACATCTGTGTGCGGGAGGGAGGGGCGGCTAAGATCGATGGCTCCATCGAGAGCCTGGGTAAGAGTTATGTCATCACGCTACAGGCAACGACTTGCCGGGGCGGCGCGACGCTGGCTCGAGAACAGATTCAAGCGGGCGACAAAGAGCACGTGTTGAGCGCGTTGGGAGCCGCAGCCACGTCCATGCGGGCCAAGCTGGGAGAGTCGCTCAACTCGATCCAGAAGCTGAATCGTCCGCTCGAACAAGCTACTACTCCATCGCTGGAAGCTCTGCAGAACTACACCATGGGATCTTCCGAGATGGTCCAGGGCCGATTTCTGGCCGCTGTTCCCTTGCTTGAGCGCGCCGTTGCGCTCGATCCAAATTTTGCCATGGCCTACCGCCTCCTTGGTGCCGCGTTCTACAACGCCGGAGACACAGAGCGCAGCCGGGAATACATACACAAAGCTTTCGGTTTAATCGACCGGGTTTCCGAGTTTGAGCGGGACCTCATTGCGGCTGATTACTATGCGTATGATGGCCAGTCTGACAAATCGATTGACGCATATCGCGTTGGTATCCAGAGCTATCCCCGCTATTGGGGATTCCACAACAACTTGAGTACCGAATACATAGACCGGGGGCAATTCGAAGAGGGGCTCAAGGAGGGCCGGGAAGCGGGCATCCTCGAGGCGAATGCTGAACCTCCGTACCGACGTCAATTGGACGCCTATATGTGCCTGGATCGGCTGGCCGAGGCGAAGCATTTGGCGGAGACTCTACGGGCGCGGGGACTCGGCGGAGCGAGAATTCACCAGCGCTTCCTCGAAATCGCTTACATCGAGGGCAATGATGCGGCCGCTGCGCAGGAGATTCAATGGTTCGCAGGCAAACCGGCTGAGTATCTCAGCTTTGGCTTGCAGGCGGCCAATCACAATGCTCATGGCCAGCGTCGCGAGTCGAGCAAACTGTACCAGCAAGCCGCAGAAACAGCGCTCCGCCAAGGGCTCCGGAACGCCGCCGCCGAATTGGAAGAGGCGGATGCGCGGGCCGACGCGCTGTCGGGCAATTGCCAGACCGTTCGGCGCCTGAGGCGTCCTGCGCTGGCACTGGCCTTGTGCGGCGATGCAGCCCAGGCGGAGAAGCTCGCCGGGGAGACTTCGAAGCTGTTTCCAAACGGAACCCTCTGGAATGCGGTGCAGCTTCCTGCGGTTCGCGCTGCGATCGCTCTCAAGCACGATCAGCCCGAAAGAGCCGTGGAACTGCTGGCGCCCGCCTCGCCTTACGAGCGTGCTTACCCCGAGGTGGTGTACCTGCGGGGCTTGGCTTACCTGGGGCTGCGGGAAGGCGCCAAGGCAGCGGCTGAGTTCGAAAAGATTCTCGATCACAAGGGCGCCAATTGGGGAAGTGATTGGCAACACCCCAATTGGGCTCAGTTCTACTCGCTTTCTTATCTGGGGGTGGCGCGCGGCTCCGCGCTCGCTGGCGACCCATCGAAAGCCGAAAAAGCCTATCAGGATTTCTTCAACCGCTGGAAAGACGCGGACACCGACATTCCCATTTTGAAAGAAGCTAAAGCGGAGTACGCGAAGCTCCACTAGCCGCTGGAAGGAGGAGAGACTCCTTCCAGCTCAGCCAACTGCTTGCGGATGATTGACGCAAAGAGGCGCATAGATGCACTTCGATCCCCTACAACATGCCGTTTATCCCGACGCGCGTCGTATTACCGCTTGCCAACCGTACATTACCAGGTTTTCGGGTTACAGGAAGCCGCAAGCGGTGCAAGAACCGGGGTCAGAGACAGTTGGGCGTCCCCCCACTGCCTCAAAACAATACGGACGGCAGCCAAGCCCCCGCCGGGTCGTTATAGAGTCCGATACTCATCAGCGTCATTGGCTGCACAACGCGCAGGCCGTTGGCCAGGGACCAGCCCAGCAGCGAGGAGTTGCGTGAGGGCAAGAGAATTCCCGGCCCTGCAAAGGACTCCGCAGATGCAATCAGCGATTGCAAGTCGACATTGGTCTCCGCGGTGGAATGGCCGAAATACGCGAGGTGCGTTGTGTACCCCGTAATGCGGCCTCCGCGCTCAACTACGCTCGCAGTCCGCTGCTCGATGGCCTGCGCCAACTCAACACCGCGTTCGAATCCATGAACCCGCTTCGAAAGAGCATTGCAGGCATCGACGTCGACAGGTTTGGCCGGCCGCACCTCGCATCCCGGAACACTCCGTTCCAGGGTCCTTCCCTGCAGGCAACTCAGAGGCTCGCGAATTTCAAAGCCAAGCGCCGCGTAGAGGGAGAGCGAGCGATTGTGAAAAGCCGCCTGCGCCAGCCGGATTCCAGCGGCGCCACGCTCGTTCGCCCGATCGATAACGGCTTGCATGAGTTTACGGCCAAGTCCGAGGTTCTGTGCGGTGGGCTCGATGGTGATAGGGCCGACTCCTCGAATTACGGAACGCTCGTCCAGGGCGTTGCTACCCATGATGCGGCCGTCTACTTCCGCCACAACGCAATGGAAGCCCGGGTTCGAAAACAGCATCGAAATCAAGCCGACAGCAACCTCGGGCGAGGGAAAGTCGCAAGGAAAACCATGCGCCGCGTTGATGGTGGAAAACGCGTCGTAGCAAATCTGCCCGCAGACGGGGCTGTCTTCCGGCTTTGCGGTCCGTATCACCAAGTTAGGGAGCTTTCTTTCTGACATCCTCTAAACCGCCTTTGATTCCTTTTTGAAGTGAAGTATACAAGCCATCCAATGCTGGAGTTCTCTATACGTGTGTCTGGTATGCCAAAACCGCTCAGGAGCCTGAATGGCTCACTTGGCGGTAAATGCCGAAGCGCAAACCGAGCGTTTGGGAGGAAATTCCCGAATTCTCGTCGAGTCGCCGGCCATCCGTCAATTCAGAATTAGTACACCGGTGCGGCGGATACCCGCAGGAAATACAGTCCAACATGCGCCTCGAATGTCAGCTGGTGACCAACGGCATTTATTGCGGTTGGCCGAGCGGATACAAAGACCCTCGACGCGCAGAACTAGAGAAAGGCGTGCCAGATTGGCAACTTCTGGCTCAGTTCGACTCGTCCGAAGCGCGTCTCGGATGGATGGGGGCCGATATGGGATGAGTGTACTTCGGGGCGTGTCGGCAGGACATAGCGGTCGCAGATTTTACGAATAGCAGGGCCATCTTGCAATGTGGCTGACCAGTTGTATTGGACCGTTGAATTTTATTGGGGGCGAGTAACCGGCTTCTATGAGAAGGTCATAAATGTCAAGGCCGACGTGGCGGCCGTCCTAGTCCTAGCAAAACTCTCGACCGGAGTGACTGCTGTATAGCATTCTTGATGACAGCCGGTGAAGCGGAGGCGGGCAATGCAGGAG
>DATKGE010000362.1:0-8579 GCA_035510955.1 Occallatibacter sp. | reverse complement strand
GATCGTCTGCCTGGCAATGCTGCTCATGGGTCACGTAGTCAACGGCAAGAACGGGCTGACGGTGTGGCGCCAGAAGCGCATTGATGACCGGCAATTGCAGAAAGAGATCAACCAGCTTCAGCAGGAAAATGCGCAGCTGCGTCAGCACGTGGAGCAGCTCAAGTCCGACCCCGACGCCATCGAGCACGAAGCGCGGGAAAAGCTGCACTACGCCAAGCCCAATGAAGTGATCGTCACCCTGCCGCCGCAGCCCAAGGACCAGTCCCAGCCCGCTGCATCCGGCAAGTAGCGGAAAGCAGCCGAGCGCAAGGAATTAATCCCTCAAAAATCCACATGTGCGCGCACCGAACCCACCCAGGCAGGCCCGCGGTCGCTGTTATAGCCGGGATGGTCGATGTGTTGCACATCGAGCGAATAACTCAGCCCGCGCCAGAAATGCCACGTGTAATAGCTCTCCACAATATTTTCGCGCCCGTAGTTCAGGCTGCCATCGCCGAGCAGGAAGCCCAGACCGCCCAGCTTCAGATACTCCTGGTGGTCGGCCTTGATGGCATTCGAGACCACGGCAATGGCTACCTTGTCCACGGGCCGATGCCAGCGGGTTCCCGTGTAATCCGCGCCGAGTTCCACCGTCTGGTCGACCTCGGTGTAGGCGAAGGACTCGTGCTGCCCCTCGTTCCATCCGAAGCGCCCAAACACGCGCAGGTTCTCCGTAACTTCCTGCTCCGTGTTGTAACCGAAACCGTATTTGAGCGCGCCGAAGTGCTCGTGCAGCGTGATGGTGGGCACCGTCACCCCATAGACGGCCGTGTCGGTCCCGTTGAGAAAGCCGTCGATAGCCTCGCGATATGTGCCCATGTGCGCCCGGTTGGCATAGAACAGCAGGCGCGTCACTCCCTTGCGCTCTTTCACGAAACTATGCCGCAGCTCAAACTCGCCGTTCTGTCCGTGCGCTCGGCTGAGGGCCCAGTCCATATCGATGCCGTTGGCCACCGTGGGCATGGCGAACAACCCGTAGCGAATCGACCACACGCGGTCGTCGTATTCCACCATGCCGCCCACCGTGTAGCCGCGCGTGTCCGCCGCATAGTCCCATGCGCCGTTGTTGTCTACCGTCCAGTTCATAAACTGCAGATGGCTGTCGCCGCCGGGGCCGTTGACATCAAAGAAGTCGGGCAGCGTGAGTTTGCCGACGCGGAACTCGACGCGGCGCATGGGCACGCTCGGCGCGAGAGCAAAAAATCCCGGCTCCTGGCTGGTGGTCTTGTTGGTGAAACCGAAAACCTGGTGGATCTGGTAGCGGGCAATGTAGGGGATCCTGCCCAGGTTGGGGTTGCGGACCACATCCAGATTCGTGAAGCCGGCCAGGCCGAAAGCTTCGCTGAGTCCCCGGCCTTCCGCGGCCTCCAGGTCGAAGATCAGGTCGTTGTTGTAGCGGATGGAGTGCGTGGGCCGCCAGGCGGTGTAAACCGTGCCCACGATGGAGGTCTTGTATTCGGCCGAATTGCGGAAGCTGTTCTTGCCCTGGTAGTGGGAGTGAAACGGCAAGCGTCCCTGAAAGATGATGTTGGCCTGCCCGGAGAGCCACCAGGTGTTGCTGTCTTCGCGGGAAAACATCGCAGTGATAGGCGGGTCCTGCGGCTCGCGGCCTACCGGGCTCATGTCGGTGGCTTTTTTCCCGATGCCGTCCTGCGCAGGCGTCAGAGTCAGTTGATAAGGGGCAGCCTTGGCGAACAGCAGCACCGGCATCCCTCGCGGCTGGGGCGCGGAAGGCAAGGAATCCGGCGTCTGCGCGTAGGACGAAACGCCCGCGACGAGGACAGCCAACGCAAAACCGAGCCGGCCGATGAGATTGATCCAGCTGCGCTCGGCCCACGCATCCAGTGCGCCAGCAGAGCGAAGCGGATTCGTACTGCAGCCGGAAGCGCGGTTCATGAGAGAGCCTTGGTATTGAGATGCGAGGCCTGGGCTGCCGGGAATAGAATGGAGTCGAAACTATACCCCCACTCCCCTGATACCATACCGGGGGTAGGTATTGTCAAATCATTTAACAGGAGGCGTGCCATGTCTCACCAGGAGCGCGAAAAGCTGAAGTTGCTGCAACGTGTGCGCAAGCTGCGCGGGCAACTGGACGCGGTGGAGCGGTCCCTGGCGGCCGATGAGGATTGCGGCGGCCAACTGATGCTGCTGGCCGCCGTTCGCGGCGGCGTCAACGGCCTGATGGGTGAGGTGCTCGAAACGCATATCCGCTTTCACCTGGTGGACGGAGCCAAGGAACAGATAGCCCCCGAATTGGCCGAGGATCTCATCGATCTGGTGCGCGCCTATCTGAAGTAGCGTGGAGATCGAGGCCGCGCTACGATCGGTTTCCGTGACCACACCGGCGAGCAGGACAATTCCCGCTTATGGTAGAGGACCGATGGGCCAGAGATTGTTAAGGTTCGATTGATTCGTCTGAGCAAGCTGCCATGACGGCGCCTGGAACGGCCGGCGATTTTTCGTGAAGCCGACCTTGAATCCGGCGTCCTGCAAGGTTCGTCCGGCCCTTGAAATCCTATCCATGGAATTCCTGCATACGATTCGGGCAAATTGGATTATGATTCCGATTCACCGGGTCCCCGGCTCTCAAAAAACTAATCTAAGTGGCCGGGGCGAGAAAGAGGCTAGTTATGGCGAAGTCCCCCAAGGTGGTCGCTCCGCGCTTTGCGGAGCAGGCCCGCGTTGTGCTCCCTGGCAGTGAAAAACCGGCCGCGGCGAATGCGGTCCACGTGAAAGCTACGCCGGCCAAGGCGCAAGTTACCGTTTCCGTGATTGTGAAACGCAAGGAACCGCTGAAGATCAACAACCGCGGCGGACGGGCCAATGGTCCGGTGCGCACGAGCCGCGCGGAATACAAGAAGCACCATACCGCCGACCCCGATGCGCTGACACTGGTGAAGGCGTTTGGCCGTGAGTTCAACCTGAAGGTGGAAGCCGATCCGACCGCGGCGATCCGGCGCACCGTGCAACTGACCGGCGCGGCATCCGACATTCAGAAGGCGTTCGGCGTGGAGTTGAACCAGAAGACCATCGAGGGCGTGGAGTTTCGCGTCCGTGAGGGCGGCATCCATCTGCCGGAGTCGCTCGGCGGTTCGGTGTTGGCGGTGCTGGGACTGGACAACCGGCCCCAGGCCAAGCCGCACTTTCGCCTAAGGCGCGTGCAGCCTGCAGCGGGCCTGGAGCCGGCAGCGGCCGCTGCTCCGTCCAGCTACACGCCTCCACAAGTGGCCCAGGCGTACCAGTGGCCGGCCACAGCCAGCGGAGCTGGACAGACCATCGGCATCATCGAGCTCGGCGGCGGCTATCGCCAGACCGACCTGACAGCCTACTTCAAGACCCTGGGCCTGGCGGCGCCGGCGATTACGGCAGTCAGCGTGGACAAGGGCAAGAACGCGCCATCAACGGCGTCAAGCGCGGACGGCGAAGTGATGCTGGACATTGAAGTGGCCGCGAGCGTGGCGTCCGGCGCGAAGATCGTGGTCTACTTCACGCCCAACACCGACCAGGGATTCACCGACGCCATCACCACCGCAGTCCACGACACCACCAATAACCCCAGCGTGATTTCGATAAGTTGGGGCGGTCCGGAGTCAAGCTGGACGTCGCAGGCCATGACAGCGCTCGACGCGGCCTGCCAGTCGGCCGCGGCGCTGGGCGTAACCATCACGGTGGCCGCCGGCGACAACGGCTCTACCGACGGTGCGACAGGGAACAACGTGGACTTTCCCGCGTCGAGCCCGCACGTGCTGGCTTGCGGTGGAACCAAGCTGGATGCGAATGGTTCCACGCTCGTCTCCGAGGTGGTATGGAATGAGCTGGCCAGCAATGAGGGCGCCACCGGCGGCGGGGTCAGCAACCAGTTTCCGCTTCCCACTTGGCAGGCGAATGCGAATGTACCCGGGTCTGCGGCCAGCAGCGGCGGCCGCGGCGTGCCGGATGTCTCCGGAGACGCCGACCCCAACACCGGCTACACAATTCGCGTCGACGGCCAGACCACGGTCATCGGCGGAACCAGCGCTGTGGCTCCCTTGTGGGCCGGCCTGATCGCCGTGGCGAACCAGCAACTGGGCACAAAGGTCGGCTTTATTCAGCCGGCCATCTATGCAGCCAAAAATGCCGCGGCCTTCAACGACATTACTGAGGGAAATAACGGCGCGTTCTCCGCCGGCCCCGGTTGGGACGCCTGCACCGGCCTCGGTTCGCCCAAGGCCAGCGCCCTAATTCCGCTGCTGGCGCCCACGGGAACGCCGCCGCCAACGCCAACGCCAGCTCCAACCAAGAAGAAAAAGAAGAAATCCACCGCGACCAAGCCCGTCGCGAAGAGAGCCGCGAAGAAAGTCTCCGGGAAAAAGGCTGCGAAAAAGACCTCCAAGAAGAAAGCGGCAAAGAAGTCTTCAGGAAAAAAGAAAAAGAAATAACCGCTCGCTGCACGGCTCTCTCTGGAGCAACTGAAACTTGGGTGCCCCATCCTTCCGCGGTTTTAACGCGGAAGGGTGGGAAACCTCGAACCCCCAGCTCCGCTATTCCCCATCCGGCGGCACCTGTTCCAGCAGCCGCTTCCAGGTCTTCTGGTTCTTGCGGAAGCCGCGCTTGAGGTCTTCGAGCAGGCGCTCGAAGTCGGCATTGGTGCGCAGGTTGTTCCACGCCGGATTCTTCTGGAACCACGGATAATTTTCATTGCCAAGATAGATGGCGCGCCGCAGCCAGTGCAGCGCTTCGGTCGAATCGCCTTCAACCGCGAAGTACGAAGCCAGCCGATAGGCCATCTCGCTGTCGGCCTCGGCTGCGGCCAGGGTATCGTCCTTGAGCAGCGCCGCCGCGCGCTCCCGCTCGCCGGCCTGGACGTAACACAGAGCCAGCGTCGGCACCGCAATGCGCAGCGAGTCGTCGTCGCGAATCACGCCTTCCAGAATCTCAATAGCCGCGGCCAGGTTGCCCAGGCGCATCTGCTGGTAGCCGGCCGAGGTGCGCAGCAGCGGGTGGCGGGGCTCCAGGGCCAGCCCCTTTTCAAGTTCATCGCCGGCCAGCTCAATCTGATTCTGATAGTGATAAACGCGCGCCCGATGGTTATAGAGGATCGGCGCGCTGGCCGGGTTGAGCTTCAGCGCGCGGCTGAACTGGTGCAGCGCGTCGTCGTACATGCCGTCGCCGCGCAGCGCCAGGCCGGCCACCATGTGTACATTCCAGTCGTTTGCCGCGCCGGAGAGCAGGTTGGCAATGCCGTGCCGCGCCGACTCCTTTTCGCCGCGCGACAGCAGCATATAAATGCGGTAAAGATTGGCCTCGGTCGAAGCCGGGTCGAGCTTGAGCGCTTCGTCGAAGGCGCGGCGGGCGTGCATCACATGAATCTGCCCGCCAAACCCGTGGCGCACATATTGGAGCTCCGCAATACCCAGCCCGCACCAGCCCGCGGCGAACTCGGGGTCGGTGGCCGTGACGCTCAAAAACAGCGCGTGGGCGCGATCCAGGTCGGCGCGTGAGCCGGTACGAACCATAAACAAACTGAGCAGAGCGCGCCCCTGCAGATACTTCTCGCTCACCGGCCCCGGAAGAGATCCGCTCGCCGCGACTCGATGTCCATTGCGCGGCGCATCCGTTTGCGCCGCGTCCATCCGGTCCGCGGCAGAAAGCCCATGCAGCGCTGCAAACACTTCGTTCGAAATCTCCGTCTGCACGGCAATCAGATCCAGCGAAGCCACGCGGATGGCCCCGCCCGAGCGCACGCTTTGCGAGACTACATCGAGCAGTTGCCAGTTGAGGTCGAACCCCTCCTCCGAGCGAAGAAAATTCCCGGCCAGCACGAACGAGACGAGCAGTTTCTGGCCCACGGAGAGTGGGTCCATCTGCGCCATCTTGAGCGGCATCAGCGTGCTTGACGGACGAACCACCAGCGCCGGAATGCGCGCCAGCCGCGCGGCGATGGCGTCCGCCAGGGCAAAGCCGTAGAGCGGAGCCACCTCGGTTGCGCCCAGGTTGGTAAAGGGCAGCACCACGAGAGAATTCTGCTGCGCGCGATCCACGGCCGACTCCCGGAACCGTTCCGCCAGCATGGAGAGAAAACCGGTGTTGCGCTTCTCCGCTTCTGGCCCCGTAGTGGGCAGCTTGGCAGCCGCGTCGCCGGGGATAATGCCGGTCTCAATCTGCAGCGCCTTCATGATCGTCTTCAGCGCCTCGCGCACCTCGGCGGCCGAGGCATAGCGCGCCCCGGGATTCTTTTCCAGGCAACTCGAGATCACGCTCTTCAGCTCCGGCGAAATGCCGGGAACAATGTGGCTCAGGTCTTCCGGGTCAGAGAACTGGATGGCGCGGATGGCCTGAAAATCCTCCGCATCCTGCCGCGCAAAGGGATGCCGTCCGCTCGTCAGCTCATACAGAATCACGCCCAGCGCCCAAACGTCCGACTGCACGCTCGACTGGCCGGTGACAAACTGCTCCGGCGCCATATAGCGGATGGTGCCTCCGCGCGCTGTGTACGTGGCGGCAACAGACGCGCCCTTGGCCAGCGCCGGCTTGGAGGGGTCGAAGCTGGCGTCCTCGGGCGGCAACCGCCGGGCCATGCCAAAGTCCAGAATCTTCACCAGGCCGCCGTCGGTGAGCATTACGTTCTGCGGCTTCAGGTCGCGATGGAAAATGCCCAGCGTGTGCGCAGCCTGCAGGCCGTCGGCAATTTGTATTCCGACGGACAGCACCAGTTGCAGGCTGGCCGGACCACGCGCGATGAGGAGGTCGAGCGACTGGCCCGGGACGTACTGCATCACGATGTAGCCTTCGTTGCCGCTTTCGCCTACCTCATAAATGGCGCAGACGTTCGGATGCTCGATGGCCGAAGCCAGCCGCGCCTCGCGCAAGACTGTTGTGCGTAGCTGTTCCGCCGACAGCAACCCGGTGCGCAGAATCTTCATCACCACCGGCCGTTGCAAGAGCGCGTCGTTGGCCAGGTAGACCACGCCGCTGCCGCCGGCTCCCAGCTTGCGGAGAATCTCGTAGTGTTCGATGGTTCTTCGCTTCATCTACTCCAAGCTTACCGGCGCAGGCGTCAGGAAAGTCTCAAGACGCGGTGAATTGGGGATAAGATTCCCAGATTGAATTGGTTAAGATCCGGCGATGTTTAACGCTGGGCCTTCCTCCGCGCGGAGCCGAAAGCGTCGGCAATCATCGAATCCTTATCCACGGCGACGTTGGAGTTGCCGGAAGATCCGAGATCGAAGATGCAAGTTACATCGGCTCTCGTTTCGAGGCAAGCAAGGTCGCGGGCCACCAGTCGGCGCATGTATTCAGCCAAAGAGACGCCTATCTGGTTGGCGCGCTGGCTGGCCAGTCGCTGCAACTCCGTTTCAAGCGCGATTTGAACGCGTGCCTTCACGATGGACCCATCGTAGCATCAAGCTGACCAACGAGGCCCTGCGCCTCGAATCTTTCAGCCCTTAATACCCTTTGCACAGAACCAGGTCCAAAGCCTTTCCATTGTCCAGGATCACCATGTAGTCACTGTCCCGCAAAAACACCACTTCCTTCCCGTCCGAGCGGACTCCTAATTCACCGACCGTGCCCGCGGTCGTGTAACAGAGCTGGTCATAGGGCCGCGCCTCCTTGAGGGCACGTATATAACCGAAACGGCTCGTCAGTTGCTCCTTCGACAAGCCCGTCACAAGCCTTTCAGACCTCACATCGTGGGTCATCGCCCCGACCGCATGGTCGAGATTCATGTTCTGATTCAATCCATGCTTCCACAGAACGTAATAGACGTTCTTCGGGTCATAGTCATCCGGGTACAATCCGAGCCACGTCACGAAAACTCCGAAGGACAAAAGCATCCCCACGGCAATGAATATCACAGCGAATCCAATTCGCAGCATCCAAGGCCTGGAAGACATCAAGCTCACTGCGCCCCCATTCCCCATTCCTTGATCCCTGCCTCTCAGTGCCCCCTTCGCACTTCCCCTTCCACGGGCTCCGGCGGTAGACTCGCCAGCCGCTTCTGCCCGCGCCTTCCCAGCAGCAGCATCGTCACCCCAAACACCAGCAGCACCAGTCCCCACCAGAAATTGGCGTTGATCCCCAGGCTGGCCGCATAGATGGCGCTGCCCCTGGTGGATAGACCGAAGGCGGTGAGGATCATGCCGACCAGCGTGAACATCATTCCCATCGGGATGCGTAAATCGAGACTCATGTTTCTCTCCTCGTCGCGCGGCCGGCGCCGCAAAAAACCCTCAATAAAAGAAAATGTTCAAACCAATCGCCATCAGCAGCACCGCAACCGCCAGCGCCTCGGGGCTCTTCCACCACACATCGTGCGCGCGCGGCGGCTTGGGTGTGAGCGAGTGCACCAGCCCCACCAGCTCCGACTCCGGTCTGGCCTTGGTTGCCAGGCTCACGACGACAGTCACAATGAAGTTGGCGCCGAAAGCGAAGATCGCGCCCCAGAAGTTCTGCGCCATGTCGCTGGGATAATGGTGGACCACCGTCATCCATCCGCCGTGAATGCCGGGGTTGGCTTCGATGGGCAGCGTGAGCCCGTGGTGCAGCATGGCCGCGCAGGT
>DATKGE010000361.1:0-3964 GCA_035510955.1 Occallatibacter sp. | reverse complement strand
GTTTCCCCTCAAACGAGCGAAATTCAGGCGAATGCGCCAGGGCGGCGGTGTTGTTCGCCGGGAGTAAGCGCGCCGCAGTGGAAGGTGTGCGGTCAGGCGCCGAGAGCGGCCAGGGAATCCTTGACGGTTGGGGTCTGCCCGGCTTCGATTTGTTGCCGCCGAATGCCATGAAACTGTGTAAGCACGGCATTTGCCCTGGCGAGGACCGCGATGCGCTCGGCATACTCCGCCAGCTTAGCGCCGGGGATGGCAAAGACCGCTACCTCGTCGGAAAACACGTCGAGATAGGCGCGAGCGCCGCAGCATCCGAGGCTCAGGGCCGCGCGACCGGTGTTCATCACCTGGGGCACCACCGCGCACGCAGGGCGGCCCATCGCGGGTGGAACCTGATTTTCTACCTGCTGGGTGGCCTCGGAGAGGATCAGCGTCTGATTTGCATGCACGAACAGGATGACAACATCGGGCGAAAGCGGCGCACGCGCCAGCGGAGAATAGACGACGTACTTTGGCTGGGACGTGAGAACGGGGATGAGCGGCAGATCCTCCTGGGTCACATAGCCAAGGTCGGCGAACACCTTGAGCGCGTCCATCAGGTCGGTCTGCTGTTCCGGAGACGGCTGCAGATTGTGCGTGTAGACGCCGATCGCGCAACTGCTGTGGTTGGCAGCGGTGGTTGCGAACGCTCCGGCCGCCGCATCCTCCCAGAACCTGCATCCGGCGGGCGCACGTCCGCTATGCGTGGGAACTCCGGTGGGAAGAGAATCCGAGAAGGATAGGGCGATGGGGGGCTGTTGCAGATGGAGGGAGGTAGTCAGGAGATTTGCGATTGCCGCAAAATCAGCGTTCATAATGTTCCTCGGAGGCTATGAAGTTTTCGTTGTCCTTGGCTCAGTGTTCGATCGAGTCAGCCGCGGTGCTCGGGCACGGCGGTAAATCCCAGATCGGAAATGAATCCTCTTAGCGCGGGCTCGGTGACGGTCGAGGGATCGTATTTGATGATTACCAATGCATCTGGATAAGTGGCCTTCACCCACTTCACTCCCTTTTGCCGGCCAAGCATGGTTTCGAGTCCGACGGCACAGGTGACGCAGGTGAATCCCTTCACCTTGTACGACACGGTCGCCGTCTCGCCGGCGTGGGCTGCCACTTCCACCGCTGCCAGAGTGCCGGCGCTGGCGAGGGTCATCATCTGAACGAAGCGTCTGCGTTGCATGGTTGCTTTCTCCTTAGGTTGCGCCGGTTAGAGTCGCGCATTCTGACGGCTCATTTTGCTGCAGCAATGCCGGGTTCGTATTTCCAGGCGGTTTGATATAAAGCTTTGTCGGAGAACCGCGTGTCGGTGTATTGACTGAATTCGATCTTCTTGTTCAGAACGCCAGTTTCGATCATCAGGTCACGAACCATATCGAAATCGGCCTTGCGCGGAGCAAGCTGTGTGTAAACGACCCGGTCCATCGGCTTCGTGAGAGCCCAACGGAGCAGCGCCGGTTTCTGGTTGTAGTAGTAACGTCCCACGAAGTCGGCCGCGTCTTCGCGATACGGTTTTCCTTTGTCGAGCCACAGGCCGGAACGAGCGATGCCATCGACCAGAACCTGGACCGTCTCCGGCCGCTTGTCGATTAGATCCTGGCGGACAACGAGAATGCAGGACATGTAGTCGGGCCAGTAATCGCGGGCCTGAAACAGGATCCGGCCGAACCCGCCCATCTCCGCCTGGGAGGGAAACGGCTCACCCATCACGAATCCGTCGATGGCGCCGGCCGCCAGGGCTCCGGACACATCGGGCGGAGCCATTTCCACCATCCTGATGTCTCCCGGCTTCATGCCCCATACCTTCATCGCTCGAAAAACAATCAGCCTCTCGTCGGAGAAGCGACTGGGAATTGCAATGGTTCGCCCGCGCAAATCGGCAAAGGTATGGACCGGCCCGTTCTTCTTCACCACCAGGGCGCTGCCGTAACGATGCCCGAGATAGACGACCTTGATGGGTACACCCTGGGATGCCAGAGCAATAGCCAGCGGCGCGACAATAAACGCTGCCTGTACCTTGTTGGAGATCAAGGCTTCCTTGATCTCCGGGAATCCCTGAAACAGGCGGGGCAGAAAGAGCTCGCCGTTTTCGGAGAATTTCGAGATGTAGTCGGTCACCGGGCAGGTGAGCTGGCAGGTTACAGGAATGTAAGCAACGGTGATCCTGCGCTGCGCCGGCGGACGAAAATCGTTCAGGACCGCAATCCAGTCGACGTTGAGCCAGGCATGCAGCCCGGTAATGAGTACGAGCCACGCGACCGCAAACAGGACGACCTTCTTAGGATTCAAATCGAAACCCCCAGCGAACGGAGCGGAGTTTTTCCAGGCGGCGAAAGGCAAGGTCCAGCACAAGGCCAATCACGCCGATCATTAAGATAGCTGCAACGACAAGGTCATATCGTTTCCCGGAGTTACGGGAATCGATGACAAGATAGCCCAAGCCCGAATCCACCGCAATCATTTCCGCTGCAACGACAACGAGCCAGGCAATCCCCAGTGCGATGCGCAGTCCCATCAGAATCTGGGGAAGAGCGGCTGGCAACAGGACTTTGGCGAGGAGCTGCGGCGCAGTTAGTCCGAAATTGCGGCCGGCGCGGCGGAACACAGAAGGCACGTTGGATACTCCGCTGACGCAGGCCACCACAATGGGAAAGAATGCGCCCAGAAAGATGAGGAACATGGCCGCGCGGTCCCCAACACCGAAGAAGATGATGGCCACCGGAATCCACGCGATAGGGCTGATGGGGCGCAGGATCTGCATGACCGGATTCACGACCTGGTTAGCCGCCGGATACCAGCCCAGGGTCAGGCCGAGGGGAACGCCGAGTACGACGGCGGCGCCAAAGCCGGCAGCGACGCGGCGCAGGGAATCCACGATGTCCCGCCACAGGACATGGTGCCGCAACAATTCTCCCATTCCCTTTCCCACTTCCCGCGGGGAAGGAAAGACTTTCGTGCCTGTCCAGCGGACGGAGTAATACCAAAGAGCGAGCAGCAGCGCCGACGCGAGGATCGGCCAGAAAAAGCGCTCCCACTTCCGCGGCTCACTCAATGAGTTCATACCTTATGCGCCAAACCAATCTGCTGGAAGATGCCGTCGCGCAGCTCGAGATAGCGTGGCGAGCTGATGTCGCGGGGATGCGCGATGTCGATGTTGACGATCTGCTGGATGATGGCCGGGCGGGCGCTCATGACCACGACGCGATCGGCCAGCTGCACAGCTTCATCGATGTCGTGGGTCACAAAGACAATGGTCTTGCGCTCTGCTTCCCAGATGCGCAATAACTCGCCGCGCATGATCAGGCGAGTAATGGAATCGAGCGCGCCGAAGGGCTCGTCGAGAAGGAGCATGTCGGGGTTGACTGCTAGAGCGCGCGCCACTTCAAGGCGTTGCTTCATGCCGCCGGACAATTCCTGCGGATAAGTCTTCTCGAAGCCCTCGAGGCCGACCATTTTTACGTAATGAGCGATGCGCTGTTCACGCTCCGCGCGCGGCAGTTTTGACAAGCCGAAGCCGATATTGCCTTCGACGGTCAGCCACGGAAACACACCGCGCTCCTGGAAGACAAAGATCCGGCGCGGGTCCGGTTTCCGGACCACCTCGCCGCTTACTTTGATTTCGCCGGTGGTGGGTGACAGGAACCCAGCCATAGCATTCAGCAGAGTCGATTTACCGCATCCCGAGGGGCCGAGCAGGCATACGAATTCTCCATCGCCCACCTCAAGGTTAATGTCATTGAGAACGTGCGTGCTCTTGCCGTCACGTTCGAAAACCATACTGACGTGCTCGACCGAAAGCTTGGTCGTGACCGCGGCAGGCACTGAGACTGGTTGGGTAAGTGACACTAATCCTCCGAATATCCCCAGCGGAACGACTTCACCTTCTCGAGCGATCGCATGCCCATATCGAGCAACAGCCCGATGACTCCGATGA
>DATKGE010000360.1:0-6109 GCA_035510955.1 Occallatibacter sp. | reverse complement strand
TACCGCCTCAATCAGTTCCCGTCTCGTGGTCACGCTCAGTTGCCTCCTCAATCTGCCACCCGTCCCTTTCCTTCGGACCGGTAACATTTTTCATGAGGCAACGGGCCGCGTTGGGTAACAAAAATGATGAGTCAACGCGCCGCATGTCTGGTCCAAGCTTTTGCGCCCAGAAGCGACCGGAGCCGTTCCGGCCCGACCGAAAGAAGATCACCTTGTCGTCGTAGGAAAAGTGCGGCTATTTGCTGCCTGGAAAACAAAACCTCTTTTCCCATTCCAGGCGAAGTGTCTAACTACGAAGGTTGTCTCGTTGCCCAAGAGAGGGGGAAACCGTTGAGGTCGTCTGCATGGCACCCCACGACCTCTGCGCGCACGACATGCTTGTCCAGGTCCGATGGCAGGGGCGGAAGACCGCCGTCCCTTTATCTCAACTGACAGCGGTTGATCCCGACGAATCAACCCACGAGGCCACCGGTGACTGGCACTACTGGGTGGCGCAGGGCTAACTGTCTCTGATTTACACACGGCCACCGCACCCTCAAACTGAACAACGTCATCGAGCACCTATTAGTGGCTGGGACCGTTACAACTGGCGGCATGGGGCGAGAACTGGCACAGGAACCATCATTTCAACGCTGGTTCGGCGCGCCTCGGTTTACGTTGGTGGCAGACCGATATAGGGTGGTACTTCATCCGCTGCCTGGAAGCTGCCGGACTCGCTAAACGGCTACCGGTTAAAGCCGGTAGGTTGGGCTCGCGACTGAAAGTCGCTTGAAGTGTCGGGCGACGTGCATTTGCCCTTAAGGTCGAACGTTTAGAGCCCGCCGCCGGCCAGGATCGCGCAAGCATTGGGGCGTGACTCATCGCGATCGTACGGTGCAGCGACGCGGAAGCAAAGGTAATGCCTGCTGGAAGCTGACCGCCCGAAGGGCGGTGGGTTAGACCTGGAAGTAGATACTAAACAAGTCAAGCGACCGAAACCTAGAACAGCAGGCTGTGATGACCGATTCCAGGAGCGTCCGTGGCTCTTCCGCTCAGCCCAATTCATGACCGGTAACCGTCGTTGGTCAGATGGTCAAATATGGTCGCACAAGGGCGACGGTGGGCGTGCGGATAGGCCTGTTCGTAGCCAAAACCACATCGGCAGTGATGTGAGCTTTCGGTCGTTAACCGGTCCAATCCTCCGCACCGACATTTTCAGCGTAAGCGCTTTAAATTCGGACGGGTTGCCGGTTGAACGCCCGGTTGACCGGTCCAACTCATTTCACGCGCATTAACCTAGTGAGCATGCTCGAAATCCACGATTAGCGTGGCAATGAACGGGCCCGGTCAACCGGTAAGCGTCCGCAGGAAGAAGACCACCAAAAACCGGAGGGGGTCTGCGATATAAGTTCTTCAGAATCAGTGGCGACTTTCGCGCGCCTGAAGGGAGCAGTGACGAAAACGCCAATGTTTTTTGAATCCTCCAAAGCGGTTCAAGCCAGCTTCAGCTTGCAGAATCTGCAGGTTAGTTGCCCCCCCGGTTTTTGGTGGTCTCTGGCAAATCCACGCGAACCGGATGAAGTGGTGCGTTACGTGCTCTTGCAAAGAGTGACTTGCGGTACAGGTTGGAATTTGGGCCTGAAGCGTGCAGGCCGCGAGCTGCACAAATCAAGAGAGGAACTCGACGATTTAGCCGCCGGCGATGAGGGGAACGCCTCGGCGGGCCGGTTGTGCGCGACTCGAGATCCTCCAGGAGTGGAGGTAATTTGACATGAGTACTTCCTGCAAGGTTTGGATCTGCGCCCTCCTTCTATCTCTCGCTGTGTTGGCCGGACAGGGAATTATACAGCCCTTTCCTGCACAGGCTACACCTGGGGCGGAGAGCCTTATCAAGCTCCACGTGGTGGTTAACGACAAATCCGGAAAACCGGTTTCCGGACTCGAACAGCAGGACTTTACGTTGTTTGACAACAAACAACCAGAGAAGATCGTCTCGTTCGAGGCCGTAACCGACGCGACCGCCGATAGCGAGCCGGTGGAGGTGGTCCTGGTGGTTGATTCGGTGAATATTTCGTTCATGCGCGTGGCGTACGTGCGCGGTCAGATCAAGAAATTTCTAGAGAAGGACGGCGGGAAGCTAGTCCGGCCGGTATCGATCGCTTTCCTTTCCGATTCGGGGTTAAAGGCCCAGGAAACGCCTTCTCGCGACGCAAACGCTCTAGCCGGCTATCTGGATCAGAATCCATCCTCTCTGCGAACGATCACCAGATCTCAAGGCTTTTACGGCGCCGACGACCGAACGCAGATATCTATTAACGTGTTTGAGCAGCTCACCGCGTATGCCAAGCAAAGGCCTGGCAGGAAGATCGTCATCTGCGTGAGTCCGGGTTGGCCCCTGCTCTCAGGGCCGAACGCGGAAGAGGGACTGACCGCAAAGAACAAGGAGGCGATCTTCAGTACGATTGTTTCGTTGTCGACTCAATTGAGACAGGCGGGCGTTACGCTGTATAACGTGGATCCGCTGGGGCCAACGGAGAACGAGGGTCGCGAGTTTTATTATGAGTCATTCCTGAAAGGAGTGCGCTCGCCGAACCAGGTATCCTTGGGCGATCTCGCGCTGCAGGTTCTTGCGTTTCAAAGCGGGGGCCGGGTGCTGAGCTCAGGCAACGACGTAGCCGAGGAGATTGCAAGGTGCGTTCAAGACGCAAACGCTTACTACATTATAACGTTTGCTCCCCCTGCCGCTGACGGTCCCAACGAATATCACGTACTTGAGCTCAAGATGGGCCAGCCCCATCTCAAGGCCCAAACAACGGCGGGCTATTACGCCCAGCCGACGCCCAAACCTTGAAACGGAACAAAGGAGCTTCGAGTCTCGGGCCGCACTCCGTGTTCAGACATGAAGAATTCTGCTCTGACGGCACCGGCTTCGAGGTGGTGCGGCTTGACAAGCGATCTGGTTGATTGATGCAAGAACGGGGCAGACGGCCAGCCGTTGGCTGATCAAGTCTGTCCCTGTCCAACCAGCCGCCGCCGTATTGGAGACTACCAAAAACCGGGGGGGGCACTTAACCTGCAGATTCTGCAAGCTGAAGCTGGACTGAACCCCTTTGCAGGATTCAAAAACATTGGCGTTTTCGTCACTGCTCCTTTCAGGCGCGCGAAAGTTGCCACTGATTCTGAAGACCTTATATCATATCGGAGACCCCCGTTCTTTTGGTGGTCCCCAAGCGCTGCCGGCTGCGGGATCAGTTCGACGAAGGCTGGCCGGGTTGCCTGACGGGACGGGCTGGGAATTCCGCTCAGCCGTGCTTCAGTTTGGTGTAGTCCAGGCGGAGCGGGCTGGCGACGACACAGACACCGTGTTGCCGTGCCAGTTCGACGGCCGCCTGCCATAGCGACTCTGGCAGCGGGGTTCGGCGCTGCTGCGCGCTACGAGACTGATCCAACTGACATTGCAACTGCAGGATTGCCTCAGGTAAGGGTCGGTTGCGGTTTCGGTTCACTATCAGCCGCACCGGCGGTTAATTCAACTTAACAGGGCGTGCTAAGCGGCTTCACCGCAGCCGAAGGCTACTACGAGCGTTACACTCCTGACGGATCGAACATAGTGTTCATGCGCGACGTCCAGGAATGGCCACGACTTTTCACGGTCCCCCGCATTGGGGGAACTCCGACAGCTGTCCGCCCAGAGCTTGTAACAGCAGTCCCGCTCGCTCTTTCCCCGGACGGAAAAAGGATTCTCACGTATCTAGCTGGGAAGGAAAAGGAGGAACAGGACCCCAAGCGGTGGTGGACCCTCTCGATCCCCGCCGGAAAACTGGAGGAGATTGAACCGCCCGCCGTGCCGCCCGGCCACTCGGATGTGGGAATGCCGCTTGCCTGGGTTTCGCTCGACCGAGAGTCTCCTCAGCAATGGGTTATCTTTTGGAGGTCGACGGGCGCTCGACGCTGTCTCACTTGAAACAAGTATAAAATATGAACAGCCGAGTCAGTTTATTAGACAGTAGCGGCTGCGTTCATAGTCAATCAGCCATCCAGGAGTGATCTTCAACATCGCCTTCCGTTCAATCGAACACCAGCCACGATTGACGGCGAATCTAGCCTTCCAAATCCTGTTTTGTTGGGCCGTGCTTCTTAGCCCGACCTTCGCACTTCGGTGAGTTTCTCAGCTCAGCTCAACTATATTTGGTTTGGCTGCAACGACGGCCTGGCGAAAACTGGGTGAAAAGGCCTGAGTGAAGACCTACCCCCTTTTCTTTCGATTCGACTTCTGGCATTCTGCTGTTTCCCATGTTTCTGCGCAGCACGCAGCGAAAGAAGGATGGCAAGACTCACCGCTACTTCAGCGTGGTGGAAAATCGCCGCTTGTCTGGCGCCAGAACAGTGCAGCGCACCGTGTTGTATCTGGGCGAGATCAACGACCAACAGCAAGGTGCCTGGCGCAAGACGCTGGAGGTGTTCGACGAAGACGCACAAGACTATCGAACGATGTGCCTGTTCCCGGATGACCGGGAAGTGCCCGCGGACGTGCTGGGCAGCATACAGGTAAAATTGAGCGGCCTGGAACTGCGGCGGCCACGCACCTTCGGCGCCTGCTGGCTGGGGTGCGAGTTGTGGCATCAACTTGGGCTGGATGAGTTTTGGCAGCAGCGCCTGCCGGAGGCGCGCGAGGTGGTGAGTTGGGAGAAGGTGTTGCAGTTGGAGGTGGTGAACTGCCTGCTCGATCCCGGCAGTGAGTATCGCTTGCACCGGCAGTGGTTCGTGGATAGTGCCATGGACGAATTGCTGGAGACAGACTTCGCCGTGGCGGGCAAGGACCGTTTGTATCGCTGTCTGGATCGGGTACTGCCGCACAAACAGGATCTGTTTGTCTGGTTGAGACAGAAGTGGGCCGACTTGTTCCACGCGGACTTCGAAGTGCTGCTCTACGATCTGACTAGTACGTACTTCGAAGGAGAGATGGAGCAGAACCCGAAGGCCAGGCGCGGTTACAGCCGGGATAAAAGACCGGACTGTCTGCAATTGGTGATCGCCTTGGTGGTGACCACCGATGGGCTGCCGCTGGCCTATGAGGTGCTGAAAGGTAACACATCGGATCGCACCACACTGCCAGGCTTTCTCAAAAAGATTGAGGACAGCTATGGCAAAGCGCGGCGGGTATGGGTGATGGATCGTGGGGTTCCCAGCGAAGCCATCCTGAAGGATATGCGGGAGCCGGAACGGCAGACGTCTTATTTGGTGGGCACGCCCAAAGGCCGGATCAACCAGCATGAAAAGCAGTGGCTGGATCTACCGTGGCACCAGGTCCGCGACTCGGTGGAGGTGAAGTTGTATGAGCACGAAGGGGAGCTCTATGTGCTGGCCAAGAGCGGCGGGCGGCAGGCCAAAGAGATCGCCATGCGGCGCAAGCGGCTGACCCGGCTGTTGCGCAAACTGCGGGTGATGCGCAAGAGCCTACCCAAGCGCGATCAACTGCTGCTGCGTATCGGCGCCGCCAAGAAAGAAGCCGGCCGGGCTTTCGGGTTCGTGAAGATTCAGACGCCGTCCACGAACCAGGCGGTCACTCGCCAGACGTTCTCGTTTCAAGTGGACAAGGCCAAGCTCAAAGCCGCCGAACAACGCGACGGCCATTATCTACTGCGCAGCAATCTCACCGGCGAAGATCCCGCGGTGTTGTGGACGCGCTACGTGCAACTGACCCAGATCGAGAGTGTGTTCCGCTCGCTGAAAAGCGAACTGAGCATCCGGCCCATCCGCCATCAATTGGAACATCGGGCCGACGCACACATACTGATTGCGTTCCTGGCTTACTGTCTGCAAGTCACCTTGAAGAACCGCCTGATGATGCACGCGCCGGGATTGACGCCGGCCGCCGTGTTCGAAAAGCTGGCGACGATCCAGATGGTCGAGGTCTGGATCCCCATGGTAGATGGTCGTTGGCTGGTGCTGCCGCGCCACACGCAGCCGGAGAAAGATGTGCAGGCACTACTGAACCAGATCCGGATCACACTCCCCTCCCAGCCCCCACCGCGCATCAAAGGCTCCCAAATCGCGTCAGAATAGGCCGCAGACCAGCCCTCTCATGTGGTGAAGACCTTTGGGCATCCCTCACTGATTCTGAGAGGTT
>DATKGE010000359.1:0-8518 GCA_035510955.1 Occallatibacter sp. | reverse complement strand
TGATGCAGCCTGGCAAGGCCTTACCAAACACCTATGCGCCTTACGGCGCTATCACGGGAACGATGCTTAACCAGGGGTATGTACGATACTGGGACCCGGTAGCTTCAGTTCCCTATCTCTATAACTCAGAGAAGCATATCTTCGTTTCTTATGAAGATACAGAGTCGCTTGCCGCCAAGTGCCGCTACGTTCTGATTCACAAGCTCGGTGGAGTCATGTTCTGGGATTACTCCGGCGACCCTTCAGGAGCGCTGCTGGGGGCTATCAAAGAGTCGCTGCGCCCCGGCGCAGCAGGGGAAAACAAGGCCCAATGAACATGAATACTCGTCCTGCCTTGCAAGCTGGAAATGCTGCAATGAGCGCCCCGCGCGTGATCTCCATCGATATCTTTCGCGGCCTCACCATTGCGGTCATGATCTTCGTCAATGCGCTCGCTGACGTGCATGGCCTGCCCTGGTGGACCTATCACGCGCACGCGCAAGAAAACGTAATGACCTATGTAGACATGGTCTTTCCGTTCTTTCTTTTTATCGTCGGCATGTCTCTGCCTCTCTCTGTCGCGCAGCGGCTTGAACGCAACCCATCGTTGTCCGCCCTTTGGGTGCATGTGGTGGCACGCGTGATCGGCCTGGTCGTACTTGGCCTGATCCTGGCCAACGCCGATAAGTGCGACCCAAGGCGCATGGGAATCAGCGGCGGCGCGTGGGCGCTGCTGGCGTTGGTGTGCGCCGGTCTCTACTTGAATAACTATGGAAAGTCGGAGCGGTTCTCCGTTTATTTCCGCGCGCTTCGCATCATCGGACTGCTCGGCGTAACTGTGCTACTTGCGATTTTTCGCAGATCGACGCCCAGCGGTCAGGCCGCATGGATCGATTTCTCCTATCCGGAGATACTCGGTCTTATCGGGCTAAGTTATCTTGCCGCAGCGATCCTATACATCCCGAGCCGTCGATGGAAGTGGTCGCCTGCGGTCTGGTTCGTTCTGCTTCTATGCCTGTGCGTGTTCTCAACAGCGAAGCTGCTTGTATTTCCGAACCATTTTCCACTTTACTCTTGGCCGTTCGGCAATGGAGCGATGGCTTGTATCATCATGGCGGGAGTAACTACCTCTTCAATTTTTCTAGACGCCGGATCGAAGCGCGATCCAAGGCGCACGATGGTTGTGGCTGCCTGTTTTGCACTCTCCGTATTCGTGGCGGGCTGGCTGCTCACACCGCTCGGCATCTCGAAGATTCGCGCCACCCCGACCTGGTCCCTCTATAGCGTTGGAGCGGCCATCCTGGTATTCATTCTGCTCTATTGGGTTTGCGATGTCATGCACTGGACGCGATGGGCCTTCTTTGTTCAGGCCGCCGGCGAGAATACACTAACCACGTATCTCTTACCGGACTTATGGTATTTTCTATCTATTTCAGTGGGGATAACATTTCTCGATACGCACTTAATTGCAGGCTGGCCTGCCGTCTTAAAGACAATCGCATTTACGCTTGTCATCCTTGAGGTGGCCAGGGTGCTGACTAAGTTGAACATTCGCCTGCGATTCTGAGGCCATGCACTTCCTGACCGACGCGGCCGGGCGCTTTACGCAATTCCCGCACTGCTTCTGCCGCCGTCGCTTTCATGATCTGCGATAACTCGTGCACCGCCGTGCCTGCGGGCAAAGAAGATTCATGGACTCCGGCGTCAAATTCATTTTTATGCCGTGTCCCCCGATTTGATCATTGCCACTGTGTCTGGCTGAAGCACCAGGAAACCTTCTTTCACTTGTATGGCTGTTCGTGAACTGAGAACCAACTGACTGCCCTCCTGCAAAGAGAATTGACAATCTGTGTCTCCCAGGTTGCAGCACAGTGTAACTTCGCCGCGCACCATCGAGAAAATCACCTTGATCTCGTCGAAAATCACGCTTGTATGTCCCGGTTCGTCACTTTGTAAAGAGGGTGTAGTCCGGCGTAAACGGATCAAGGCTCGATACCATTCCAGCATCTCGGCATGTTCGCTTTCGCCAATTTCAATCCAGTTCAGCTTTGACCGTTCAAATGTCTCTCGGTTTTCGGGGTCTGGTATCGACTCCGGAGCCCAGCCAAACGCCGCAAACTCTCTCTTTCGTCCTTCTCGAACGAGCCGCGCCATCTCAGGGTCCTCATGGTCGGCGAAATATTGAAATGGCGACGAAGCCGCCCATTCTTCACCCTGAAACAGCATGGGGACGAACGGGCCCAACAGAACAACCGCCGCGGCAATCCTGGCGCGATCGAAGCCGGCAATCTGCCGCAGACGGTCGCCCACGGCGCGATTCCCTACCTGGTCATGATTCTGGATATAGCCCAGGAACCTGTGTTGCGGCACATGCCCCGCTTGTCGCCCATGCACGCGGTTTCTGTACCTCGAATAGATTCCGTCATAGACAAAATTCTGCTCCAGCGCCTTGGCTAACTGGCCCAGCGCGCCAAAGTCCTCATAGTATCCATCCGCTGACCGAGGGCATAACACCGCGAACAGCGCATGATGGAAGTCGTCGCTCCACTGCGCATCCATGCCCAGACCGCCGGCCGCTCGAGGAGTTACTACGCGCGGATCGTTCAAATCGCTCTCGGCAATCAACGTGAGTGGGCGTGCAAGCTTTTTACTGAGCGTCTCAACTTCCGCTGAAAGCTGTTCAAGAAAGTGAATTGCCGAGCGGTCGACAAACGCATGCACCGCATCGAGCCGCAAGCCATCTATATGAAAGTCGCGCATCCACATCAGCGCGTTGTCCAGGAAGAAGCGGCGAACCTGGTGCGCCCATTCATCTTCAAGATTGACTGCCCCGCCCCACGGTGTGCGATGCGAGTCGACAAGATACGGTCCAAACTTTCCCGTGTAATTGCCCACCGGGCCAAAATGGTTGTACACCACGTCGAGCAGCACAGCGAGACCTTTCGCATGGGCTGCACTTACAAACCGCTTCAGCGCATCGGGGCCGCCGTAGGGCTGATGCACCGCAAAAAGTGCTACGCCGTCGTAGCCCCAGCCGTGATTGCCGGCGAACGAAGCTACCGGCATAAGTTCCACATGCGTTATGCCCAACTCGGCCAGATAATCCAGTTTGCCGGTTGCCGCATCCAATGTGCCTTCCTGAGTGAACGTTCCAATGTGCAGCTCATAGACAATGCCGGTCGAGAGCGGAGGCGCCTGGAACCGGTCATCATTCCAGGCAAACGAAGTGTGGTCATACAGGCGCGACATTCCATGCACGCCATGCGGCTGCCACTGCGAACGCGGGTCCGGGTAACACTTTTCGTCGCCGTCAATCCAATAGCAGTAGTCAGTACCTGGTCCGGCCTCCCCTACATCCAAATGCCACCAGCCCTGCTCATCCGGGCCATGCATGGGCAGCGCGGCGTCCTTCACACGCACTGCAACCTTTTCCGGCAGCGGAGCCCAAATCTCAAAGCGATGCATAGTTACTCCGCTTCCCGCGTGAATAGCGCAACAGGGAAGCGCTTCAATAGCGTCTGCACACGCACCTGGCCGCCCATCGTAAGATCGCGTGTGAAGAGGTTTCTCCATTGTCCCGGCGGCAGTGTAACCGTCGTTCCCGCCCAATAGCCCGCCAGCTTCAGCGGCCACCGCGGGGCAAGTACGGCCACAGAATCACCGCGTAGGAATCCAACCAGATGGTCGCTCTTTGAACCTTCCGCAACGATCGGCTTATACGCTGCCTTCGCACCAAACCATTCCGGATGCCCTCGCCGCAGACAAAGTGCCTTGTGTATGACCCACAGCTTGGGAAGCCCACTGTCCATTCCGCGCACGATCTCTTCCACATCGATGTTGTCCTGAAGGTGAACGAGCATCTCTCGCCGCTGGTCAAAGTCCACCGCCCTGCGATTGTCCGGGTCCACCAGGCTCAAGTCCCACAGTTCGCCCCCCTGATATGTGTCCGGCACACCCGGCGCAGTACACTTGAGCAGCGTCTGCGCCAAACTGTTGATGCGTCCCGCCTCAAGGATGCGCGCGACAAAGTTCTCCAGGTCCGTGACAAACGGTTGCGACTCAAGAATGCGTTCAATAAACGTGCGCAGCGCTTGCTCGAATTCGGAATTCTGCTGCGTCCAACTGGTCCTTTGCCCAGCCTCCCGCGTCGCTTTCTCCATGTAGGCGATCAGCCGATCCTTGCCGATGGGCCACGCCCCGATCAGCGTCTGGTAGAGGAAATACTCTGTATTGCGATCGAGTAGCTTACCGGTTCGAAAGGGCGCATTGGCGCGCGACCAACGGCTCAGGACGGCCTTCCACTTACCAGGAATTTCAGTGATCGCCGCGAGCCTCGCCCGCACATCGTCGGCACGCTTGGTGTCATGCGTCGAAAGCGTCGTCATTGTCAGAGGATGCGTTGAATGCATATTCGCGCAGTATGCGTGGAATTCCGCCAGTGTTATGCCATTGCGGTCAGGCGCACCGCCCACTTCGTTCATCCCAATCATCCGGTTGAAGCAATAGAACGCCGTATCTTCCACGCCCTTGGCCATCACCGGGGAAGTAAATTGCTGGAAGCGCAGAAGGAATTCGGTCTCCAGGCCCCCGCGCGAACGTAACGCCAGAACGTCGCCCATGAAATCAAGCAGACCCGTATCCAGATCCTGCCTTCGCGCCTTGGCGCACGTCACGGCATTGTCGATGCGGACGCGATCCTCGTCGACAATCTGATCTCTCTCAGGAACCACATAGGTGCGGTAGATGGAGAACCAGGACGCTAACTCGCGCAGAGCCCGTCGAATCTCGGCCCGCGTATAGTCGCGCCGGTCGCGATTGCCTTCGCATATCTCCACAAACAAGCTGGTCAGGCGGTTCACATCGCTGCCCAGCGCTCCCTGCTGCACGCTCAGCTTGTTCAGGTGCGCAACCTCCTCGAAGTCGATGGGCTCGGCGGTAAAGTCGCCGTAGATGGCCGTCAGTTCCTTCAGGCCCTCGCCGTGCACCAGCAGGTTGTTGCACACGTTCAGGAAGTCGTAGCCGCTGGTGCCCTCAATCGGCCAGTTCCAGCGCAGAGACTCCCCCGTCTCCAGGATCTTCTCAGCAAGAATCCACGTATCCGGCGCCCGGTTTCGCAGCCGCTCAAAGTACTGCTGGGGATCGCGCAAGCCATCGGGATGATCCACACGCACGCCATCCAGCACGCCATTTTGCAGCCATTCCAGAATTCTGCTGTGGGTGGCCTCGAATACGTGCGGACGCTCGATGCGCAGACCAATTAGCGTGTTTACGTCGAAAAAGCGCCGGTAACCCAGTTCCTCGCCGGCGGTGCGCCAATATGCCAGCCGGTACTGCTGCTGGTTGAGCAGTTCATCCAGCGCATCGGGATCGCTGTTCATTTCGTTCACTGCGCGGTCAATCGCCGCCGCTACTTGCGGCTCCTCTTCACAGAGCCGCTCAAGCAGCCCGTAGATCACGGTCTTGTCGCGATGCCTGGCCATGCCGACTTCACGATCGGTAGACTCCGGCGACGGCAACCGCAAAAAGCTCTCCGCGATGAAGTTGAGCGTATCGTTATTGGCGAATTCAGCCGCCTTTGTGAGCACAATGGACAGGGATCGCGGGGCCACCGGGAACAGGTTGTCTGCGTAGCGCACCTGGAAGGACACGCCGTGGCGCCCAACTTTGATTTGCCCGGCGCTCAAGATGCGCCCATACTGGTCGCCGAGCACGGGAATGAGCACTTTATTCTGCAGCTTCACCTCGGACGAGTTCCAATCGATATCGAACCAGGTCGCGTACCGGCTCGATGGGCCATTTTCAAGTACATCCCACCAGTAACGGTTCTCGCGCCCCAGCGCCATGTGGTTGGGCACAATATCCAGCACCTGACCCAGGCCCAGTTCGCTCAACCGCCGGCAGAAACGAGCGTGCCCGTCTTCGCCGCCCAGTTCCTCGTTGACCCTCTGGTGGTCGACGACATCGTAGCCATGCAGGCTGCCCGGAGCTGCCTGCAGATAAGGGGAACAGTAGACATGCGAAATACCCAGCAGCTTCAGGTAATCCGCAACTTTGGCCGCATCGTCGAACGTGAAGCCTCCATGCAATTGCAGACGGTATGTCGATGAGGGAATTCGCCGCATAGGGGTTTTCGTGGAAAATCAGCCATGTGCCGAGTGCGCTAAGGGCTTAGAAGCCGGATATATAGCCAAGGTTGTCAGGGCGCCGGAGCGGGAATGTACGGGCCCCCTCCATTCCGCTCCGCAAGTAAACCCTGACAGCGTTTCTTTGCATCCTACTTCGCAGGACGCCAATCAATCTGGGCTACGTCTGAATCTAGGCCACGTCCCGCCAATGTCAATCGCATTCGGCCTGAATGGTCACCGCAACGTCGCTCGCTTTGGCAAGTTGAGCCGCCAATGACGCGCATCCAACAAACGCGGAGAAGTAACGAGTGAAGAAGCCGGCAAGCGCCTCCGATCCGCTGTGGTACAAAGACGCGATCATCTACGAGCTCCACGTGCGCGCCTTCGCTGACTCGAACGGCGACGGTATCGGCGACTTTCCCGGTCTGCTCTCGCGTCTGGACTATCTTCAGGACCTCGGCGTCACCTGCATCTGGCTGCTGCCGTTTTTCCCATCGCCACTGCGCGACGACGGTTACGATATCGCTAACTACGTCGATGTGAATCCGTCTTACGGAACCCTCAACGATTTCAAGCTGGTCCTCGACGCCGCGCACCAGCGCAACATGCAGGTGATGATTGAGCTGGTCATCAACCACACCAGCGATCAGCATCCGTGGTTCAAGGCCGCCCGCCTTGCGCCTCCCGGTTCACCGGCGCGCGAAATGTACGTCTGGTCCGCGACCGACCAGCTCTATAAGGATGCGCGCATCATCTTTACCGACACCGAAAAGTCCAACTGGACCTGGGACGAGACCGCCAAGGCTTATTACTGGCACCGCTTCTTTTCGCATCAGCCCGATCTTAACTTCGATAATCCGGCCGTGATTGAAGAAGTTATAAAGGCCATGCGATTCTGGCTGGACATGGGCGTCGACGCACTGCGCATGGACGCCATTCCCTACCTGGTGGAGCGCGATGGCACCTCCTGCGAAAACCTGCCCGAGACCCACCGGGCCATCAAGCTTATCCGTGCCGCAATCGACGCCGATTACGCCAACCGGCTCATCCTGGCCGAAGCCAACCAGTGGCCGGCGGACGTCCGCCCGTACTTCGGCGACGGCGACGAGTGCCACATGGCCTTCCACTTTCCCCTGATGCCGCGCATTTATATGGCCCTTCGCCAGGAAGATCGCCTGCCCATCACCGACATCATGGCGCAGACGCCGCCCATCCCCGACAACTGCCAGTGGGGCCTTTTCCTGCGCAATCACGATGAGCTGACGCTGGAGATGGTGACCAGCGATGAGCGCGACTACATGTACTTCGCCTACTCGGCCGACCCGCGGATGCGGGTCAACGTCGGCATCCGCCGCCGGCTTGCGCCCCTGGTCGACAACAATCGCCGCCGCATCGAGCTGCTGAACTCGCTGCTGCTCAGCTTCCCCGGAACGCCCATCCTCTATTACGGCGACGAGATCGGCATGGGCGACAACATCTACCTCGGCGACCGCAACGGCGTGCGCACGCCGATGCAGTGGAATTCCGACCGCAACGCCGGTTTCTCCCGCTGCGACCCGGCCCGGCTCTACTTTCCCGTGGTGATGGACCCCATCTACGGCTACCAGGTCATCAACGTGGAAGCGCAACTGAGCGATCAGTCCAGCCTGCTGCACTGGACGCGCAACATGATCGCCTTGCGCAAGCTGTTTCAGGTTTTTGGCCGCGGGTCGCTGCGATTCCTGAATCCGGAGAACCGGAAGATCCTGGCCTACCTGCGCGATCTTGAACGCGACGACGGTTCGCATGAGACGGTCCTTTGCGTGGCCAACCTGAGCCGGTTCGCGCAACCGGTCTCGCTCGATCTCTCCGAACACGCGGGCCAGGAGCCCGTCGAGATGCTGGGCTACGTTTCATTCCCCCCCATCAATGAAACCCCTTATGCGCTCACGCTGGCTCCGTACTCCTTTCTCTGGCTCGAACTTCAGCCGCCGCGTAGGGAGCCGGAACCGCTTCCGGAATTCGTCTCTGTGGGAGACGGTGTGTTGGCCCAGCCCGGCGCTCGCGATCTCATCGCGAGCGGATGGCCCAGCCTGGCCGCTGGATTGGGCAAATCGCCGCTGGAAGGCGAGCTGGCTGCCTGGCTTCCGCGGCAGCGCTGGTTTGGAGCCAAGAGCCGCAGGATCCAATCTGTGCGCGTGCGGGACTGGGTGGAGCTTCCGATGAACCCCGAAGCGAACACCACGGTCCAGGATGGAGCCAACTTCGTCGGCGACGGCAATCTTGCTCCGGCCTTGTTCTTCGTCGAGGTTGAATATGCCGATGGCCCAGCTGAAACCTATCAGCTTCCGCTCGCGTTCAGTACCGCCGCAGTTGCGGAGGAACTCACTGCCAGGCATGCGGAGAGCGTTCTTGGCGCTCTCACAACCAGCTTC
>DATKGE010000358.1:0-3318 GCA_035510955.1 Occallatibacter sp. | reverse complement strand
GGCGTCGAGGGGGTCAGCCACCCCTATCTCGAATGGTTGCAATCGGCTTTGCATCGCCCATGAAACCGTGCGGCGGCGCGACCTCCGGTCTGATATTCTTGGCTAACTTGGTGCCATGCGCTGGATGATGATTGCTCTTCTCGGCTCCCTTGCAGCCTTGCTCCTGGCTGCCGCGGGCGTGGCGCGTCACATCTGGATGCAGAGGTCACAGCTTCGGGGCAATCCCGGTTCCCGACCAGCTGCCGAGCCGGGCAACCTTGCGGGTTTTGATCCGGTTGAAGAGATCAACCAGGAAGTTGAACTTTGAAGGAATTCCAGTGAGCAAAGAACTCTCAGTGCCGTTGAACCCCTCGGCCGATCACGCCGTCTCTCCCGCCACCCGCGGGTCGGTCTGGCTTCGTTCAGGCGGCATCGTGCTGGGCGGCAGCGCCCTGGTTGCGCTTTGCGCCCACGTTGCCCTGCCTCTCTATTTCACCCCGGTGCCGCTGTCCATGGCGCCCTTTGCGGTTCTTCTGCTGGGCTTGTTGCTGAGCCCCCGGCTGGCTGCGGCCACGCTGGCTGCTTATCTGGCGGAAGGCGCAATGGGGCTGCCGGTGTTTGGGCCCTCCCGGGCCGTCTCCGGGTTGGCTCATCTACTCGGCCCCACCGGGGGCTACCTGCTCTCGTATCCATTGGCTGCCGGGCTGATTGCTTTCCTCGTCCGAAGGACTGGCCGCGGATATTTCCCGGCCTTTCTCAGCGCCGCTGCCGGCAGCCTGGTCATTCTTTTCTGCGGGGCGCTTTGGCTGGCGGTGCTTGCCCACGCTTCGACGGAGTCGGTGGTCACGATGGCCATTCTGCCCTTCCTGCCGGGCGACGCGCTGAAAGTGGCTGCCGCCGCTGGACTGGCTGCAGCGTGGGTTCGATGGCGCCGCCGGGCCGAATAGCCGATTTGTACAGCCAATTTGGCGGCAGGCCGCATCTTAAAAAACTTACTGTTGTTCTTTTCCCCGAAAGGATCGTTGCCTACCGTGAGTACACAGACATCCGGCGTTGCCGCCCCCGCCCTGCTCGAAATTTCGATCGCCCATAGTCCCGACTCTGACGATGCCTTCATGTTTTACGGCCTGGCCACCAACAAGGTCCGCGTCCCCGGTTATCACTTCAATCACACGCTTTGCGACATTGAAACCCTCAACCGCCGCGCGCGCGAAGAGGCCTTCTTCGACGTTACCGCCATCAGCTTCCACGCCTACCCTTACCTGCAGGACAAGTATGCGCTGATGGGCTGCGGCGGCAGCGTGGGCGAGGGCTACGGGCCCATGATTGTTTCTATGAAGCCGCTGGCCGCCGATGAACTGGGCAAGATCAGGATCGCCGTCCCCGGCACGCTGACTACAGCCTACCTGGCGCTGAAGGTCTTCAATCCGGCTCTCGAGACGGTGACTGTCCCTTTTGATCGCATCATTCCGGAGATTCTGGCGGGGACCTTCGACGCCGGCCTCATCATCCATGAGGGCCAGCTCACGTACTCCTTGAGCGGCCTGCACAAGGTGCTCGATCTGGGCGCCTGGTGGCGCGAGACTACGGGACTGGTTCTGCCCCTTGGCGGCAATGCCATTCGACGTTCGCTGGGCGCCGAATCCATGCGCATCGTCACCAAGGCCGTGCGCGACAGCATCCAGCACGCGCTCGATCATCGCGAAGCGGCACTGGAATACGCGATGCAATTCGCCCGCGACCTGGACGCGCGCCTGGCCAATCGCTTTGTAAGCATGTATGTGAACGACCGCACGCTCGACTACGGCCCCGACGGCCGCGAGGCTATTCGCAAGCTGCTTGAACTGGGTCACGAGCGCGGCATCATCCCCATTGCGCCGCGGGTGGAGTTCGTCGATTGATTGCGCGGTCCGCGTCTTCTTGAACGTGGCTGCCGTTATTTGTACGGGCAACGGAACCTGAAGTGCGCTGCAAAATCGACTCAGCGGTTGAAGCACTCGTGATTTGAAGAGGAGAACGATGCTCGACCACATCATTCTGACTGTCAGCGATGTCGAACGCTCGCTGGTCTTCTATGAGGCGGCCTTGAAGCCGCTTAATATCAAATTCTTCATGCCGTATAAGGGCGAAGAGGGTCATCCTGATCTGTGGGGATTTGGTGATGGCAAAAGGGCGTTCTTCTGGATAAAGCGAGGGAAGCCGGATCCAGCGGCTATTCATTGGGGTTTTGTGGCAGAAAATGAAAATAAGGTCGATGAATTCTACAAAGCCGCAATGTCCGCCGGCGCCAGGGACAACATTTCGCCCCGCGCACGACTGGAATACTATCCGGGATATTACGCCGCTGATGTATTCGACCCAGACGGGTATTCGTTCGAGGTCGTCCACAAAAGCTAGCGAATGGGCTATTGAGAATCTCTTAAAATTCACCAACAATATCTAAATAATTTTTAATCTGTGCCGATGCAACAAGCAGAGAGGTTGCACGGCATGTACCCACAAACCCCACCGAACTTTCTTCTTGCGTCCCCCGATCCGGCGTTGCTGGTCGCGGTGGAGCCCGTGCTCGCCGCTTCCGGCGCGCAGGTTGAAGTGGTTCTCTCGCTCGAAGCCGCGCTGGCTTCGATGGCTGCAAGCCGCACGCTGACCCTGGCGCTGATCGACACCACTCTGCCCGCCTTGGACCCACGCATGAATATCGACGGGCTGCTGGCCGCCGTTCGCACCGGAGAGAGCGCCAGCCGCGTGCCGATTGTCCTGATTTCGGACACTGTGACGCAGGTTTGGATCGATCGGCTGGCTGAAGGCGTGATCGACGACTTTATCCTCCACTCGCCTGGGCGCACCGCCGTCGTCCCTTACTGGCGTATGCGCATCGAGATGCTGTTGCGCAACAGGCACCAAGCGCGCGAGCTTGAGATCCTTTCAGATGCGCAAACGATGAATGCGCAGATGGACCATCTGACCGGGGTGTACAACCGCGAGACCATGCTTGCCATGCTGTTCCGCGAGACGGACAGGGTGCAGCGCTTAAATAGTTCGTTGAGCCTGTTGCTGCTTGACGTCGACGACTTCGGCCACTGGAACTCGCGCCTCGGCAACGGCGCCTGCGACGACCTGCTCTGCCAGGTGGCGACCAGGATCACGCGCCTGCTGCGCAGCTACGACATTCTCGGCCGGCCCGGCAAGGACGAGTTCCTGCTCGGCCTGCCCGGCTGCAGTGCCGTGAACGCCGTGATGCTGGCGGAGCGGATTCGCGCGGAGGTGTTTGCAACAGCCTATCGGGTGGGCGCCAATTCCATTCGGCTCTCAGCGTGCTTTGGCATTGCCTCCAGCATG
>DATKGE010000357.1:0-3229 GCA_035510955.1 Occallatibacter sp. | reverse complement strand
GCAAGTAAAAGCAGAGGCGAGACCGGCCGAAAATCGGCGGCAGGCAGCCACAGCGGGACTCGGGCGGCAGAACTGATAGAGGCTACTTGACGCAGCACCACCAGAGGGTCGACCCGCATGGCACGCATCGCCGGAATCTAGCTAGCGAGAGCGCCACCGCAGTGAGCACCAGCGTGATCCCTATAAACGTCAGAGGGTCGGTGGGCGACACGCCGAAGAGCAACCCTGTCATCAAGTGCGAGACTGCGAAGGGTCACTATCGCATCGGCGGCGGCCAGATCACCCCGCGGCGCTCCTACTTAGACCAGGGCGGAACCACGCCGTTGCTGCGCGCGTACGCGATCGACTGCCCCAGATGCTCGTGTTGATCTTCGAGAAGCAGCATCAGCGCGCCCTGCTTCGTCATGTCTTTTCCGAACAGTTTCACCGGCGCCTGCAGGTCGTTGTCGGAAAGTCCCGTAATCGCTTTTTGCAGATTGACGTAAGAGGCCTTCAGAGCTTCCTGCAATTTCTCCGGATCGGTGATGGGCGCGGGCTGTGCCCCCGCATTCGGTGTGCCCGAGAGCACGCCGACGAGCATGCCGTTCTCCCTAACGATCAGGTTGAACACGTCGCCGACGGAGCGAACGCCCTGGCCGGGCTTCCAGTCGTACTTGCCCGACATAACGCGCGCGAGTCCGGTGAATTTGTCGGAAAGCGTTCCGGCATCTTTTCCCCAGGCGGCCTGCATTCCTGCCGGCTGGGCCTGCGCTTGCGCCAAGGGCACCATCAGAGCGAGCGCAAGCGCGCACACTCCGAACTGAGTCAGAATTTTCTTCATGTTGAACTCCTCTTGAGACCATCCGTTAAATTTCGAGATTTTGGCTTTCCAGCGGTTGAGTGTCATGGCTCCTCCCTTTTCTATCGCAAGATCATTGAATCGATGCCGGCCGAGTTCGTGGTTTCCGAAGGGCAATCATCCGACTGACCTTGGTTGCCCGCAGAGCCTGAAGGCAGCCGGGCAAAAGCGCGACCGCCAGCAAAAGCAGCGGCGAGACCGTCCGGGAATTGGCGGCAGGCCGCCACAGCGGGACCCGGACAGCATGACCGATAGAGGTTACTCATAGCGCAGCGCCACCAGAGGGTTGACCCGCATCGCACGCATCGCCGGAATATAACTAGCCGCGAGCGCCACGGCCGTGAGCACAAAGGTGACGCCCACGAATGTGAGGGGATCGGTGGGCGACACGCCGTAGAGCAACCCTGCCATCAAGTGCGAGGCAATCAGCGCGCCAACGAGTCCCAGCGCGGCGCCGGCAACCGCGAGCGCCAGTCCCTGGCGCAGAATCATCCGCATGATCTCGCCCCTTTTCGCCCCCAGCGCGAGGCGAATGCCAATCTCGTGGGTGCGCTCGCTTACGAGATACGAAATCGTTCCATAGATTCCAAGTCCCGCGAGCAGCAGCGCCGTCAAAGCGAATAGAAAGACCATTTCCATCGAGAATCGCCTCTGAGAGAGAGACCCGGAGACCACGTCAGTGAGCGTGGCCGCTCCGAAGACAGGCAGCTCCGGGTTGATGGACTGCACAGCTACGCGCGCTTCATCTGGAATTCGAGCCGGGTCCAGCTGCCCGCGCAGGAAGAGCGCAAGTTCCTCATCCGTTCTTTGAAACAAGCATTTGTAAATCTGCGGAATATCCGCTTCCTCGAGCGATTCGGTGCGCGCATCGGCGATGACACCAACCACCGTAGTCCAGGAAGTGGCTGTACTGAGACCGCTGAGTTTGACGCGCTTGCCTACGGGATTGTCGTTGGGCCACCAGGTTCGCGCAAATGCGTCGTTGACGATGGCGACCTGGGGCGCTTTGTCGTTGTCCTGGTCAGTGAATAAACGGCCGTGGACCAGCGGGATACCGAGCAGATGGAAATATCCCGGGCTTACGGTTGATGCTTCGACCAAAGTAGGGTCGCTGCCGCGAAGGTCGCGTCCTTCGAAGATGACCTGATTCAGATTTCGGCTATGATTCAACGGCACCGAGTCGATGCTTCCGACGGCTGCCTCTTCGACTCCGGGCAGCGTCCGGCCCCGGCGCAGCATCTCGCGCACCAGCACTGCCTCCTGGGCAGCGGTCCCATAAATGTCTGTCTTTGGATCGTTGGGCACGGGCAGCCGGGTGCGCACAGCCATTACATTCTGCGGATTGAACCCCAACCCCACGTTGAATACATCCCAGAAACTACGCAGCAGAAGCCCCGCCGCGATCATCAGCACCAGCGAGAGCGCAAATTCCGTCACCACCAGAACGCGCCGCGTGCGCGCCTGCTCGCCCGATCCGGTTGTGCCGCGCCCTTCCGCCTTGAGCTTGTCAGTGAGGTTAAGCCGGCTCGCCTGCAAAGCGGGAGCCAGGCCGAAGAGGATGCCTGCAACCACTGAGAGAAAGAGCGCAAACAGCAGGACGCTCCAGTTAATGGAGATTTCGCTGAGCCGCGGCAGGCTGTCCGGCACCATGCGCAGCAATAGCCCCTTGGTTGCGAACAGAATGGCTATACCCGCCAAGCCGCCGAGCAACGAAAGGAGAAGGCACTCGGTGAGCAGTTGCCGCACCAGGCGGGATCTTGCCGCTCCCAGCGCCTGGCGAACGGCGATCTCGCGTCCCCTGGCGCTGGCGCGCGCCAGCAGGAGATTCGCGACGTTCACATATCCGATCAGCAAAACCAATCCCACCGCGCCCAGCAGCAGCAGCAGGGACTGGCGAACATTCCCGACCACGCTCTCCTTCAGCGGCACCAGCCGGACTCTCCACGCACTTTGGATCGGATAATCAGCGGGATATTGTTTTTCCAAGGATGCAACAAGCGCGTCCATCCGGCTCTATGCGGCGGCCAGTGTCATGCCTGGAGCGATGCGCGCGATGGCTCCCGGAGTGAACCGTAAGTTCCGCACTGGCGGGGGGAAAGGAACGCCCGAGAAGCCTGCTGCCAACCACAAATCAGCGTTCCTTTCCTCCGTTGTTCTTCCCTCATCGCGAAAACCGGGAGGCAAGACGCCGATGACATGATATTCGTCGTTGTCAAGTCGCAAACTCTTGCCCAGAATATGCGGGTCGCCGCCAAAGGCCCGCTTCCACAGCCCATCGCTGATGACCACTTCGAGGGTGAATCCGGGGGTTTCATCATGGGGATCGAAGGTGCGCCCCAACTGAGGGTTCACACCCAGCAACGCGAAATAATTCGACGCAACCATCTTAGA
>DATKGE010000356.1:0-2820 GCA_035510955.1 Occallatibacter sp. | reverse complement strand
GTAAACCGCCGGATCGAGAGCCGGCGTCCCGTAAAGGATCGACTGGATCAGTTGCGCCGCGCCAGTACTGGCGACCAACCCGAGCACGAGTCCAAAGATTGCCGGGCGAAGGCCGTCCCGGAGCATCAGCCGCATCACCTGCGGGCGCTGCGCTCCCAGCGCCATGCGAATGCCGATCTCGGCGGTGCGCTGGGCCACGATGTAGGAGAGCACGCCGAACAAACCCACCGCCGCCAGCACCAGCGAAATCACGGCGAAGGCCAACAGCAGCGTGGCGTCGAAGCTGGCGTCGATGGTGGACTGGCCAATAATCTGGTCCATGGTCAGCAAATTGGCCACGGCGATGCCTGGATCGATGGCGGCGATGGCCTGCTGCACCGGAAGCGCCATGCTCAATGAAGCCTGCTGCGCGCGGACCACAAGGGTTCCGGAACGCTCCGAGCCCGCATAGAACGGATAATAGATTGCCGGACGTGGGCTGCTGGAGACGTCTTCCAGTGTATCGGCCACCACACCCACGATCTCCAGGCCAGTACTTGCTCCCGCAACGTCGACCATGTCGACCTTTATGTGCTTGCCAAGAGGGTTTTCTCCCTTCAGGAATTGCCGCACAAAATCCTGATTGACGATCACCTCGCTGCTGCGCTCCAGCCGGTCGTCTGCCGCAAAGACACGTCCGTCCAACAACGGAATCTTCAAGGCGGTGAAATAGGCAGGATCGACAAAATAAGTAGCAGCGTCGAGCACCTGCCCCCTGGGCAGTGCAGGATGTTCGCGGATGGTGAACACATCGTCGCGCTGACGGCCTTCGCCGGGCAGCGTAGTGCCCACAGCCGCAGCCTGAACCCCCGGCAACTGCCGCACCCGGTCTGCCAGTTGCTGGTAAAAGTTAACGATCTGCGCGGGTGTCTTGTAGCTGCCTTTGGGGAGATTGATTTCCATGGTCAGCACGTCATGAGTGGCGCAGCCGATATCCACGGAACGGAGCCGCGCATAAGTTTTGAGCAGCAAGCCTGAGGAAGTAAGCAGCACCACTGTCAGGCCCACCTGAAGTCCCAACAGCACGCGCCGCAAGCGTACGCCGCCCCGGGCGCCACTATAACTCCGCGACGACTCGTGCAGCGTCCGCAGAATCTGCTTGTCGTTCGACGAAAGCGCGGGAATCAGGCCCGCGATGAGTCCGCAGACCAGCATCACGCCCATGGTGAACAACACCACCATACTGTCAATATGAATGGAATCGGCGCGGGGAATGTCCTGCCGCACGTGAATCAGCCACACCAGTGCTGCTTCCGCAAGCGCCAGGCCGACCGCCCCTCCCGCAATGGAAAGGACGACGCTTTCGATCACCTGTCCGCGGATGAGGCGCGCCCTGCTGCCGCCAAGCGCAGTGCGAACCGCGGTCTCTTTGCGGCGTGTTGCCGCGCGCGCCACAAGAAGATTGGCGATGTTCAGGCAAGCGATGAGCAGCAAACAGCCAGTAGCCGCAAACATGGCGTAGAGACCGGTCTTGAGTTGAAATACTTCTCCATCGAGGATGGGTCGAATGTTGGCCGCATCGTTGACCGGCCCGTCGGGAAACTGATGCCGTATTTGCCGCTGGATGGTGTCCAGTTCCGCCGTTGCCTGATCGATTGTGACCCCGGGCTTGAGCCGCGCAATCGCATCGAGATTGTGCGCAACATGCAAGGCCATCACTGCTGGTGATCTTTCGTGATAAATCGCGGTCCACAACTGCACCTTGCTGTCTGGATAATTGAACCAGGCGGGAAGAATTCCAATCACGGTGAAAGGTCTGGCATCGAGCAGAATCGTTTTGCCGACGAGGCCAGGGTCGCCACCGTAACGCCGCTTCCAAAGGCCCCAGCTCAGGATGACCGTGGGATTGGCCTGGGGACGATCATCACTCGGAAGAAATAATCTTCCCACGGCCGCATCGACACCGAGCAAAGGGAACAGGTTCCACGACGCCTGCTCGGCATCGGCCAACTCCGGCAGTTGGCCGGCTGAGCCTGAAAGGTTGTAGCTAATCCGTTTCTTGATGGCCATTCCTTCGAAGCTGTGCGCCTGCGCCTGCCACGATGCAAACGTGCCGCCGGCGACTATATTGTCCTGGAACGCGCCTTTCGCGTTGGCCTCGTAGAGCCTCACCAGCCGGTCCTGATCTTTGAACGGCAGCGGCCTCAGCAGCACCGAGCGCACCACGGTGAAGAGCGCAACGTTGGCTCCAATGCCCAGGCCCATCACCACAATGGCAAGAACGGAAAACCCCGGCGTGCGGACAAGCGTGCGAATGCTATAGCGCATGTCGCTGAGCAGCAGTTCGAGCCAATGCCAGCTCCACGTATCGCGCGCCTGGTCGCGCAGCGTGGCGGGATTGCCGAAGCTGCGCAGCGCGGCGCTCCGCGCCTCCGCCGGGCTCATTCCGGCAGCAACATTCTCGGTGATCTGCTGGTCAAGGTGAAAATCGAGTTCGTCGTGCAGTTGCTCGCCGGCGCGGTCGCGGCGAAACAGCATCTTGCATTGCATCGGAAGTTTGTGCATCCAGCGCATGAGTCAGGACTCCTGCACAACAAGGTTGATGGCTTCAGAGAGGCGTGCCCATTGCGTAGTTTCCGAATCCAGTTGCTTGCGTCCCGCAGCGGTGAGCGAGTAGAACTTCGCTTGGCGGCCGGTGTCGCTTTCCGCCCATTTCGCTTTGATCCAGCCCTGCTGCTCCAGCCGGTGCAGCGCCGGATAGAGCGAGCCCTGCTGCACCTGCAACACTTCGCCGGAGATCTGCTGGATGCGCTTGGCGATGGCCCAGCCGTGGCGGCCCTC
>DATKGE010000355.1:0-3420 GCA_035510955.1 Occallatibacter sp. | reverse complement strand
GCGGGAGTGGACTCTTTCCAACATCGCGGCGATGAAGCGGCAGTTCCAGCGGCTGGGCATGGGGTTCGACTGGGCGACGGAAGTGACGACTTGTTTCCCCGAGTACTACCGCTGGAACCAGTGGTTCTTTCTGCGCATGTATGAGCGAGGCCTGGCCTATCGCAAAAAGAGTAAAGTGAACTGGTGCCCGGAGTGCTGCACGGTGCTGGCTAACGAGCAGGTGATCGACGGCCGCTGCTGGCGGCACGAAGACACAATTGTGGAACAGCGCGACCTGGTGCAGTGGTTTCTGCGCATCACGGCCTATGCGCAGGAACTTCTCGAGGGGCTGGACAAGCTCGAGGGATGGCCGGAAAAAGTCCGCACCATGCAGCGCAACTGGATTGGGCGCAGCGAGGGGACGGAGGTCGATTTCTTCCTGGAAGATCAGGGAACAGGGAATAGGGAACAGGGAACAGATCTGGACGAGCACATTGTCAAAGTGGGACTTCAGGGTCTCGATGACGGCTCCAAGGAAACCCGCAAGCGCATTCGCGTATTTACGACCCGCGTGGACACCATCTTTGGCGCTACCAGCGTGCAACTGGCGCCGCAGCATGCGCTTGTTGCTGCATTCACTGCGGCCGATCCTGTGCTGAAGGCGCAGGTGGATGAGCTGATCGAGCAGCAGAGAAAGGCGCGCGAGGCGGGCGATCTGGGCGCGATCGAAAAGCACGGCGTTCCCACCAGGCACTTTGCCATCAATCCTTACAATGGCCAGCGCGTGCCCATCTGGGTTGCGAATTACATTCTTGCCGACTACGGAACGGGCGCCATCATGAGCGTTCCTGCGCACGATGAGCGGGACTTCGAGTTTGCTACCAAGTACGGACTGCTGATTGTCGAAGTGATCCGCCCGGCGCAGGAAGCCGAAGCTGCACGGCAACTGCCGTTTGTTTCCGAAGAAGGCGTGCTGGTGAACTCAGGCGAGTTCAATGGGCTCAGTTGTGCCCAGGCCCAGAAGGTCCTCCAAGAGGCTGCTGCACGCAGTGCTTTTGGTGAAGCGACTGTCACCTATCGCCTGAAGGACTGGGGAGTGAGCCGGCAGCGGTATTGGGGCACGCCCATCCCCATGATTCACTGCGAGCGCGACGGCATTGTTCCGGTGCCTGACGAGCAGTTGCCGGTGCTGCTGCCGGAGCAGATCGAGATTACGCAGCAGGGTGGATCGCCGCTGAGCCGCGTGCCGGAGTTTGTCAACGTTGTTTGCCCCAAATGCGGCGGCCCGGCCAAGCGCGAGACCGACACCATGGACACGTTTGTCGATTCGAGCTGGTACTTCTATCGTTATACGGACGCGAAGAATGCGAATGCACCGTTCGATTCGGAGACGGTGAAGTACTGGTTTCCCATTGACCAGTACATCGGCGGCGTGGAGCACGCGATTCTGCATCTGATTTACTCGCGCTTCTGGACCAGGGTGATGCGCGACCTGGGCATGATTGTGAACGACGAGCCGGCGCGGAGGCTGTTTACGCAGGGCATGGTCATCAAGGATGGCCACAAAATGTCGAAGTCGAAGGGCAACGTGGTTTCGCCCGACGACATGATTGAAAAATTCGGTGCAGACTCAACGCGCATGTACGCCCTTTTTGCCGCTCCGCCCGACCGCGATCTGGACTGGCAGGAGGACGGCGTGGCCGGGGTGAGCCGTTTTCTGGGCCGAGTCTGGCGGCTGACGGACAGCTTACAAAGGAAAGCGAAGACGGTTTCTTCGAGCGGTATTTCGCTTCGCTCAAAACCAATAAGCGAGACAACAGAGGCAGAGGCCAAATTGGTCGGTGCAATGCATCGAACAATAGCCAAGATCACGGACGAATTCAGCGGACGTTGGCACTTCAATACTTGCATCGCATCAATCATGACTTTCGTCAATCTGTTGTCCTCCGACTCTGAGCATTGGGTAGAGATGGGTGAAATATCGGAGGCGGTAATCACGGACGTTCTTCGCTCACTGGTGCTCCTCATGACCCCGCTTGCGCCCTTCTTGTCGGCAGAGTTGTGGGAAAAGCTGGGCTACGAAGGAGTTGTCTTCCGTCAGCCCTGGCCCGAGAGCGATCCCGAACTGGCGAAGGAAGACGAGCTGGAAATCCCGGTGCAGATAAACGGCAAGCTTGTGACCGTGGTGCGCGTGGCCGTCGATGCGGATTCCAAGTCGCTTGAAGCCGCAGCGCTGGCTGAAGAGAAAGTGCGGGGGCGCATTTCGGGCAAGACAGTGGTCAAGGTGATTGTGGTGCCGCGCAAGCTGGTCAACCTGGTGGTTCGATGACCGCTCCGCTGCGCGGGACGCAGTCGCTGGTGGGCCAGATGGGTTGGGTCTTCAACAGGCCTTTGCTCATCGCTATCGAGGTGGGCTGGCGCTGGTTGTTCGGCATTCCATTTCTGGCTGTTTGCTGGATCGAAATGCAGCGGATTCTTGCCGAAGTGCCGCCGGCGTCGGCCGGTCTGGATGCCATCAACGGGCAAAATCCGTGGCAGGCGTCGATGCAACTGGTCAACGCCTGGACGGTTTACGCGCCGCATGTGGACGCGGTGCTGCGCTGGCTGGCGCCCTTGGGCGCGCTGGCGTGGGCGGTGGTTTCCGGCCTGGGCCGCAGCTTTGTTTTGAAACGGATTGACCCGGCGATGGCGGGGCGGTTGCGCTTCCGGCCATTGCCGATGATGCTGTTGCAGGCTGGCTGGCTGGCGCTACTCGGCTCAACCTGCTGGGCATGGTTGCGGTGCATGGAATGGGTGGCCGCCGCGCACATCACCAACGGCGCGGAACCCGATCTGGTGGGCTTCGCAATCTGGCTGATTTTTCTCTCGCTGGCATTCTTTACCGCTTGGGCGCTGGTCAGCTGGATGCTTTCCGTTGCCCCGCTGGTGATGCTGCTGGAAGATCGCTCCGCGCTTTCCGCTCTTGGTCAGAGTCCGCGGCTGGGAAAGGAGTTTACCGGCAAGCTGATGGAGATCAACCTGGTCATGGGCATTGTGAACCTGGCGTTGATTGTGCTGGCCATGGTGCTCTCCGCCGCTCCGCTGCCGTTCAGCGACGAGCTGGGCGCCGATGCGCTGCATGGAATATCAGCCGTGGCGATTGTCTTCTATTTTGTGGTCAGCGACTATTTTCAGGTGGTGCGGCTGAAGGGGTTCGTGGAGTTCTGGAAGATGTTCAGGGGCGGCGAGTTGCCAGGTTAGCCAAGCAGCGGCGATGGCCAACGCGGCTTCCTGATCGTCTCTACGGAGGGGTAGTCCTCGTCCGGGCGCCATGGAACCGGTATCCTAAACTAAGTAGAAGAGTAAGCTGTGGAACAGGCGCCGCGTCTGTCGCCTGCCTCGTCTGGCGTCTGAAAGAAGAGCGCTTTGCCACAGCAAGCTGCATCTGGAGCCCAATGCACA
>DATKGE010000354.1:0-26827 GCA_035510955.1 Occallatibacter sp. | reverse complement strand
TGCACTGCCACGGCCGCGGGACGCGACGGCATGCTGCGCGCCTTCTCCGCCGCCAGCTTGCGCTCGAGGATCAGCCTGGCCGCGTCGCCAGGCTTGGAAATGTGAGAGAAGTCGAGCGTCGGCCGTGTCTCCACCTGCGGCTTCGTCGCCGTCCCGCCGCCACGCCGGTTCGTCAAATAATTGCGCACCTTCTCGGCCTCATCGGCCTCAATCGAACTCGAGTGCGTCTTCGGCTCAGTCACGCCAACCGCCGTCAGAGCGTCCAGAATGGACCGGCTCTTGACTTCCATTTCGCGTGCGAGATCGTTGATTCGAACTTTGCTCATCCGTCCCTTTTCATTTCCCCTGCGCCCTTAGCTGTTCATGTCAGCCTCATCGAAGTAGGAATTTGTGTGAATCTCTATTATCCCCGAAATCGCAATCCCTGAAACCGCCGATTGCAACCCGGCAATGCGTTTGTCTGCCCGGCAACGGGTGCCCCACATCTCAGAGACGAGATGTGGGAACCCCCTAGCCACGGTCGTGCTCATCGCTGTCGATGCCTTCGTCCGATACCTCCTGGCTATCGTTCACCAGCGTATCCACGGCATCGTTCTCTAACTCAATCTTCTCTTCGCGAGCATCCGCGTCCGAAAACGCATCGCTCTCCGAATCCACTTCCTCGGCATCGGCCAGGTCCTCAGTCGACACGTCGTGTACTTCCTTCACCTTGCCGCCAGAACCCTTCGCCGCCGCCAGAATCTCCTCCGGACTCAAATCGCCCGAACTCTCTTCTGTAGCCAAAGAGCCGGGTGCCCCATCCTTGCCGGCTTCATCCGCAAGGGTGGGTTCGGCTTCATCCGCAAGGATGGCTTCAACCACCGGCCGCTCCTCGCCCTCTTCGTACTGCCCGAAGTAGTGCCGCACCGCAACCGAAATCTTCTCCAGCGTCTTTTCGCCGATGCCGGGAATCTCTTCGAGCTGCTCCGGCGTCATGTCCGCCAGTTCCTCGACGGTGGTGATGCCGGCGGCGATCAGCTTCTCCTGGATCGACTCGCCCAGCTCCGTAATCTGCTCAACCGGCGTCGTTGGCCCGGGGCCCATCGACTGCATCTGCTGCTCGACCTCCTGGCGCTTCTCTTCCTCGCTCTTGATGTCGATCTTCCAACCCAGCAGCTTCGCCGCCAGGCGCACATTCTGGCCTTTTTTCCCGATGGCAAGTGACAACTGCGTATCGTCGACGATCACCTCAATCTGCTTGTCCGCGAGATCCACAATCGACACGCGGCTTACCTTCGCCGGCTGCAGCGCCTTCTCGGCAAACGTCGTGATCTCTTCCGAAAACTCGATGATGTCGATCTTCTCTCCGCGCAACTCGCGGATGATGGACTGCACGCGCATGCCCTTCATGCCTACGCAGGCGCCCACGGGATCAACATCCTTGTCGCGGGACTGCACGGCAATCTTGGTGCGCTCGCCGGCTTCGCGGGCAATGGCGCGGATGACCACGGTGCTGTCGTAAATCTCCGGGACTTCCGACTGGAACAGATTCGAGACCAGCTCCGGAGCGGCGCGCGAAACAATGACCTGCGGACCCTTGGCGGCCCGGTCCACCTTGAGCAGGACCACGCGCACGCGCTCGCCGATGGAGAACTGCTCGAGGCGCGACTGCTCGCGCTTGGGGCAGCGGGCTTCCGCCTTGCCAAGGTCGTAGATGATGTCCTGGCCCTCGATGCGCTTGACGGTGGCGTTGAGCACTTCCTTCTCGCGGTGGGCGTACTCCTGGAAGACGGTGTCGCGCTCGGCTTCACGGACCTTCTGGAAGATGACCTGCTTGGCCAACTGCGCGGCGATGCGGCCCAGCGGGCTGGTGTCGCGATACATGCGGATCTCGCTGCCCACTTCAACGCCGGGCGCCAGTTCGCTGGCCTCGGTGAGCGTGATCTGGTTGAGCGGGTCTTCGATCTCTTCGCCGTCGGCCACAACCGTTTTGTAGATGTAGGCGGTGATGGCGCCGGTCTCCTTGTTGAGCTCGCCGCGCATGTTTTCCTGGGTCTTGTAGAACTTGCGCGTGGCCAGGGCGATGGCCTCTTCCACGGCTCCCACAACGATTTCGGGCTCGATGCCCTTCTCTTTGCTAAGCAGCTCGATACTCTGATACAAAGCGCTGGTGGCCATACTCTGCTGACTCTCTTGGTAATCGAATTCGGCGTGACTGATTGCAGCCTCGCGGTTGATTTGAATGGTTGAGAAGAAGATTGGGTGCCCCAGGTCTCGATTCTGAGACCTGGGATACCTCTAACCCCTTAGATCTCCGGCACCAATTGCGCCTTCTCGACGTTACTGAGCGCAATCTCCACGGTGTTGACGCCGGTCTTCCGCGTCTTGCTATTCTGCTTGACCGCGTTCAGGTCAAGGCTGACTGTTTCTCCCGCCACGGTCGTCAAACGACCCAGCCAGTGCCGGTTGTTCTTGATGGGCTCAAAGGTCTGGATCTTCACCAGGCTGCCCGTAAACCGTTCAAAATCCTCGCGCCGGCTCAGTTTGCGATCCAGACCCGGCGAACTTGCTTCCAGCGTGTACGCGGTGCCGGGAACCAGGTCTTCCACGTCCAGAAGGACGCCGAAGTCGCGGCTGAACGCGGCGCAATCCTCATGTGTGATGCCGGAAAGCTGATCGGCGCTTAGCGTGCCTTCCATCAGGCTTTCGGGAAGCTCCAGATTTCCATCGCCCGCCGCGATAGCCGCCTTTAACCTGGCGCGCCCTTCGGCGTTCTTTTCGAGATAGATGCGAAGAGTGCGCTCCTTGGCGGGTCCGATGAACTCCAGGTCCACCACGTCCAGCCCGTGGGAGGCAGCTACCCTTTGCGCCGCCGCTCGAATTTCGTCCAGCTTGACTGCCATTTTGTCCATGCCGCCTGTTCAGCGGTCTTGCTGCCGGAGTGTCTGCCCCGGGTTGTGACAATGGATCGGGGAATCTTGCCCCCAAATAAAAAGTGGGCTTTGGGCCCACTCATCTCTCCGCCAGCCGGCTTGGTCACGGCAACCATGGCGGACAAATTCGTCTGCATAGTTATCATACGTCGATTTGCCGCGAAATTCAACCATATGCGGTGGGGCAGACGCCGTTTCGCGGCCTTTGGGTTGCCTGGAGGCGTGGGCCTTGAGCGCCTTTCGGCGGAAAGATACAGCCTTGACGAGCACCCGTCACTCAAAGCGAAAAGTACTTGACAGTTGGATATACAATGTATATACGTTAGTGCGATGGACATCTATTTCCTCCTCCAGGGCCAGCGATTTGTGTGGAACTCGGAAAAGGCGTCCAGTAATGCCGAGAAGCATGGCGTGAAGTTTGAGATTGCGTGCGAGGTGTTTTTTGACCCCTTCATTCGCATCGAAGACGCGACCGTGGACGAGGAAGTGCGCGATGCGGCAGTTGGGTTGACCGAGGATTGGACCCTGCTCTTTGTAGTGCACCTGCTGCGCGAAGGCGACACAATCCGCATCATTTCGGCGCGTCCGACGACGGCGCGGGAAAGGAGAGCTTATGAAGACAGCCAGTGAAAGAATTCAAGGCCGATTGAAGAAAGATCGGCAGATGACCATCATCAGCATTCGCATGCCGGAAGACGTGATCGAGGAACTGAAGGAGATTGCGCCTTCGCTCGGCTTCTCGGGCTATCAACCCCTCATCCGCGCCTACATCGGCCAGGGTCTGCGCAAGGACCAGGCACGCATGGAGAACTCACAGATCCAGATGCTGACCGAAAGCTTGCGCAAGCATGGGATCGACGATGGCATCATCTCGGCTGCGATTGCAGAGGCGCAATTGAAGAGTGCTTAAGAACTTAGGTTCACGCCATTTGGTTTGGCTTACTTTTCCCTTGCGGCGGCGTCTCCGAATCGAGGCTGGCATCATTCGCGGACTTGTTTCCGGCGCGGACGCCGCGGTTACCAGGGAGGCGCAATTAGGGGTCCGCTCCAGCCCCTGAAAGAGTGCCCTTTCGGGTCAATTGCGCTTCAAAATCGGAAAACAACCTCGCGCACGAAACAAGAGCGAAGTATCCTGAAAGTGTAGACCTATGGAAACTGGCAGAATCAACCGCGAAGAAAAGGTCCCCACCCTCAAGCTGACGATGGTGCAGTACGGCATTCTGCTCATGATGCTGGCGCTGGCGGCAGGGCTGTGGCGGCTGCAAATCCTGGGCGCTAACAGCTATCGCGTGCTGGCCGAGCAGAACCGCATCCGCAAGGAGCCCATCCTGGCAGCGCGCGGCAAGCTCTTCGACCGCGAAAACCGCCTCATCGTCGACAACTATCCGTCCGTCTCCTGCTTCCTGGTCCGCGAACAGAACCAGAATGTGGATGCCGACCTGCCGCTGATCGCCAAAGGCCTCAACCTCGACCTCGAACAGTTGCGCGCCACTCTGCGTCGCTTCCGCGTCTCGCCCGGCTATCAGCCCATCCCCATCAAGCTGGACATTACGGCCGACGAAGATGCCTTCATCGAGGCGCACCGCAACGAGCTGCCGGAACTCGAAACCATCCACGAAGAGCGCCGCCTCTATCCCCGCGACGGGTTCGCCGCGCACATCATCGGCTACGTGGGTGAGGTCAGCGAAGACGATCTGAACAATCCGCGCTACGCCTACTACGAGCCCGGCGATGTGGTCGGCAAGGCCGGCGTCGAAGAGACCTACGACGAATTGCTGCGGGGCCAGGACGGTTCCCGCGATGTGATTGTGGACAGCCACGGCCGCGAAGTGGGCTACCTGGGCATCCAGCACGCCATTCCCGGCCAGGACCTGCGCCTCACCATTGACAACGACCTGCAGCGCGCCGCCGAACTGGCTCTGGGCAAACGCAACGGCGCCATAGTCGCCATGGACCCCCGCAACGGCGAAATTCTGGCGCTGGTCTCGCGGCCCAGCTTTGACCCCAACGATTTTGCCGTCCACATCAACCGCACCGACTGGAACCAGCTGATCAACGATCCCGACCGCCCCCTGATGAACAAGGCCATCCAGGCGCAGCTCGCACCGGGGTCAACCTTCAAGATCATGATGTCCGTCGCCGGCCTGCAGGAAGGCATTGCCCAGGACATGCATATCAACTGCGCCGGCGGATGGGGCCCTTACGGCTTCTTCCACCACTGCGACGAGCACCACGGCGCCGTCGACATTCACAACGCCATTCCCTTTTCGTGCGACACCTTCTTCTACATGCTCGGCGACAAGCTGGGCATCGACCGCATCGCCAAATATGCCGCTGCTTTCGGGTACGGCCAGAAGACCGGCATCGATCTTCCCGGCGAACAGGCCGGCCTCATGCCCTCCGCGCAATGGAAGATGAAGAACTACCACAACCGCTGGTATCCCGACGAAACCCTCGACGTCGCCATCGGCCAGGGCGCAGTGGAAGCCACGCCGCTGCAGCTGGCGCGCATCATCGGCGGCATTGCCTCCGGCGGTCATATGGTCCGGCCCCACACCGTCTTCCCCGACCAGCTTTCCGTCGACTTCCGCAAGTCGCTGCTGGAAAGCTTTCCCGGCTCGGGCAGCACCTATGTCCCCATCGACCCGGAAAACTGGACTACCGTCACCGACGGCATGTACCAGGTGACGCAACCCGGTCTCTACCACACCGCCGCCGCTGAGGGCCTACCGGGCATCGACTTCGGCGGCAAAACCGGGACCGCCCAGTTGATGAGCCACCAGGCTTTGGATAAAACCAACAAGGGCCGCGCCACCAATCCCAACGTCTGGTTTATAGGTGTCACCCCAACGCGCAACCCGGAGCTCGTGGTTGCCGTGCTCTATCAGAATGGAAACAAGAGCTGGTTCGCGGCCCGAATTGGCGCCAGAATCGTTTCAGCCTATGTTGAAAAGCAGCGCCGCATCGCCAACAACTTGCCGGCTCCCAAGGCCGCTGCTCCGGTTGGAATGACCGCCGTCTGGACCGTCCCCGACCAGCCAACTGATTCTAAGAGCCCCAACGCCTCACCCGACCGCCTGCAATCCGGCCACTTCCTCATTGACCACGGCCAGATCGTCGCCGCCAATCCCGTTCCATCCAAGCCGCCAACCTCCCGTGCCCCACCCTTGCGACTTCCTTCTGTCGCAAGGGTGGGAAACCTTCCGGCTTCGCGACCCCAACCTTCGCGCGTTCCGTCCACCCCAGATCCTCAGCCCGCCGTCGCAGTCTCCGGAAAGGGACGGTAAGCCATGCGCCGGTTTCTCAGCTTCCGCGACTTCGACTGGGTCCTGCTGGGCACGGTGCTCCTGCTTTGCACCATCTCTGTATTAGAAATCTACTCCGCCACGCTCCACACCAAGTACACCGGCTTCCACACCAAGCAGATCTACTGGATTACCGCCGGCCTGGTGGCTATGTTTATCTTCTCGCGGGTCGACTACCACAAGCTGATCGACTTCGTCTCCTGGGCCTACGGCTTCTGCCTCGTATCCCTGGTGGTGGTTCTCGCCGTCGGGCAAAAGGTTCTCGGCGCCCGCCGCTGGATCAGGCTCGGACCTATGCATTTCCAGCCTTCGGAATGGGTCAAGCTGGTGCTCATCATCGCCGTGGCCCGTTACTTCGCCAACCTCGGCGGTCGCTCGCTCACCTGGAAGGACATCTTCAAAGCCTTCGCCCTGGTCGGCGTTCCCATGCTGCTGGTCATCAAACAGCCGGACCTGGGCACCACCCTTACTTACACGCCCATCCTGATCGCCGGGTTGCTGTTGGGCGGAATCAACCTACGGCAGGCGCTCATCCTCGGCACCTGCGGCATTGCCCTGGTGGCCGGAGTCTGGTCCAGCGGCAAGCTGCTCAAGCCCTACCAGAAGGCCCGGCTCACCAGCTTCATCAACCCCGACAACGACCCCAAGGGCAGCGGCTATCAAACCAAGCAGGCGCTGATTGCGGTGGGGGCCGGCGGGGTCTGGGGTGAGGGCGCAGCCAAGGGCTCGCAGACCCAGGGAGCCTTCCTACCCATCCCCCACGCCGACTTCATCTTTGCCGCCTTCAGCGAAGAACACGGCTTTGTGGGTGCGGTTTTTGTCCTGCTGCTATACTTCTTCATATTGATGCGTTTGATTCAAAACGCTCAAACAGCCGCGGACCTGTCCGGCTCCTTGATTATCATGGGCGTAGTGGCTGTGTTGACCTTCCAGATCGCGGTCAATGTGGGCATGGTCATTGGTTTTATGCCGGTCACCGGAATTCCTTTACCGTTAATGAGTTACGGCGGGTCTTCGGTGTTGTTTACGTTCCTGGCGCTGGGTACGGTAATGAATGTCCGTATGCGCCGGTTCGTCAACTAGCCGGTTCGTCAACTAAGAATTTGGCCCCTTCGGGGGTTGGTTGTATTCCTCAAGTTCGTCTCTCGCGTCCCCGTCTTGTCGGTCCCGGACGCAAGAGACCAGGTTTCACGCATTTACGGCGTATTCTCAGCTTGGAAATACGCGCTAGCCGGCCAGGTCCGGATGGATCTCGAGCCCGGCAGGATAAGGGTTCATGAGCACGCAGAGACGGGAAAACGGTTCCACCCCAGCGACGAAGACCTGTCGCCGGGGACCCCGAGGCCGTTGGCAGCGTTATTGCACGGAATGCACGAGGGAAACGGGCCGCATCTGGCTCATTCTTCTCGGCTGGTTCGTCCGCGCAGTCGCCACGGTTGGAACGGCCCCGACGCACGCAAGCCTCAGTTTGCGTGCGTCAAGCTTCCACCCCAGCGACGAAGGCCTGTCGCCGGGGACCCCGGAATGGTTGGCCACAAACTCTCTGCAATCGGGTCACCGCTTCACGCAGCCAGTTCGTCAGGAAATCTGCCGCCCCTCGCCTAGCTCGCCGCCCAACCGGGCTGCCCGCCGTGCGATCGCCGGCGCCCCAGCGACTTGCAGGTCATCCCTCCGGCTTAACCCCGCCCCTTCCGTTCTCGAGCGTCTCCATCCGTTCCTCGCCTATATCCCAGCAGGCAAATGCCGCTGGACGGAAAGGTACGATGGCAAAAGAGATTTGTATTTCCTCAACGCCGCATGAGACGCGGTTGGCAATCCTTGAAGACGATCAACTCGCGGAGATTTACTACGAACGCGAAAACGAGTACACGCTGGCGGGGTCAATTTATAACGGCCGCGTCACCCGGGTACTTCCCGGCATGCAGTCCGCCTTTGTGGACGTGGGCCTGGAACGCGACGCCTTCCTCTATGTAACCGACTTCCTCGAGCTCGAAGACCCGGAAGAGGCTGACGAGCTTGAAAAGGCCTCTGCCACCGGCGCCAGCCAGCCCCCGCGCGAAGTCCGCCACACCAGCAGCCCGGACCGCAGTAGCGCCCGCGGCGAAAGCCGGCCCGAGACCCGCGGCGAAGACCGTTCGCAGCGCGCGGGCCAAAAGCCCGATCAGCGTCCGGATTCCCGTCAAGATCAGCGCTCCGACCGCGCGCCTCAGGAAGGCCGCCGCCTGGTCGTCGAGCCGGCAACTGACTCCGCTTCCGAATCCACTTCCGGCTCCGGCCAGACAGAAGCCGGCCAGGACGAATCCTCCGATCCAGGCGCCAAGCGCTGGCGCGGCCGTCGTCGCCGTCGTGGTGGCCGCGGCGCTGCCGGCACGCCCGAAGGTCAAGCCGGCTCCGAAGAATCCCCTGAGGATGCAGGCGATTCGTCGCCCACTGTCGAAGAGCAGGGCATTCAGGCAAGCGCTTCACCAGCCGAAAGACAGTCGTCGCAGAGCTGGTCAGCCCCCGCTCAGGCCCCTGCTCCCTCACCGCGCGCCGGACAGGCCCCGGTTCCCTTCGTTCTGCCCGGCGAGTCACTCCGCAAGTACGGCGGCACGGCGGAAGACGAATCCCCAAAATCCGCGCCCGCCGCATCCGCACCCGCCCGCCCGGCGTCCACCTTCAAACCGGCGTCGCTCATTGAGGCGCCCCTGGCCTGGGACGGCAGCGGTCTGCTCCCCGGCGAGTCCATTTCGCGGCATCGCACCCGCCAGGCCGAACCCGAGGTCGAGGTCGATGCAGAACCGCAAGGCGTCTTCTCCGATGCGGTTGAAGCGAGCACTCAAGCTCCCGACGCCGTCGAAGAGGACGAGTTCTTCGCCGAGCGCACGGAAACCGAACCTGCGTCTGAATCAACTCTGGCGCCCTCTGCCACGCACGAATACGAAGTCGAAGAGGTTGTCGAAGAGGAATTCGACGCACCCGAAGCTGCAGTGCATCACGACGAGAGTGCTGTGCACGCCGAAGCGTACGATGTCGATGAGACGGAGTCTCAATCGCCCGACTCCGACGCCAAGGCCTCGCACCACGTCGACCCCGCCGCGCCCAGCGGATTCCGCCTCTTCGGTCTGGGCGGCAAAAAGAAGACCGAGGAGCCCGCGCAACCGGCACCCGCGCCACCCGCACCCGCTCCATCGGTTGCCAAGCCCTCTACGGTCGCCGCTGTCTCCGCCTACGCCCCCGGCCCCGGCCACATTGAAGAAGAGGTGATTGAAGAGGAGGAGTTTGACGCCCCCCGTCATCACCACGCCAAGGCCGACGACCTCGACCTGGAAGATTACGAGGAGGAGACGCTTCCCGCCCAGCTCCGCACCGGCGACCTGGGCGAGTTGCTCCAGGAAGCCCACCTCGACCACAAAATCCAATTGAACTTCGACGACAAGAACGTCGAAGACGAATCCTTTGACGACGAAGAAGATGACGAGGACGAGCAGTCCGCCGCGGCGGACCAGCCAGCCGCAAGCCAGGGTCAGGATGCTTCGCAGCAGCGCCGCGATCGCGGAGGCCGCGGACGCCGGGGAGGCCGCGGAGCCCAGGCAAGCCCGCAGGGTGGACAAGGCCAGCGCCGCGGCATGACCCGCCGTTCTGCCCAGACTTCCGATTTGCCCATCATCTCCGACCTGCTCAAGCCCGGCCAGGAGATCCTGGTGCAGATCGCCAAGGAGCCCATCGCCAAGAAGGGCGCGCGCATCACTTCGCACATTGCCCTGCCCGGCCGCTTCCTGGTCTTCATGCCCACCGTCTCGCACATCGGCGTCAGCCGCAAAATCGCCTCGGACGAAGAACGCCAGCGCCTCAAGCGGGTTCTCGTCCACGAACGCGGCGAAGCCACCGGCGGCTTCATCGTGCGCACCGCCGCCGAGGGCGCGTCAGAAGAAGATCTGCGGGCCGACCTCCGTTTCCTCATCCATCTCTGGGACGAGATCAAGACGCGTTCCGACACCTCCAAATCGCCGGCTCTCATCTATCACGATCTGTCGCTCATTGAGCGCATTCTGCGCGACCAGGTCAGCGCCAACTTCTCCTCCATCTGGGTCGATTCGCAGGACGACTACGAGCGCATCGTGCGCTTCCTCAACCGCTTCTCGCCCACGCTCGTCCGCCGCGTCAAGCTCTACACCAAAGAGGCGCCGCTCTTCGAGCACTTCGGCATCCAGGACGAAATCTCCAAAGCTCTCCGCTCCAAAGTCTGGCTCAAGTCCGGCGGCTCCATCGTCATCAACCAGACGGAAGCCCTGGTGGCCATCGACATCAACACCGGCAAATACGTCGGCAAGTCGGCGCGGCTTGAAGACACCATCGTCAAGACCAACCTCGATGCGGTTCCCGAGATCGTTCGCCAGATTCGCCTCCGCGATCTGGGCGGCATCATCGTCATCGACTTCATCGACATGGACGAGCGCAAGAACCGCTTCAGGGTCCTGGCCGCTCTCGAAGAAGCACTCAAAGCCGACCGCGCCCCCACCAAGGTTCTCCAGTTCAATGATTTCGGCCTGGTCGCCATCACCCGCAAGCGCGTCAAGCAATCGCTGGAGCGGACGTTGAGCGTCCCCTGCCCCACCTGCCAGGCCACCGGCATGGTCAAGAGTCCAACCACCGTCTGCAACGAAATCTACATCGAGCTGCGCAAGATGAAAAAGCACTTCGAAGGCGCCGACGTATTGCTCCGCGTCAACCCCGAAACCGTGAAGGTCCTCAAGTCGAACAACGCATCGTGGCTCAACGAATTCGAGGAGTTGGTCGGCAAGAACATCCTCGTCAAGAGCGACGTCACGCTCCATCCCGAGCAGTTCGACATTCAGGGCTAACCCAACAACCCGCCACAAATAGCGAAGGCCGGAGCAATCGCTCCGGCCTTCTACGTTTCTGCGAACCTCGCCACAATTCAACCTATCGAATCACGTGAATCGGAATTCCAATCTTCAAGTCTCTCCAAATCTGTTCCGTCGTATAAACAGGAGCCTTCAGCGTAATCGCCAGCGCCAGACATGAGCGATCTCCAAGCGACAGCCCGTACGGCTCTGTCGTTGCAATCAGATCACCCGCAATCCGTGCATGATCGCTGCTGTAGGGTTCCACCGATCTGACAGCGGAAAGTGTGTCTTCCCACGCTTCGTGCGGGGGATATCCCTTCTTGACAAGTTTCGACTGCACCTCAGCAAGGTTCACGGTGCTGGCGATTGAGCGGTCAAGTAGTTCGTCTGTCACTTTCTCCGTTCCGCGCTCGTGCAAGATCATTGCCAGCATCACAGAGGCATCAAAGACAACCTCATTCATGCTTCGCAGCCTCGCGCCGTTCCGCACTCAACTCGTCGGCGAGGCTTACTCCGGCCGGCACATAGTTTTTTACGCGCTCCTGCGCCCGCCGCAGTCGTTCCCGCATCGTTGCGATGCGCAACTCACCATCCTTAACAACCAGATCGAGCATGTCGCCCTCAGCCATCTTCAACGCCTCCCGCATCGCCGCCGGTATCACAAGACGTCCTTTCGCCCCAAGGCGCATCCGAACACGAAGATCTTCAACATACCTGGGACGCCCCCAAACTACCTCAGGCTCTCGTACTTGCAATGTCTCCATGATTCCCACCTCAGACACTCAGTACCACCATCATACTCTAGTGACACAATTCACGTAAGTGGGAATATTCTATGACATCCCACCAGCCGTCCCATTTCCCCCGCAAACTCTCCTCTTGACGTGGTATTTGTCGTTCTGGCTGAGAGTTCGGCGCACCCGCTCCAAAGAGAAAAGCACCGAGGAATAAAAGATCGCTCCGCGCAAACTTTCAGTGTGCTTGCGTTATCTGAAGTTCATAGAAGGTTTGGTGGCGATGCCAATAGCGATCCATCTCGTCAAAATGCCCCCGCGACGAATACCGCCGGGGATTTGCCCTGGAACATTCCCTCGCTATAGGATGCGGCAAGAGACCGGAGGCGGGGAAAGCTTTGCCTGAAACTATCGCACAAAATCGGCCAACCGCATCGAAGCGGCAGGAGGCGTTTCTTTGCGTTTTTTCTGTACTTATCTTCTCCCTTGCCGGTTGCAGCACGGTTAGGCTGAACACCGCAGGGGACTCTCCCGCTCCGAGTCAGCCGCCACCCGGCGGCGGACAAACAGGCCTCATTACAATCTCCCCTGAATACGTGGCGCTAGGGCCTGCACAGAAGCAGCAGTTTCAAGCAACAGCCAGTGGCAACATTACGCTGCAGTGGTCGGTCAATGGAGCGATCGGCGGCAACGCAACCTCCGGCACCATCGATGCGAACGGCAACTACACTGTGCCGGCGAATGTGAGTCCCGGCTCGAGCGTAACGATTACTGTGGCGGATGCAAGCGCCCCGACGACCAACAACGCAACCGCAGTGGCCACTCTCATCGCGCCTGGCGTGGTGACGCCGACTACCAATCCCCAGGTCGCCAATTACACCATTTACCTGGCTGCGCCCGGCCAGGTGAGCATCGAATTCGGCCCAGACACCGGCTATGGCCTCACCACATGGACCCAAACTACCCCCTCGCCCACCGGAGGCCAGGTAAGCATTTACGTGGCGGGCATGAAGGCCACATCTACCTATCACATGCGCGCCCAGGTCACTATGAACGATGGCGCAACTTTTAACGATATCGACCACAGCTTCAACTCCGGTCAGCCGCCCTCGACGGCTCCTGTCACTGTTTCGTCTCAAAACGGCCAGACGCCTCAGCCGGGGATTGAAATGTTCGACACGCTCCTGCCCCATGAGGCGGCACAGGCCTTTGCCACCGATCTCAATGGCAATGTGATCTGGACCTACAGCTACACCGACGGCAACGCCGACGATATCGTTCAGCCCATCCGCCTGCTGCCCAACGGCCACTTCCTGGTCCTGATCTCTTACGCCTCGTCCATCCCTATTCACGGCCAGACAGTTCCACCCGGTACCGTGGATCTGGTTCGTGAAGTCGACCTGGTGGGGAACACCATTCGCCAGTTCACCGCAAGCCAGCTCCAAACGGCGCTGGCGCAGGCAGGCTACAACCTGAACTTCGGCAGCCTGCATCACGATGTTCTCCCTCTCCCCAACGGCCACTGGATCATGCTCGCCTCCGTTACCCAATCCTTCAACAATCTCTCCGGTTACCCGGGAACAACCGTTGTCTACGGAGACTTCCTGGTAGACGTGGATCCGGACACCGGAAAGATCTACTGGTATTGGAATGCTTTCGACCATTTGGACGTGAACCGCCATCCCTATCTGTTCCCCGACTGGACGCACAGCAACGCGCTCCTCTATTCCACCGACGACCACAACCTTCTACTTTCCGTGCGTCACCAGAACTGGGTCATCAAAATCGACTACGAGGACGGCGTGGGCTCCGGGAACATCCTGTGGCGCCTGGGCGAGGGCGGGGACTTCGTCCTGAAAAACGGAGTTGACCCCACGAATTGGTTTTACGCCCAGCACGACCCCGGCTACTTCACGGCAAGCACTTCCGGGGTCTTTCGAATGGGGGTGATGGACGACGGAGATGACCGGCGGTTTCCAAACGGAGCGCTGTGCGGAACCAGCGGTGCACCTCCGTGCTACTCCGCCGCGCCCGTCTATCAACTGGACGAGTCCGCAATGAACGCAACTCTAATCTCCGATTATCAGCTCCCGCCCAGCCAGTACAGCTACTTCGGAGGCGATGTGCTGCAGCTTGCCAACGGCGATCTGGAGGCCGATTTCTGCGCATCGCCGGGGGGCTCGATCATTCAGGAGGTCAACACCAACGTAACTCCGGCGCAACTCATCTGGCAGGCCGTGACGAGCGGCACGGCGCAGTATCGGGCTGAACGCATGCCCAGCCTCTATCCGGGTGTTCAGTGGTAAGTCTCCATGCGCAACTGGCTCGGCGCATGGCCGCCATTGCGGCCCCGGGTGCTATCCCTGTCCCGAGTTTCGACCACGGTAAAATAGCGGAGAAATTTATGACCAATAAGAGTTTCTTTGTCACATTCGCGTCTTTCCATCTATCCTTTCGGCGTCAGCAACCTCTGTGCCGGATTTGTGTCTAACTCTCTAAACCGGTGCGCAGTACCACACCTGAAGATGTAAATCTCGTTCCCATCCTGGAGGTTCCATCATGACTTCTCCGCATTGTGTGCCGCGGATGCGGCACATCACGCTGGTTGCTGCTGCATTCTGCTTTGCGCTTGGCTCCGCCTACGCCCAATCCACCCTTTCCCCAGCCGCGTCCGATTCAACCGGCATAGCATCCACGGAGTCAAGCTCAAGCCAGATGCTGCTTGTGAGCGGCGACGATTCCGGTGGATCGGCTGCTTTGCCCGCGGACCCGGCTGCCGGCAACTCCGGCGCAGGTCAATATCAGGACACCTCAAGCCACGGGGGGCTGGTAAGCCATCTCACTTTCGAGGGCGGGGGCGGCTTCAACGGCCCGTTGGGCGGCTCCTCGAACTACATCACCTGGGGCGCAAACTTCGGCTTCGGCGGCGGCTATCGCGTGAATGATCGTCTCAGTCTGATGATGGATTATCAGTTCATTGACGACAAGCTGCCAGGTAAATTGATCGCCGAGACCGGCGCGACCGGTGGGAATGCCCACATCTGGTCGTTGACTTTGAACCCCATCCTCGACATCTTCCCCAAAAACACCAACGACCTGTATGTCACAGGCGGCGGAGGGTTCTACCGCAAAGTCACCAACTTTACCGATCCGCAGCAAACGCAGTATTGCTCCTACTTCTACTGCCAGACCGGCGTCGCAAATCAGGTGGTTGGACATTTCTCGAGCAACCAGGGCGGATTCAGCATCGGGGGCGGTTATCAGCGCCGGATGGGCGGCATGTATGGCGACAGCAAATTGAAACTCTTCGCAGAGGTTCGCTTCCTGGATGTCCTGAGTCCCGCCTCGGCGATCGCGCCGAACGGCCTGGGAACCGCAATAGTCGGCTCCGGTACCAAGCTCATTCCGGTAACGTTAGGCCTGCGCTGGTAACGATCGCTCACGCTTCGTAGAATTCAACTGCTCCGTGCCCCCATCCTTTCACTCTCTTTCTGGGGAAAGGGTGGGAACCCACGGGTCTCCGATCGCGCGCGCTGTGAGCATGCCGAGGGCATCGAAGGATCTCGACCTCGAGACCCGGGAATCCGCGCAACTCGCCGGCTCGTCCTAAAGAATCCCCAACACCCGCAGCCTGACCAGCCCTCCGGCCAGCACGCCCAGAGGCATAAGCGCCAGCAGCGTCAGTGCGTACCAGACCGGCTGCTTGCCGCGCTCTTGCAGCGCGCTCAACGCCGCCATGGCCAGCACAACCATCCCCAGCACCAGCACGTGAATCATCGGATTGGCCACCGACGCCCACGCCGTCCCATACCCTCCCGCCCCCGCAGATAAAAACGAGTACCCCAGGTTCACGAATGCATAACCGGGATTCGGCTTGCCCTCCGCGCCGGCCCATTCCGGAGCCAGCCAGGTGACCAGCGCCGTCAGCCCCATCACCAGTACCGCCATCGTGGCAAACCCCGCCAGCAGCGCCAGAAATGCGCGAGCCATTACCAAAACTTCTTCTCCTCCGGCGGCTGAACGCCCACCTCGCCCCGCTCAATCCGCTCCAGAAACACCCGCGCCAGCCGCCGTTCTCCCGGATGGCTCTCCCCGTGCATCGAGCACAGATCGAGAAACTCATCGCACAACGCATTCTGCCGCTCCTGCTGGGCAAACACGCCCTGCAGCGCAACAGCCAGTTCACGCAGGCGCGCCGCCTCCGGCCAGCCGCCGCCCTGGCCTTCGTCGCTCAGCAACTCCACATCGGAAAACAGTCCCTTCCGTCCGTACGCACATTCGTCCAGGCAAGCCATCAATTGCTCGCAGAAGGCCTGCGCCAACATCTCCAACTGATCGGTCGCTACTTCGTCGTGCGCGTCCAACTTGCTCCTCATTTCCCGTTTATCGCAGATCATCGGGGCAATGCATAACCGCCAGAGCGACGGGCCCATCCCAATCGACTCTCGCACGGCCACAGCCCTAACCCGCATTCGCCTTAGCCGCCCTCTCATCGTCCACGCGCAGCAGCAACTGAAACTCCGCCGCCGGCAAGGGACGCCCGAAGTACCATCCCTGCGCAAGCAGAGGCAGTTCGGAGGCGGCAAAGTAATCGGCCTGTTGCTCCGTCTCGATCCCTTCCACCGTCACCTGCAGTTTAAGCGCCGCGGCCATGGCCAGAATCTGCGGAATAATCGACACCGTCACGGCCTCCGTGCCGATCGCCTTGGTAAACGCCCTGTCGATCTTGATTCCGTCTACGAAAAGATCGTGCAGATAAGCCAGGCTCGAATACCCTGTCCCGAAATCGTCGATATAAACGCTGTGGCCCATCTCCCGAAGATGCAGGATCGCGTCCTTCGCCACCTGCAAACGCGCCGTATAGCTCTCGGTAATCTCAATGCCCAGGCTCTGCGCTCCAACCCCCGCACGCTCAAAGGCCCGCTTCATCATGGGAAGAAACTGCGCATCGCCCAGGTCCGCCGCCGCAATGTTCAGGTTCACCCGAAATCCGGACCGGCTCAGCAGCAGCTCCTTGCACTCGCGCAGAACGTGGCGAACCATCAACGCGGTAATCTCTCCAACAAATGCCCGCTCTTCGGCAATCTTCACAAAAACATCCGGTCGAACTTCGAATTTGTCGTCGTCCATCCAGCGGACCAGCGCTTCAGCGCTCACAACCCTCCCACTTGCCAGCTCAACAATCGGTTGGTAAACCACCCGCAGACGATCCTGGCGAATGGCCCGGCGCAACTGCTGTTCCATGCTTTGACTGCGCCGATAAAGCAGCGAGCAGGCCAGGCCAAACAGCGCGCCGCAAAGTCCGCTCAACGCGATGTACGCCCTAAACTCGCCGCGGTCTACCCGCAGCGCTTCCCGAATCGAAATGAAGGCCGTCATGCAGCTCGAATAGCGGGTCGAACAGCGGGTCGCATAAAGGGTGGCGCCTTCCCTTGACCGACCCTCCGTGGTCAGTATCGATGCCCGAGCGTCCGTCGGGTCGCCCACCAGGCGCCCGGTCTGGCCACTGGGAATGTCCACCTCGCTCACCGTGAAGTGCATGGAGGCGGATCCCAGGTCCTTGAGGTTGTAAGGGCTGTAGACCATGAACGAGTCGCCCAGCTGAACGCTCACCACCGTGTGGCCGCCCATGCGGAGCGGAGGAAGATTCGGATACACGCGGGTGCCGTCCTGCCGTGAGAACGCGGGCTTGTACTGCGGGCCCGCTGCGCTCAGTCGCCCCAGCGTCGCCGAGCAGTCGATCCTCCCGTCGCGCATGTGTCCGCCGTCCTTCAGGTACTCCGACTGAAAGATCAGCGTGCGCATCCAGGCAATCTCCCCGTCGGAGCAATACGGATAGGGAGGCGCATTCAGCGTGGCCAGCAAGGCTCTCGACTCGGCCGCGGAAGTCTCGGCCTCCCTGCGTATCCTGATCGCATACTGATCCAGCTTGTTCTCTTCGTGCTGCAGCACCAGGGCGCGGCCCAGCACGTAGCCTGCCAGCGTGCCGCAGGCCGCCGCAACAACCGTGGCGATAATCGCAATCGCCGCGCGCTTCTGAAATATGGGCACTGACGATTAGAGTATGCCCCTTCGTCTCCGATGAGCAATCGCGATCTCCGCTGGAGATCGCGCCTTTGAAACAATGACTCCAATTTGCAAATGCCCAAGTTGCAAGTGATAGACGCGCAATCCCCTATTCCTGCGCAGCCTTGATCATCGCCGCCAGGCTCCGCTCCACATCGTCCTGCGTCGTCGCCCAGCTCGAAACACTGATGCGCATCGCCGTCCGCCCCTGCCACACAGTTGATCCGCACCAGCAGGTCCCCTCCGCTTGCAGCCGGGCAATCACCCGCAGCGTCTTCTCGGCGGCTCCAAACGAGACCAGCACCTGATTGATGACGACATCATTCAGCACCTCGAACCCCGCCGCCTTCAGCCCCGCCGCAAATCGCCGCGCATGGCTTGAGGTCCGCTCGACTATCGCCGCCATCCCTTGCCGTCCCAGCGACCGCAACCCAGCCCACAACTCCACGCCGCGCGCGCGCCGCGACAACTCGGGATTGTAGTTCGAGGGGTCGCGCGTTTCGGCATGCACAAGATAGGCCGCATGAATTGACATGGCCGCACGCAGCGCCTTCATATCGCGCACCAGCACGATCCCACAGTCATAGCCAATATTCGGCCACTTGTGGCCGTCAGTAGCCCAGGAGTCCGCCTGCTCGAATCCCCTGGTCAGTTTGCAATATTCCGGCGACGCCGCAGCCCACAGCCCGAATGCCCCGTCCACATGGATCCAGGCGCCAGCCGCGCGCGCCACCGGGCAAATGGCTGCCGCCGGATCAAAGGCGCCAGTATTCACGTTGCCGGCCTGCAAACAGAGGATCGTCATTCCATCCAGGTGCGGCACGGCATCGGCTCGCATGCGTCCCTGCCCATCCACCGGCACCTGCACCACCCGCTTGCGGCCCATTCCAAGCAGACCCAGCGCCTTGATCACCGACTGATGCACCTCTTCGCCCACCACCACCGTAATCGGCGGGGCGCCAAAAAGCCCGTCTGCCTCAACATCCCATCCGGCGCGCTCGAGCAGCGTGTGCCGCGCCGCGGCCAGGCTGGAGAAATTGGCCATCGTCGCGCCCGTCACCACAGCTCCGCCCGTCCCTTCCGGCAGGCCAAACAGCTCCCGCACCCAGTCGATCGCCGTCTCCTCCAGTTGCGCCGCCACCGGAGACTGCACATGATGCGCCGCGTTCTGGTCCCACGCGCTCATCAGCCACGAGGCCGCCAGCGCCGCCGGCAAGCAGTCACCCGTCACAAAGCCAAAATACCGTCCTGTGGTCTTGGCCACCGTCGCCGGCGACCCAATCTCATGCAGCAGATGCAGCACTGCCTCCGCGCTGGTTGGCCCCGGCGGCAGCGGCCCGCGCAGGGCGCTCAGCTTCGCAACCGCTTCAGACGAAGGCGCAACCGAGCGCTCATGCACGCTTTCCAGGTAGTCCATCGAGTCGCGCGCCGCGCGTTTGAGCAGCGCCGTCCGCGCCTCGGCTACGGACGAGTCAGATCGAGACGAATGAGGAGAATGGGCTGCGCGGCTGGTAGACATAGGATGAGCATAGCCGGTTTCGGAGCGCGCGGGATAGAGTTGAAAATTGCCTCTGAACTCAGCCAAGATAAACCAGCAGAATGGAGCCCTGCATGATAACGGCCAGCATCTTCGAGGCAAGAACCAATCTGTCCAATCTCCTCAACGGGACGCAGAGCGGCGAAGTGGCGATCGTTGCCGCGGGCAGGTCCAAGCCCCCACGCTGACCTTCAACAGCTCTGCGGGGAAAAAAGAAAGGGTGCGCAGCGCGCACCCTTTCCGATGGAAAATGCAACTCTGAAAATCAGAAGCTGAAGCGAGCCTGAAAATCCACGGTTCTCGACCCCAGGGCATTCTGTGCCTGGCCAAGTCCGGGATTGCCGATGTTGGTAGAGATGCTGGTTGGGGTGAGGTTCAGCAGATTGAATGCGTTGAACATGTTGGCCTTGATTTCAAACTTCGCGTCTTCACCAAGGACACGCATGTGGGGCAGGCCAAATGCTTTGGCGAAGGTGAAGTCGACATTTCTGTACCCGGGGCCGGGAAAGGAATTTCGAATAACCCCCGGCGCGGGAAAGTAGTTATTGGTCGACTGTCCTGGACTATCGGTGATAGCAGCCGAATAATCCGCAACCGAGAAGTAGTTATCGAGGAACAGGTTATTGTTCGGGCCTGTTTGGATAGTGCCCGGGTCGGAGAAGTTGCTTCCCGTTTCAAAGGCAGCGTTGCCGGTGTTGTGGCCTCCTCCTCCTAGATAGTTCGGACGCAGGCTTGCGTACCCGTAGTTACAGGTATTGCAGTAGAACTGGTGCGGCGCTGTATAGACCGGAGTCCATCCATACCCCGAGTGCAGCGTGAGAATGCCGCTCAACGTCCACCCTCCGACAACTTTCTCTGCCCAGTTATGGCCGCCGCGAAAGATAACCGGCTGCCAGATACCAAAGGCTTTGAAAGTGTTCTTTATGTTATAGTCCGATCGCCCATACGCGTACTGCGGATTGTAAAGGTAGGGGTCACGGGAGTAGGGTCCCGAGTCAGTATCCATGCTGTTTGCCCAGGTATACTGTGCTTCCGCCGAGAAGGTATGCGAGAACTGATGCTTGAGCCCGGCGAGCAACATGTTGTTATTCGCCTTACCGCCGCTTCCGAAGGTATTGACGCTGTTCACCAGAGGATTCTGCGGAGCTCCCTGTATGTCTCCTAGAGCAGTGGCGTCGTAGTTATACTGGGTGTGGTGCGTGGAGCTACCCTCATAACCGACATTTGCGACCAGGTTGTATCCGAGATCCATCTCCGTGTCCAGCGAGTAGTGGTGCGAATACTCGGTTGGCAACTGGTTGGGCAAGCCGCTCAGATTTGCGCCGCCTGCGGTGGGCAGTCCGGCGGAGTTAAAAGATACAATCGCGTGCGGATTCGGTGGATAGCCAAAGATATCCGTCGGGCTGCTGGATACCGCGTAGGTGACGTTTGGGTTGATCTCCGTCGGACCTTCGCTGCCGCTAAATATGTAGTTGGTGCCAGGCGGGTTGTTGTCAGGAGCGTTGGCGGTCGCGATCTGCTGCTGGTTGTAGTTCAGGCCGTATCCACCGCGGATCACGATCTTGTTGTGGTACATGGCCGGGCTCCAGTTAAAGCCCAGCTGAGGCCCGAAGTTGAACTTCTGCGCCGTCCATGCGCCGATGCCCGTCTTGATGGAAATGCCCGTCAGCAAGCTGCTTCCGCTGCCAAACTCGAGCACGCCCATATTGTTGTCCTTGTCGGTAAGCGGACCGATGTAAGAGTAGCGCAGGCCCGCGCTCAGTGTGAGGTTGGGACGCATCTTCCAATCGTCCTGGAAGAAGACGCCGAGGATGTCTTCGCGATTGTCATTGCGGTAGCCGCCGGGAATCCCGGTGGTTGCCTGGAAGGGGCCACCCTCCGCCTCCGGTGCATCGTTCATAAAATCCCAAAGATTATAGAACGTGTAGTTCGGGTCACCGATCGGATCGTTCAGATAGTACAGCCTGGTGAGATCGAATCCAAACTTCATCGTGTGCGCGCGCAGAACCTTGGTGGCGACGTCCTTGTACCCATAGGTCCACTGGTCAAGATGCGCCGGGGAGCCTACGCCTACATAGCCAGGAGTTATGTTTCCGATCTCCATGACGCTATCCTGCGGCAGGCCGAACGGGGCTTGAGGATTACTTGCCAGCTCGTTGTAGCGCCATCCGGCCGCGTTGGCGCGGGCTTCGTTTAAAAAGTTGGGTGAGAAGATGTGATTCCAGATGACCGCAAAGGCATCGTTCACCTGGGAGTGATTGAACAGCTGATAGCCGATGCCGCCGTTATAGTCGGTCTTGGTCGCCGGGACCCAGTAAATCGCGAAGCTGGCGTGATCCTTCTGAGTCACGTCAGCGTCGAGTCGGCCGTTGTATTGCTTGAAATCGCTGCTGGTCGGGTTGCTCGTGCTGTAGTCGGCGATATCCGCGACGTTTGAGAGTCCGCTGCCCACACCGGGACTGGTGTTATCGACATAGGTGAGATCCTGCTTGCCGAGACCGCTGGTAAGGGGCGAACCAATGTTCAGACCCTGGCCCGGTATAGTCACGCAGTTGACGCCTTCGGTGAGTTGCGCATCCGCGCAGGTTGCAGAGGCAATCACCGTGCCCAGAACGCCTGCGCCATTGAAATTGAGATAGGTGGACGCAATGCTGTTTGCCGGAGCCAGCGGAGCCAGCGCCGAGGAGACCATGTACCATCCGGTGCCGGTTGTGGGCACAGTCTGGCTTTGGCCTTCGTAGTTGAAGAATGCGAAGATCTTGTTTTTCCAGATGGGGCCGCCAACGCTGCCACCCAACTGGTTGTAACGGTCTTCGTCCCTCAGCAGACCGCGCTGCGATGGCGTGAGCTTGACTCCCGTCGTCGGGTCGTAAGCCACGACCGAGGCCGGTCCGTTCCAACGCTGATACGCATTCAGTCCCGGACGATTGATCTGCGCGAACACGCTGCCATGGACTTGATTGGTTCCGCTCTTTGAAGTAATTTCTGTCAGTGCGCCCGAGAAACGGCCGTTTTCAGCATCGTACGCGTTGGTCACAACTTTGACGTTGCCTACCGAATCCTCGCTGGGAGTAATCACTGTGGCTCCGCCCCAAACGGCGCTCACTGTGCTGATGCCGTCGACGGTGTAGCCGTTGGTTTCAAACTGGCCGCCATTGGCGTTTGCGCTGGCGCCGTTTTCCGTGGCAAAGATGCTGCTGGAATGCCCCAGATTACCGCCCCCGCCGGAGGATGCCCCAGTCTGCGTGCCCGGAGCCTGGAAGCCGCCGCCGCCGCCCGCCTGCGCTCCATCGGCCTGCACGCCCGGCGCCAACTGGATAAGGCCGGTCACATCCCGCTGAAATGTCGGCATGTGCTGAATCTCGTTCTCATTGATCGTTGTGCCATTGTTGGCGGTTTCAGTATCGATGGCCGATTCGGCTGAGGCGTTTACCGTTACAGTCTGGGCGTCGGAACCTATAACGAGCTGCACGTCGATTGAATTTGCCTGCTCGGGATTCAGCGTCAGCTGATCAAGAACCTGCTTCTGGAATCCCTTCTTCTCGGCCACCAGGGTAAATTTGTCGGCCGGCAATGCATTGAAGTTGTACACGCCACTCGCATCGCTGTGGCGCACCTGCTTTTCGTTGGTTCCGACATCGGTAAGGGTAAGCAAGGCCCCTGGAACTACCGCACCTGTGCTGTCTGTCACTACCCCTTGAATTGAGGTGCGATATTGTGCCTGAACGGGAATAGCCTGGAAGACGAGCAGCAACAGCGCTGCCACCCCCCAGCCGATGATGGCGGAGAGGGATGGTCCACTGTGCCGTTGCTGGCATGGAACATGCTTTGGATCAATTGGTTGCATTGCGGTCTCCTAAATAAAGCAGTTGCCGTGAATGGGGTGAACGAGCCGGTCTTTCCGAAACGCAGCCGGAAAGAGCACGTGCGTTGCACAATCGATTGCGCAACCAGTATTGGTACCGCGGCCGGGATTTAGCTGTCAACTTCGTCACCGCGAGAGCCGGGCAATGCCCCTTCTGCAGACGGTGTATGCTGGTCAGCGTGCGCCGCAGGTCCGCGACCAGAATGGGGGAATCGTACTCGTGAAAATACGGCCTTTGTTGGTCAAAACAGTACACTTCTGTCTTCAACTGTTTGCGCCGGTGGTGCTTTTTTGCCTTTGGCTCCCTTTTCTGCTTGCCGTGGGCGCGGGCCGCCGCGTCCCAATCGTCTTGCAGCCGGGCGATGTTGTTCCCGCAGGGAACCAGTTGATTTCCCTGCCGGACATTCACTCCGTCGACGGAGCCGTCAGCACTGCCGTGAGTTTTCCGTCATTCTTGGCTGTTCCCCGGTCCATGCAGATACCGCTCGTGGCTAACCCGATCTATGCCCGGGTGTTACCGGTTATTGGGATTTTTGCGGCGGTCTATGTTATGCGGATTTCCAGGTCGCTGACCGCGTGATATCGCACTTTTGGGGGTTCGTGGTTTCCCACCCATACGATGAGAACAGCAAGAAGCAGGCTCTTCGACTCCGCTGCGCTTTGCTGAGAATGACGGAAGGATGGGGCACGGTGTTGGTACAAAATCAAACGGCCAAAGACCCAGTGCGAGGAACGCTGGCTCGCAGTACCGTGGGTCAGTGACTCACCGCTCATTACGAAGGCGGCCTGATCTCGCTTGACGTGCCGCCCGCCGCCGGGACGTAACACTTCTGCGTGTAATCCATCACCATGCGGTCCGCATTGAAGCGCCAGCCCAGTGTGCGGATGGTCCGTTTCATGCGCTTGATCCATCCTCGCGGCACTCCGTCGCGGTCGCGCTGATAGAAGAGCGGAATCACCTCATCGCGCAGAACACGATAGAGGTCCTCGCCGTCGCGGCTGTCGTGCACATCGAAATTCGTGTGAGTTCTTCCTTTGCCGATTGCAAATCCGTTCAGCCCGTCGTAAGCTTCGGCCCACCAGCCGTCCAGCACGGAGAGGTTCAGGCCACCGTTGAGCACCACCTTCTGCCCGCTGGTGCCGGAAGCCTCGAGCGGCCGCCGCGGATTGTTCAGCCAAACGTCGACACCCTGCACCAGGTGCCGGCCAACATTGATGTCATAATCCTCAACGAAGACAAACTTATTCGCGAATTCTGGGTCGCGCATCATCTCGGCAATCTGCTGCAGAACCGTCTTGCCCGGTTCGTCGTGCGGGTGAGCCTTGCCGGCAAACAGGAATTGCACCGGGCGCTTGGGATCGTTGACCATCGACGCCAGTCTCTGCATATCGGCAAGAATCAGATTGGCCCGCTTATAGGTGGCGAACCGCCGCGCGAAGCCGATCGTCAGCGCATCCGGCGAGAGCACTTTGCCGAGCCTGTTCAATGTTTCCTGCGCCTCGCCGCGGCGTTCGGCCTGCTCTTTTGCACGCCTGCGGGCAAAGTCGAGCAACTGCGCCTTCAGGCTCAGGTGCGTTTCCCACAGTTCGCCGTCGTCTACATTTTCAATCTCCTCCCAGGTGCGCGCCGATCCGCTCTGGCTCTGCCATCCCACCCCGAGATGGCGATCGTAGAGTCGGCACATCTGCGGCGCGAGCCACGACGGAACGTGAACGCCATTGGTGATGTGGCCAATGGGTACCGCATCTTCCGGCCTGCCGGGATACAGGCGCCTCCACATGGCGCGCGAGACCTCGCCGTGCAGCGAAGAAACCGCGTTGGCGCGCCGGGAAAGCTTCAGCCCCAGAACCGTCATGCAGAATTGCTCCCCCTGATCGGTGGGATACTCGCGGCCAAAGCCCATCAGATTGTCTTGCGAAATCCCCAGTTGATCGCGCAGCGGGCCCAGGTGCTCCTCGATCAAGTCGGCGCTGAACCGGTCGTGGCCCGCGGGCACGGGTGTATGGGTTGTAAAGATCACTTCTCTCGGAATCTGGCTTGCGGCCGTGTTGAAGTCCAGGCCTTCTTCCACCATGCGATTGCGAATGGCTTCAAACACCGCGAAGCCGCTGTGTCCCTCGTTCAGATGAAGGACTCCCGGGGAGACGCCCATGGCCTTCAGTGCGCGAAAGCCGCCCACGCCCAGCAGCAGCTCCTGGCGAATGCGCGTGCGGCCGTCTCCGCCATACAGGCGAGAGGTCAGCTCCCGATCCTCCGGCGCATTCCCCGCCACGTTGGAGTCGAGCAGCAGCAGATCACAACGCCCCACCTTCACGCGCCAGACCTTGGCGCGAATCGAGCCGCCGCGCGTCTCAATCCCCACCACCACCGGCTCGCCGTTTTCGCCGATGGCAGGCTGCATGGGCAGCCGATTCACGTCGGTCTGCAGATATTCTTCGCGTTGCCATCCGGTCTGGTCCAGCCGCTGGAGAAAGTATCCCTGCCCATAGAACAGGCCAATCCCGATCAATGGAATGTCGAGGTCCGACGCGCTCTTGATATGGTCTCCGGACAACACGCCCAGGCCGCCGGAATAGATGGGGAGCGATTCGTGCAATCCAAACTCGGCTGAAAAATAGGCCACCGGGCGAGGCCGCAATACTCCCGCGTTGGCGCTGCCCCAGGTGCGGTCCGCCATCAAATACTCCTGCTGCCGGCGGTAACAGTAATTGATGCGGCTATGCAACACAAGTTCCGTTGCGCGCCGGTCGATCTCTCCCAATCGCATCTCGGTTAAGAGCGAAATGGGATTCTGATTCAGCTCCCTCCAGCGCGTCGGATTCAGATCGCGAAACAAGCTCACGCAATCCGGATCCCAACTCCACCACAAATTCCGGGCCAGCGACCAGAGCCGCTCCTGGGCCGGTACAATGAAGCGGTCCAGCATCCGAGCCTCGCTCACCACGGGCGCAACCTGGCTTGCCGCCTCCACCAGCATGCGAATTTCATTCTCCCGAAAGATCCGCGGTTCCTTTGTTTGGACAATCAGAACGCCCTGCAAGATTCCCCGGTCGATTAGAGGCACCCCGAGGAACGAGTTGTATTCCTCTTCCCCGGATTCCTTGAAGTACTTAAAGCGGGGATGCTTCTTCACGTTGTCCACAGCCACCGGCAGCACCTGTTCCGCTACCAGGCCGGCCAGGCCCTCACTGAGCGGCATGCGCAGTTTCCCAATGCTGCGTGGATGCAGCCCAAGCGTCGCGGCCAACACCAAATTCGATCGGTCCGGCTCCAACAAATAGGCAGAGCAAACATCGGTCCTGAATCGCGCAGCGATCAACGCCACTACATTCATCAGCGTATCCGCGGGCTTGCCCTCCTCGTGGGTGAGGTTGGAGATCTCTTCCAGGGTCAGAACAAGACTGGCGTCCGTTGCTTGGGTTGTCTCAGTCATCCGTGTGTCCTCGCTTTTGTCTTTGCTTCAGAGAGACCGCATCGACACGTGCGCCTTGCCTCAACAGAAAGAACGCCCAGGGGCATCCGGTGGTTGAAGGGGACCGAAAAATGAAGCAACTGCT
>DATKGE010000353.1:0-2608 GCA_035510955.1 Occallatibacter sp. | reverse complement strand
TTGGCGAAACACTGGCCGATTCCGCGGGAACCTCTGGCGGCTTGCGCGTCTTCAACTACAGCTCGCTGGGCACCACTACGCTTACCCAGGCTACCGGCTCGCCAATTGCCAGCGGCGGATTGGCGCCCAATTTCATTCTGCCCATTGCCTCCGGCGAGTATGTCTACGTGGCCAACGGGACCGGCTCCAGCACGGCGGGCAACATCACCGGATTTGGGATCACTTCGAACGGCGCGACAACGCCGACCTATACGGTAACCACAGACACAGCCACCGCAGCCGGGGTCCAGCCGATCGGCATGGCTGAGGATTCGACCAGCACGTTTGTCTTTGCCGTGGGTTCGCTGGGCAGTCCTTTCTTTGACGCATACATTTTTGACGCGACCACGCTGGGTCAACTGGACTCGCAGATCACGTCTACGACTTCGAGTGGGTCGATTGGGATTGTTGCGGCGCCGTAAGAGCAGGGATCAGGGCCCAGGGGTCAGGTATCAGTCTTCAGTGCCCGGTGGGAATCCGAGGCTTGAACAGAAGCCATTGATAATTGGTCGTCAATCGAAGAGCCAGGGATCGGTTTCCAGCGATCTGCTGACAGCGATGGATTTCTCGGACGCAAACTCTGCTGCCTGACCCCTGATCCCTGACCCCTGCTTCTAAAATGCTATCCTCAAGATGAACGTAACTGGTTGTGCTCACGCGATCCCCCATCTCATTCGTTCGTTGCGCATGGTGCTTGGGAGCCACTGCGTCCCCATTGCTGCTGCTGTGTTTTCTAGGGTTTCTAATGGGATGCAAGCGGTTTCACGAGGAACCGCACGAGACGGTCTATGTCTCCGCCCGGCAAATGTACTTGCACGATCGCGTAGCCGCCGTCTCCAATCGCGTGGCCGAAGTGGTGAACGGGCAACCGCTCGAAGTCCTCGAACACGGCCGCCGCTTCCTCAAAGTAAAGACACAGAAGAACGAGATCGGCTGGATTGAAGATCATGCCGTAATTGACGTCAAGTCCTACGACACCTTTGCGCAGCTGGCCAGCCAGCACAAGCAGGACGCAGTGGTGGCCACAGCGACGGTGCGCGACGATGTGTATCTGCACAACCTTCCCGGCCGCGAGACGGAGCACTTCTACCTGCTTGCCGGCAACGCCAAGGTGCAGCTTCTGGCGCGCGCCACGGTTCCCAAAGTAGCGGTGGCTCCGGCTCCGACTTCCAAACCTGCCGCCCCCAAGCCGCCGCTGACGACGGCTCCCGGGGCAAAAGGCGCCGCCACTGCTACGGCGCCGGTAAAGCCTGCGGAGAAAACCGCTGCACCCGCTCCCAACCCGGAGGAGGCGGCCGCGGTGATTATGGAAGACTGGTGGCTGGTGCGCGACACGCAGGGGCATTTTGGCTGGTTGCTGGCCGGACGCGTGGACGTGGATGCGCCCGATGAAGTGGCTACGTATGCAGAGGGCCAGCGCATGGTGGGCGCGTACGTGCTCACCAAAGTGAAAGACGACGGGGCCACCACCGCCGACCACACGGTTCCCGAGTACGTGACCGTGCTGACGCCGCCCAAGCCCGGCCTGCCGTTTGACTTCGATCAGGTGCGCGTCTTTACCTGGAGCGTGAAACGTCACCGCTACGAGACCGCCTTCCGGCTGCATCCCATTCAAGGCTTTTTGCCGGTGAAGGTTGGCTCGATTCCTGGGCCCAAGGGTGGCACGCAGCCCACCTTCAGCTTCCAGATCGCCAGCAGCGACAACCTCAGCATCGACCCGGCCAGCGGCATCACGCGCCCCGTCGCTCCGCGCACGATCAACTACGAGATGCTGGACACATCGGTCAGGCGGATCGGGCCGGATATGGGGCCGATTGCGGTGGGGCACATCGAGGGCGAAAAGACCAAGGCGGGAAAACCCCGGAAGAAGAGAGCAAAATAGGCTTCGATGGCGACCGAGATCGGAAATTAACCGTTTTGCACCGCGCGGCTCGGCTGCGCGTTCTTCGCCTCAGCAAGAGTCAAAATCACGTCTAGCGTGGAAAGAAGTAGATCGCCCTCACCCCCGCCGGCGCAACTCCAACTCCACTACGCGCAGCATCTCGGCTTCGGGAGCTGGTTTGCCGGTCCAGATTTCGAACTGGCGGGCGCCTTGCTGGACAAACATCTCCAGGCCTGTCACTACCGGAATTCCGCGCTGGCGGGCGAGCTTGAGCAGCGGCGTCTCCAGCGGGTTGTAGATCATGTCGAAGACCAAGCCGGCGTTCAGCTCGCTCTCCGCAATCGGAAGCGCCTGCTTCGAACCCGCCATGCCGCAGGGGGTTGAGTTGATGAGCACGTCGAACCTGTTCTTCGCGAAGAGTTCGTGCTTCATCGCTTTGGCTTTGGCCTGCCGGGCCAAGGCCACGGCTTTCTCGTGAGTTCGGTTGACAACGAAGACCTCCGCGCCCTGGGCGACCAGGCCAAAGACGGCCGCCCGCGCTGCGCCTCCCGCGCCCAGCACGGCAATGCGTGCACCCTTCAGCTTGAGCCGCTTTTCGAGCGGCCGCACCACGCCGTCCACATCTGTATTGAAGCCGACGATCTTGCCGTCCGCGGCGATGCGCAGTGTATTGCATGCGCCAATGCG
>DATKGE010000352.1:0-3588 GCA_035510955.1 Occallatibacter sp. | reverse complement strand
GAAGAGTGACGGGTGAAGACGAACGAATCCATGAGGGCCTCCCACTTCAGCTGGAGTTTTGCTCGAACGCTGAAATGGGTCAAAAAATCGGGAGGCTTTTTGTCCCTGGTACAAAATGGGTACAAAACGGTCACAAAAACGACCCGACTTTTAGGCTCTGATTGGTAAGTACAAGAAAAGAAAAAGCTTAAGTATGGTGGAGGCGGCGGGAGTCGAACCCGCGTCCGAAATCGCTGTCAGCCAGGAGAGTTCATGCTTTGTCCGATTCCGCATGTTTTCGCCCCATGCGCTCAGAACGGACAAGATGCGCATGAAGCTAGTCCGATGATCTTACGGTTACAACACGGACCGAGCCGTGACCGCCAGCCTGCTGAATGACGTCCGCTCGCGGCCCACAGGCAAAACCACGGAAGACGGCAGCTTAGTTAATTAAGCTGCAAGTGCCAGATTATCGTTGGCAACTTTGTTTTTGCAGGCGATTACAGGTGCCCACACCCTGACATGCCTCCTAAGCCGCAATCGATCCCGTCGAAACCGTGACGCCCCCGTTGTTTGCTGGCCAACGACAGAGTTTCTGTCGCGGAGCCCAGGTGCGAGCCGGGCCAACTGGCACGTGCTGCTATCTCCCATTGTACGCCAGATTGGGATTTTAAGGCGTGGTTCGTCCGCAGGGTGCGGCGCATGTTGTTTGCAACGCATTGCGCCGCAATGAAAGGAAGACTTCTGCTGGGACGTTGAATGATACCAAAATCGAGGCCAAGGGAGGCTTTGGGAACTATTCAGCAAGTTAGCCCCTGCTGCGCAGGGATAGCGAGTCAGCAAGTCAGCATGGGCGCAGTTGTCATTCAGCGCGGAGCGACTGCATTGGGTCGACCGAGGCGGCGCGGCGGGCAGGGAAATAGCAGGACAGGAACGCGACCGTGGCCAGGAAGAGAGACACAGCGGCGAAGGTGAGGGGGTCGCTTGGCTTGATTCCGTAGAGTAATCCAACCAGCGCGCGAGTGGCCGCGAATGAAAGTACCAGACCGATCAGGATCCCAATGCCGGTGAGACGCATTCCCTGCTTCAGGATGAGTTTCACAACGTCGAAGCGGTCTGCACCCAAAGCCATGCGCACGCCGATCTCGTTCGTACGCTGGCTTACGGAGTAAGACACCACCCCGGAAAGCCCGATGGTGGCAAGCAAAAGAGCCACCGACCCAAAGACCACCAGCAGTAATCCAGTGGTATGCGCGGCGAAGAGGGGAAGAGCCATGTACTGCGAGATCGATTCCATTTCGACGGGCACGACATTCGGATCGAGACTTTGAATCACGCGACGAATCTCAGCGAGTGCGGATTGCTCACCGGTGGCGGTACGCACAACTAGAAACTGTCTTGATGAAGGGCCGCCGGGGAGATACATGAAGTCCTGCGGGTCTTCACCGAGACTGTGATACTTTCCGGTCTTGACGACGCCGACGATCTCCTTGGAATCTTTGCCGTCTTTAAAATGCTGGCCTATTGGATTTTGGCCTGGCCAGTAGTGTTGCGCCATGGTTTGATTGACGATGACGGCGCTGAATCCGGGCCGGCTATCCTGAGGCGCGAATTCGTGGCCGCTCAGGATGGGTATCCCCATGGTGCGGAAATAATCCGGCGCTACGAACGCCATCTGGACGTGGATGTTTTCCTCCCCGGCGGGCGGGTTGAATCCGTCGACCGTTATCCCCTGGGAAGAGCGATTGGTACCGAGGGGGAGTGAGTCGGACAGGCTGGCGGAGCGAATTCCGGGCAATGCGCGCACGCGTTCCAGGAGCTGGCGATAAAACTCACCATCCTGCGACTCGGTATAGCCGAGACTGCCGGGATCAAGCTGAGCGACGGCAATGTCACGGGTGCTGAAGCCGGGATCGATGGAGCGGGCGTTGAACAGGCTTCGTACGCAGAGGCCGGCGCTGATGAGCAGCACTAGGCATACGGTGATTTGCGCAACCACGATGCTGCTGCGCAGACGGGAGCGGCGGGGACCGGCGAGCTGTCTCTCGTCTTTCAAGGCGGGAAGAAGATCGCGGCGAGTGCTGCGCAAGGCGGGCACGACACCGAAGAGAATCCCGGTCAAAAACGAGGCTGCGAGAGCGAAGGAAAATACGCGCCAATCCAGCGGAACCTCGACAAAGACAGGAATGTTGGCCGGCTTGAGGCTGAGCAAAAGCGGGATGGACCAGTAGGCGATGGCGAGTCCGCCGGCACCGCCCATCATGGAGAGCAGGAGGCTCTCGGTCAAGGCCTGGCGAACGATTCTGAACCTGCTCGCTCCCAGAGCAGATCGAACCGCGAGCTCGCGGCGGCGTGTGATGGCGCGTGCCAGCACCAGATTCGCAGCGTTGGCGCAGGCGATGAGAAGCACCAGGCCCACGGCAGCCATGAGCAGGCCTGTAAATGCGACCACGTAGCCTCGATAGGGGCTTGGTACAAGTTGGACGGGGAAGAGGCTTGCGTCCATGACCGCTGCTTGCGGGTCAGAGGAATGGGTTGAGCGTGTAAGAACGGTGAGATCGGCCTGTGCTTGCTTTTGTGAAAAGCCCGGCTTCAGGCGGCCCACGCCCAAGAGCCAGAACGATGTGTCGCTGCCCATTCGGTCGGGGTCGTGGATGAGGGTTGGCGTCATGGACAGGGGAGTCCAGAAATCGGGCTGCGAGCCGATGAGGATGCCGGTGAAGCTCGGGGGCGTCACGCCAATGACGGTGTAGCTGGCTCCGTTCAGCACCAGGGCGCGGCCAATGACCGAGCGATCGCCTCCAAACTGGCGCTGCCAAAATGAATGACTGATGACCACGGTGGGCGCACCGGGGCCGGTTTTGTCTTCCTCCGGCTGGAAGAAGCGGCCGATTGAAGGTTCGACTTCCAGCACGGAGAAGAAGTTGCTGGAAACAAGCTGGCCGAAAACCATCTGGCCCTGGCCGTCGTGGCTCCAACTCACCGGGCGTGGGTCGCCGTCGAAGGACGTAAAGCCTGAGAGGGTGCGGTTGTGATCGCGAAGAAGGGTATAGCCGGGGTTGCTGAGAGGCATGTAGGCGTCAATTCCCGAGGCTTTGGGATTGCGCTCCATGACTTCGACGAGATGGCCGGCGTCGGCAACTGCGGGCGGCCGGAGCAGCATTGCATTCACAAACGTGAAGATGGTGGTATTGGCGCCGAGGCCGAGGGTTAGGGAGATGACGACCGTGATGGTGAACCCCGGAGATTTGCGCAACTGGCGGAGAGAGTAGCGCACGTCGGCCCAGATGGATTCGAGCGTGGGCCATTGCCAGATTTCGCGGCTGCGCTCTTCAATCACGGTGCGGTTTCCAAAGGAGCGGCGGGCGGACTGTTCGGCTTGCTTGCGGCTCATGCCTTCGCGCATCAACTGCTCGGTGCGCTCTTCGAGATGCAGGCGCATCTCTTCGGCGAGATCGCTGTAGATGTTGCCGCGGCGGAAGATGCGCGAAAACCAGCTCATGGGTGTCTCCTCCTATTGTGCGGGCGTCTTACTGGGCAGGCGTCTGGCCCGGATTCAGAACCAGGGTGATGCCTTCGAACATGCGTTCGAAGCTGGAGATTTCCTTT
>DATKGE010000351.1:0-3491 GCA_035510955.1 Occallatibacter sp. | reverse complement strand
GCACTTTGCACGCCCTCCCAGCGAGGCTGGCTGTCAAACATTTCTTCCGGTCCGCGAATCACGGCAATCCTGCGATGCCCAAGCTCATGCAGGTGACGCATGGCCAGGGCGCCCCCGGCTTCGTTGTCCACAAGAATGGAGCTCACTCCGCGTGCGGTCAGGTCGCGGCTCACAATCACGATGGGCACGTTATTCTTCTGCACGTCGCTCAGCAAATTAGTTTCGTCGAAGACCCAGCTGGCAATCACGATCACGCCTTCCGCGCGCCGCTCCAGCGTCATCTGCAGATAGTTGTCGAAGAGCCCGCGCTGTGTCTGGGCATCCATCAGCAGCGGCAGGTAGCTGGCCGGCTGCAGCCCTGCCTGGATGCCGCGCACAATGGGAATGCAGTACGGATCGGAGAGATCGTAGGCCAGCACGCCGATGGTCTGGCTGCGCCGCCGCCGCAACGAGCGCGCAAATGCATCGGGGTGATAGCCAAGCTGCTGCGCCATGGCGCGGATATGTAGCCGAGTCTTCTCCGCGACATTCTGCGACAAAGGCGCCTCGCTCAGCACAATTGAAACGGTGGAGACGGAGAATCCGCACGCGCGCGCAACATCCAGCAAAGTCACGTGACCGGATCTGCGCTGTGCCAACTCTTCCTCCTCCGCGCTGCAACCCTGTGTTTCGAACACGGGCATATTCGCGCCAGCGATTGCCCAGGCAAGAGTTTGGCCTGACAAAAACCGGTGGCTCCGATTTTTCCCTTGACAGGCGAAAAGTTTGATCCTACATTAGCCTTCTACTATTCAAACGTTTGAATGTCAACAATTTGCTAGGAGATGGCCAAAATGAATGCAAAAACGGCATCCTCATTGCTGGATACTTTCCTCTGTGTTTCCGTCCTTGTCCTGTCCGCCGGAGCCCCCGCCTGGGCCCAGGCCGGCCGCGGCGACATCAACGGCACAGTTACAGACCCCAGCGGCGCCGTAATTCCCGGAGCAGCAGTGACCGCGCTCGACCACGCAACCGGGATCGCGCAATCCACGGTCACAACCAGAGGCGGCCTGTATTCCTTTGTATCGCTCAACCCCGGCACCTATGAAGTAACCGCAAGCCACAAAGGATTTGAAAGCGTGGCCGAGGACAATGTTTCAGTGAGCGTTGACCAGGTAAGCACAGTCAACATTGCTCTGCGCGTGGGCAGCGTAAGCGATACCGTCATCGTCTCCGCATCGCTCGATCTGCTCGATACCAGCAACTCCACTGTGGGCCAGCTCATCTCCGCTGAGACCATCGATCGCGTGCCACTCCTGACGCGCAATGTCTATGACCTGGTGCAGCTGAGCGCCGGTGTGACACCGGCCAACGGCTCGCCGAACTCAGGCGACTCGGCGCAGCTCAACAACATCGCAAGCGGCCGCCCAGGGGTCGATGTATCGTCGTATAGCATCAACGGCGCCGTCCTCGGGTCCGTTTACTACATGCTCGACGGCAGTCCGCTGGGCATTGCGGAAAACAATATCGCCACCATCATCCCCATGTCGGAGATCCCCGAAGACGATGTGGATGAGTACCGCGTGGAGACGCAGAACACGCCGGCCTCCTACCAGAGCGGCGCGGCGGGCGTCATCAGCCTGGTGAGCAAGTCTGGCGGAGACCATTTCCATGGCGACGCCTTCGGAGTTTTCCGGCCGGACATTCTCTCCGCAAACGATTACTTCAACAAGCAAAGCCAGTTGTCGAATGTGGATCCGGTGACCGGCGCTCCGGCTCCCTACAACACGCCGCCGTCGTTTCACCGCTATCAGGAAGGCGGATCGATTGGCGGACCCATCCTGCACAAGAAGCTTTTCTTCTTTGGCGACTATGAAGCCACGCAGCAGGAGCTATTCGACGGTTCAAACTTCTTTTCTGTTCCAACCACGGCGGAGCGCACCGGGGATTTTTCTGCGGACAGTTACACCATCTACGATCCGACGCAGCCCGATGTGGCCGCCGGACCGCTGGCCGGAACACGCCAACCCGTCGCCGGCAACAAGATTGCCAACCCCAATCCTATCGCGTTGAAATATCTCTCCGAGTTTCCCAAGTGCAACTACCCCAGCCCCAGCACGTGCGAAGCAGCCACGACCGCGTCCCCTTACGGAGCCATCAACAACCTCTTTCTGCCCGGCCTGGACCCGACTACCGGGCAAAAGTTCGACATCCGCATGGACTACTACCAGAGCGAGAAGCAGCGCATCTTCGGCCGCTTCTCCTTTTCCCGCACAACCACTGCGACATTCAATGCCTTTGGCGATATGTGGGATCCCGATTACGCCTTGAACGTGACCAACGCGCGCAACATGATCGTTGCCGACGACCTGACATTGAGCCCAACCACTGTGTTGCAGTTGCGCTACTCCTTCACGCGCCACTACGAGAACCAGGGCGGTGACCCGGCTCAAAACGGATTCGACATCACCTCGCTGGGATTCCCCTCGTCGCTGGCCGCCGAGGAAGTGTACAAGATCCTGCCGCTCATGAATTTCAACGATGTGGGCGGCGCCATTGGCGGCACCTGCTGCTATAACACCTTCCAATACGCGAGTGAGAACAGCGACGCCATCGCATCGCTCACCAAGGTGAAAGGCAAGCACGAAATCAGCACCGGCTTTGAATACATGAAGCGCTTCATGAATGTCGGTCAACCCCCGTTTCCCTCCGGCAACTACTACTTCGACATGTCTGCAACAGACCAGTCCAGCGGCGCGCCTTCGCCGGTGGGAGGCAACGACTTCGCTTCCTTCCTGCTGGGAATGGGAACGGCGCCGGGCAGCGAATCGACAAATTTCACTAAGGATCTGTTCGTGGCCGAGGCCAGCCCTTACTACGCGGCATTCGTGCAGGACACTTACCATCTCAGCCCCTCTTTCACCATCACCGCGGGGCTGCGCTGGGATATTTTTGGCGGCAAGACAGAACGTCACAATCGCCTGGAATACTTCGATCCCAATGCGCAAGGCTCGAGCAGCGGCGTGTCGTTTACGGGCGGCGAAGTCTTTTCCACGCCCAGCAACCGTTCTCCCTTTACCGCCAATATGAAGAACCTCGGCCCTCGCGTTGGGTTTGCCTGGCAGCCGGCGAAGGATTTTGTCGTCCACGGTGGAGCCGGCTTCTATTATGGCCCGAGCGCGGAGATGGTCTCCAGCGCCGGAGAAAACAGCGATGGCTTCTCCTCGTCGACGAATTGGAATTCGACCAACTGGAACAACGATCCAAATACCATCGCGTTCGACGGCGGCGGCTTGGGCAACTCGGTCCTTTACGGCAGCAGCCTTGATCCAAACTTTTCCGGCGGTCCCGCGCCGACCCCCAGCGCCCCTTACTCGCTGAGCAACCCGTTCCCCGCCGGCGTCGTTCCACTGGTAGGCGCTTCGCAGGGGCTGGCCACCTACCTCGGTTCCCCGCTGAGCACCATGCTGCACTCGCAGCGCACACAAACCACCTACAACTTCAATTTCGGC
>DATKGE010000350.1:0-3856 GCA_035510955.1 Occallatibacter sp. | reverse complement strand
GAACGTGCGCTATCGGACGGTGAGGTTGCGGGAAGAACTGTCGGCCGCCGACCAGCAGGCGCGATTGTCGCATCAACTCACCCTTCTGGGCCAGTTTACGGCCGGCTTCATGCACGAATTCAATAATCCGCTGGCGATTGTAACCAGCCGTATCGAAGTGCTGCTGGAGGAGCGTAAGGAAGACGCCGCCCTTTTGAGCGACCTCCAGCAGATGCTGAAAGAGACGCGCTACATGGGAAACATCGCGCGCACTTTGTTGCAGGCATTGCGGCGCGAGCGCGGCGGCGAGGTCTTCGTCCCCGCCCCTCCTTCCGAGGCATTAGAGGAGGCTCTGGCCGCATTCCAATCTGCCGCCAACGAGCAGGGCGTCCGAGTGGTGCGCGAGATTGCGGATGCTCCCCACGTCAACCTGCCCAGCCATGTGGTGAGCGAAGTTGTCCGCGGGTTGCTCGGCAACGCCCTGGACGCTCTGAAAGGACGCGAGGGCGGCACCGTCTGGATCCGCCTGGAGCCATACCACACCGCGGGCGCGAAGGTAGTGCTCCGAATCGAAGACAATGGGCCCGGCGTTCCCGAGAGAATCCGCAAACAACTGTTCGAGCCATTTGTTTCCCAGAGTCCCGGGCGGGAGCGCTTGGGGCTCGGACTCTTCCTGGGCGCCAGCCTGCTCGATATGTACGACGGCCGCATATGGTATGAAGAGAGGATCGGCGGCGGCGCCAGTTTCGTCGTCGAGCTACCCCCTGCGCGTTTTACGCGGGGCCAACCCTACCATTGGTTTGTCAAAGGCGAGCAATCGTGAATCGCATCTTTGTAATCGACGACGAGCCGGCGATGGGCGAAAACATTCAGCGGATGCTGAAGTTTCCCGAGACCACCGTGACGGCTTACTCGGACCCGGTGAAGGGGCTGGCGGATGCGCTGGCAAAGCCCCCCGACCTGGTCTTGCTGGATATGCGGATGCCGGGGATGTCGGGCGAAGAGGTCTTCGCGCGGCTGCACGAGGCGCATCCGGGCCTGCCCGTCGTTTTTCTCACGGCGTTCGGATCGGTGGAGGGCGCGGTGACGGCCATGCGCAACGGCGCGTTCGATTACCTGCAGAAACCGTTCAAGCGGGAGGATCTCCTGCTGGTGGTGAAGCGGGCGCTCTCGCACGCCGAGTTGGAGCACGAAGTCGACCGCCTCAAAGGAAGGTTGGCCGCGCTCGGTGAAAGCGACCAACCGCAGAGCCGTAGCGCCGTGATGCTGGAATTGACCGAAAAGGCGCGGCGGGCTGCGGCCACCGATGCCACCGTGATGATTCTGGGCGAGAGCGGCACCGGCAAGGAGGTGATGGCCCGCTACATTCAGAGCCAGAGTCCACGCAAGAACCGGCCGTTCGTGCCGGTGGAGTGCAGTGCCTTGCCGGGGTCGCTGATCGAGAGCGAATTGTTCGGTTACGAGCGCGGAGCCTTCACCGGGGCGGATCGCACCAAGAAGGGTCTGATCGAATCGGCCGATGGCGGCACGCTGTTCCTCGACGAAATCGGGGATTTGAGTGTCGAACTGCAAACCCGCCTCTTCCGCTTCGTGGAAGAGCGCCAACTGCGGCGTTTGGGCGGCCTGGAGCCCGTCCGCGTGGATTGCCGGATTCTGTGCGCCACCAACCAGGACTTGGCCGCGAAGATCAAGGCCGGCACATTTCGCGAAGAGCTCTACTACCGGCTGGGAGTAGTCACGGTGAAACTGCCCCCGCTGCGTGAGAGGCCCGAGGACATCCCTCACCTGGCCAGTTTCTTCCTGGAGCGATTTTCCCGGCGATACGGGAAGAGCCTCGCCGGGTCCCCGCGCTTCTATGAAACTCTTCTGAAGCAGCCTTGGCCGGGCAATGTCCGCCAGCTCAAGAATGTAATGGAGCGGCTGACGGCGCTTCACCCCGGCGGTGTTCTGGAGCCGCAAGACGTGGCCGAAGACCAGCCGGCCAATAGCGGTATCAGCCCCCTTTCCAGCCTTCCGTGGAAAGAGGCGCGCGAGCAGTATCTGGCGAGCTTCGAACTCTCGTACGCGCAAGCTGTGCTGGCTCGCTGCGAGGGCAACATCAGCGCCGCCGCGCGCGAGGCCGAAGTGGATCGCAAGACGTTTTACGCGTTATTGAAGCGGGAGAAAGAACCGCAGGCTGGCGAATGAGACCTCGGCGCCTTTGCATCGGGCAGAGCAAAGTAGGGAATATTGGAGTATAGTAAGGAGGATAGGAGGATTGCTTGCCGCTCAATATCAAAGACCGGGAAGTCTATCAACTGGCCCGCCAAGTGGCCGACCTGACTGGAGAAACCCTCACCGACGCTGTTCGCTATTCGTTACGGGAGCGTTTGCAGCGGGCACAACGCGCCCGGCCGGATCCGCAGTGGATCGAAAAGCTTCGTGAGATCTCCGACCGTTGCGCGGCGCGGCCGGTGCTCGACGCGCGCTCGGACGATGAGTTGGTAGGCTATGACGAATTCGGGATTCCCGCTAACCATGGTGATTGACACGTCAGCCCTGGTCGCTATTCTGCAAGCCGAGCCGGAACGCGATACGATGCTGGAGGCGCTCGCCAAAGCTGATAGGCGCCTGGTGTCCGCCGTCACTGTCCTGGAAGCTGCCATGGTTCTCGAGGGACGGTATGGTCCGGACGCAGGCGCGGACTTGGAACTCTTCCTATTCGACGCCCGCGCGGAGATCATGCCACTCGATTCGAAACAAGCGCAAGCGGCAGTGCGCGCCTGGCGCAAGTACGGCAAAGGCCGGCATCCGGCCCAACTGAATCTTGGTGACTGTTGTGTCTATGCGCTCGCCAAGGTGAGCCAGGAACCGGTGCTCTGCAAGGGCGCCGATTTCCCGCGGACGGATATCCCACTGGTTCGGTGAGATCGGGGCCGTGTTTGTTTCGCGCGGCGCCGACTAGCGCCAAAAAGGCGATCCACGCACTTTTAGCGCACGACCCGATTTTCCACTCGCCCATGGCTACTGAATGGTGCTGGCGCCCTGGACACCCATATCGGTGGTGGCGACGTTTCTATTGATGTGCTGGTCCAGGTTGATCACGTAGGTTTCAGGGGCGTCGATTAGCACCGGAGAATGGGTGGCGCAGACGATCCGGAAGCGCTTTTGGTCCACCAGTTCCATCAGCATCTTCAGGATGCGCCGCTGATTGGACACCGAAAGCGCCATCTCCGGCTCGTCCAGCAACAGAATCGAACCCTCCGGCAGCTTGGGAAAGCTCTCTCGAAACAGCGCCAGCATCACCTGTCCGTGGCTCGCCGTTTTCAGGAAGTCCAGCATCTCCGGCTGGTCCTCAAAGAACTCGAGCTGCTGCCGTGGGTTGTGCTGCTCGGCGTCGAACAGAAACGTCGACGCGATTTTCACTTCGCCCGGTTCCAGCCGGTAAATGTAGCCGTCCACGTCCTCCCCGCGGAGCGCGTAATAGATGGAATGGAGCAGCGTGGATTTTCCGCAGCCGTTCTCGCCCCGCAGCATGATCAACGGATGCGAGAGATCCACGATCATCGGCATGTGAAAATTCAGGTTAGGGAAGATCGGGTGGCCCAGAATCTTGAGGTACATTGCTCATCAGGATAGCAGGTCCGGTGTTTCCGGCGAGCCAGTCCCATGCGGCCCGCGGAGCACGGGATGCTCGAACCACCCCCCTCCCCCCAAAACGGTTAAGCACCCCTCGCCCCCGAGAGACAGGCCAGATACGTTACTGTATGAATTCATGCCACGACAACTGGTGGAGTGTGTTCCCAATTTTTCCGAAGGACGCGATGCCGCCAAGATGGATGCCATCGTTCAGGCGATCCTCACCGTCCCCGAGGTGGTCCTGCTGGACCGCGAGTCG
>DATKGE010000349.1:0-7959 GCA_035510955.1 Occallatibacter sp. | reverse complement strand
CGCCAGGCGAAGCATCACGTAGGTGATGACTCCAGTGACGGAGACGTAGAGCCAGAGCGGGAAGGTCCAGCGCGCTACCTTGCGGTGCTGGCGGATGCGGCCGCTGAGCGAAAAGAAAAAGGTGACCAGCACCAGAGGCAGCGCCATGATGGCGAGAACGATGTGGCTGGCAAGCAGCGGCAGATAGACGGAGCGCAGGGCTGCATGCACGGGGTAGCGGACGTCGCCGTGCAGGGCGTGGTGCGCGATGTAGCTGATGAGGAAGAGCGTGGAAAAAATGAAGGCGGTGATCATGGCGGCGCGGTGGGCTTTGATGCGATGGGAGCGAATGAAGGTGTAGCCGATGAGCAGCGCCGTGGCGGCGAGGCCGTTGAGGATGGCGTTGAGGGCGGGCAGAAAGGCGTACTCGGTGCTCAAGGCCGCGGCGGGATGAACGTAGATAAGCCAGAAGAGAAAAAGCGTTGCTGCCGCGCTGATGACGAGAATGGCGGCGATGGCCGGGCGGGTGCTGGATTGGGGAGCGACGGCGGTGGTCATTTGCTTCAACTTCCTCAATGTTTTTGGGTGGCGCAGAGCATGAGCGTGGTGAAGAGCAGGGGCAGATAAACGACGCTGACCTTGAGCAGGTCGCGGGCCAACATGCGGCTCTCGGTTTCGTCTTTGGCGCGCAGGATGCCGGCGAAGCGAATTGTATACGCAAGATAGAGAGCCCCGAGCAGCACTGCCAGAACGGCGTAGACTGTGCTGGCCACTCCGAGGAACCAGGGAGCCAGGCTGACGGGAATCATGATGACGGCGAAGAAGAGCGCCTCGGCAACTGTGGACCATCCATCCGGCTGGACGACGGGCAACATGCGGATGCCGGCGCGGGCATAGTCGTCGCGGTAGAGCCAGGAGATGGCCATGAAGTGAGGGAACTGCCAGACGAAAAGGATGGCGAACAGGGCCACGGCGGGCCACTCGATGTGGGGGCGGGCGGCGGTCCAGCCGAGCAGCGGACCCATTGCGCCGGGGAAAGCGCCGATGAATGTGGCCAGGGAGGTGAAGCGCTTGAGCGGCGTATAGATGGCCACGTAACAGAAGGCCGTGAGCAGGGCCAGGGACACGGTGAGCAGGTTGGTGCGCAGCAGCAGCCAGACGGCGCCGAGGGTGAGTGCGCCGAGGCCGGCGATGATTCCCTGAGCGAGCGAGAAGCGGCCGCGGGCCAGCGGGCGCTGCGCGGTGCGGACCATGCGCGCGTCGATCTTGCGCTCGAGGGCCTCGTTCAGCGCGCCCGCCCCGGCGGAGACCAGGCCGATGCCGAACAGAGCGTTGAGCAGTCCGGGTTGCACGCTGGAGATGCCGGACTGCATGGAGCCCAGATAAAAGCCTCCCCAGCCGGTAACCAGCACCATTCCCACTACCTTGACCTTGAAGAGTTCGCGCAGGTCGTGGATGAGCGTGGCGGTGGCGCCGGGGCTGGGCGCGTGAATGTGAGCCGGCCCGAGCGGCACGCTCTCAGCGGGCGAAGAAGCGAGTTCTGTCGGAACTGCGGCGTGGGAGGTGGGTGTCATCAGGATCTAGGAAGACCTCAAAAGGGACCCCGGGGCGCGTGACTGGCGGGCATCTGTATTGATGATAACAAGCGGGAAAAGTTTCCAGCCTCCAGGGTGCAGCCGGCCCAGCTGCGCTGCAGGCAGAATCGTGGCCGAGAAGCGCATCGGGGAAGCGCACCGGGGTGCGAGACCGAAGAGGCGAATTTTTGAGAGGTGCGCGCAATAGCGCTGCCGGCAGTCCCGGTCACCCCAACATCGACAGGGGGATCGACCTGCCGAGTACTCCGTCAACCTTCAAGTCCTCATAGTTCAAGGTAATCTCCTGGCAGCTTTTTCCGCCGACGTGCGGCGCCGGCCGTATCTGGGCAATGGTGCCGTTTGTTAATTCAATGGTGCGAACTACGGTTGGCTTCCCGTCTTGGTCGATCCGGTTAAACGAGAGCGTCGCGCTAGTAAAAACTTCGTTTGTGGCCAGGGCCTGCAGGTAGAATAGACGCCGGCGTGGAGATTTGGCACGGACGCTACCATCCCGCGGGTCCGTACCACCGCCTTTCCAGGCCGGCCGGAATCTCGCGGAGCGCCCCGTCGACCTTCGTTTCCTCATAGGTCAAGGTCAGTTCCTCGCATTTTTTCCCGTCTTGGATGCCGGCTGGCCGGATACTCACGATGGCGCCATCGGTCAGTACGATTGTGTGAGCCACAGCAAAGTTTCCATCGGCGCTAGGCCTGGCAAACGAAAGCGTGGCCGTTTTGAAACCTTCATTTGTGCACAGGGCCGACCAGAGAAGAGGCGATGCCTTGTCAACCTCTCTTACGATCGTAATCGGGGTGTGCGTGCGCCTGCCCGTGAGTTGGCCTGAACCAGCATCGAACTGCTGCGCAACCTGATAATTAAATGCGTGGCACCTCAAACCGGCCGAGAAACCTGTCCCGCCCTGTTTCTTTGTGCTATCACCTGTGACTTTTCCCTGCGTTTTCAATTGCATTTCCAACAAGAACACTTTGGGATCATTCAGTGGCATGGCGATCCTCCATTGGGATTACCCGGGGCGCTCTCGCTGAGAGAGGGTTCACCCCTCACAGCGGTTTGTTGGGCAGGATAAGTCTCCAATGGCACAACAGTCTAGGAATTTGTTGAAAAACTCCGCCAGGTGCCTGAACAATGGGATTAGTAGAGGTTCCCAAACCCTTACCAACCTCCTGCGGATCGCTAGGGCATCCTGGCGCGATCCATTTTCGACGACTTCCCACATCAGTTGGGATTCCTGTGCGCTCTCGATTGGGGGACCTAACGCAGCGGATGATAGAGCACGCCCTGCGCAGGGGCATGTGCCTTTTTCAAGAATAGACGGGTTTCAACTCGACGCTGCTGGCGCAGGCGTCTCTAATTCCCAGTTAGCCCAGCCGCGCTGCCCGCAGGATTGCTTCGACCACTTCGTCGGGGAGGAGCGCATCGACGGGGATGGACACGTGGGCTTTGCGATAGAGGGGTAAGCGGAGGCTATATCGGTGAGCGAGATTGGCCTGGTCGGCCAGGATGGGGCGAATGTGTTCTGTACCGGCGCAGCGAGCGAGGGTGGTGGCGAGTTCGACCTGGAGATGGATGAGCAGGGTGCCAGGCGTGGTGAGCAGCAGTTCGCGGGTTTCGGCGCGCTCGATGGCGCCGCCGCCGAGGGCCAGAACCAGCGCGTGGCCGGTTGCCAGACGGGCAATGGTGGTGTGTTCGCGGTCGCGGAATGAAGACTCGCCGTGTCGTGCGAAGAGCTCCGCAATGGTTGCGCTGGCCTCCTGCTCGATGACGTCGTCGACGTCGATGAAACTCCAGCCCAGGCGGCGCGCAACGAGCGGACCGACGGTGCTTTTTCCTGATCCCATGAAGCCGGTGAGGACGATGCGGCGCGGCGGCGCAGTCTCGACAGGTTGAGGTTCGTGTTGGACAGGGGAGTGCGTTGTCATGGAAGCCGGCGCTTGCTGTGCTTTCAGTATAAGGAGCGGCGCTGCTCGCCTGGGGTGTCAGGCGAGAACCATGATGACGGCTCCGGCTGTGATGAGCAGGCCTCCGGCGACGGCGGCAGCGTTGAGCTTTTCGTCGAGCAGCAGCCAGGCGAAGACCATCACCAGCGGGACGCTGAGCTTGTCGAGCGGAGCGACGCGCGAAGCGGGGCCCAGTTGCAGGGCGCGGAAATAGCACAGCCACGACAGGCCGGTAGCCAATCCGGAGAGAATGAGAAAGAGCACCGTGCGGCGATCGAGGGAGCGGATTTCGCCGTGCTTGCCAAGGACTAAAGCGATGCCCCAGGCAAAGACCACCACCACGCTGGTGCGCAGGGCCATGGCCAGGTTTGAATTCACGTGCGCTACGCCCACCTTGGCCAACAGGGCTGTGGCGGCGGCAAAGACCGCGGAGAGCAATGCCCATCCAATCCAGTTCATGAGGACCATGGTACGCGGATGCACGCGGTCCGGGACTTACTTTCCGGTCGGGTAAACTGCAAAGGATGGAGACGGGCAAAGCCAGCAAGACTGCACTTGGAGTGGCCATTCGCCGCGCCGCGCACCAGATCATGGATCGGCCACCGGTGCTTGACGATCCGATTGCGGTGCGGCTGGTTGGATCGGGATATCCCCGGCACATGGAGCGGGCGATGCACCGCGTGGCGCGCGATTTTCGTGCTTTCATGGCGGTGCGGAGCCGCTACGTGGAGGACAAGCTGGCCGAGGCCGTGGCGCAGGGCGTGACGCAGTACGTGGTGCTTGGCGCAGGGTTGGACACGTTTGCCTATCGCAATCCGTTTCCTTCGCTGCGCGTGTTCGAGGTGGATTTTCCGGCGACGCAGGAGTGGAAGAAGGCGATGCTCGGCAAAGCCTCCATCGCCTTGCCTGGCAGCCTGACGTTTGTTCCGCTGGATTTTGAGCGTCAGACGCTGGCCGAGGGACTAGTTGAATCAGGATTCGACGCGGGAATGCCGGCTTTCTTCGGCTGGCTGGGAGTTATTCCTTACTTGACGCTGGAGGCTTTTCGCGCTACGCTCGGCGCAATCGCTCAACTGCCTGCGGGGAGCGGCGTGGGCTTCGACTACGCACTTGCTCCGGAGACGCTCACGCCGGCCGGACGCATTGCCTTCGACGCGCTGGCCGGTCGAGTTGCTGCCGCGGGCGAGCCGTTCCAGTTGTTTTTTACGCCGGATGCTTTGCAGGCGGAAGTAAGCGATGCTGGATTTCTTCGTTTCGAGCAACTTGATTCAGGCCGACTGAATGAAATCTACTTCAAGGAGCGCGCTGACGGGCTCAGGTTGTCCGCGGTGGGGCTGGGAATGCTGGTGACCGCGTGGGTGTGAACGGACGATATCTTCGGCGCCGGCGCGAAGCGAAGTGTGACCAATTGCAGCAGCGTCTTTGTACCTGGAAGGGCGCTTCATCTTGTGTCGCAAATCGACACAATGTACGCAAGCACAAACTTGCTCATTTCGGCAGTACCCATCGGATTCACAAGTTCTTAATAAAAATGCTCGACGCGCAGAGTGCTGTGGTATGTTACATAAATGTTGCTGAGTTTGCGCGGAACTTGCGCCTTGGTTTCGGAATATTGACATAATAAGACATTTAAGCGCGGCACCAACTTCCAAGCGCTGTTTACAAGCTGCATGGTGAATTCAGTTGCCCGGCAAGCGGAGCGGGAATAAAAGCTCACCCAAGTGAGGATGGCGAAGCCTCGCCGGAAATCACATAAATCGTCGGCGCGCAAGCAAGTGTCTGCATCCATGAATTCCTGACTGACGCAGGAAAGCTGCTGCAACGCGACGCACAATAGCCGGACTTCTCTCTGAGCCTGGCCGGCAGCACCCATTCGCAGAGAACTCAGTTTCAATGACAGATGAGCGGGCTGGCTCGAGCCTGATCGCCCATTCGAGGGCAGTGTCGTTCCTCCTGCCGGCAAGCGACCCCATCCCTGGATAGGGAACGATGGCACTCATTTTCGCCATGCAAGTGTAAGCGGTTGATCGGGAATCCTGGAATTCCGGAGCTCTTACTTATGGCTAAGTCAAGTCAAAGTCACGCCAGCCAATCGTTGGATGCGCAAGGGGCGGGAGCGCAAAACTCCAAGGGGCGCGGTGCAGGCGAGCGCATCCTCACGACGGCAACAGAACTGTTCTCCCGCTTTGGATACAACGGCGTGAGTACAAGGGACGTGGCCTCCGCTGCCCAGGTAAATGAGGTGACGGTCTATCGGCATTACCCGCGCAAGCACGACCTCTACCTTGCGGTGCTTGAGTCTGAGTTGCGGCAATTGCGCTTTCGTGGCGATTTGCTGGCCGGAATCGCCGATGCTCCCGATGGGCGAACGGCACTTACGCGCGCGTTTGAGTTGCTGACCAAGACCTTGATGCACAGGCCTGAAATCCTGCGGCTTTTGCAATATAGCGCTCTGGAGTTGAACGAGAACTTCGATCCCCTGGTGCGCAAGCACCTTGGAGAACTGGTCGAAGTGGTTGCGCGCTATCTTGAGCCGTGGATCAAGAACGGCGAATTGCGCTGCACCAATGCCAAGACCGTGATCCTCACGCTGGTTGGAATTGTGATCAGCCACAATTCGTTGCAGCGGGTTTTTCTGGGCAAGGAACTGGGCCCGGAGCGGATGTTCGAAGCCTATGCCAGTTTTGCATTTCTTGAAAAGGGTGAGCCGGAAAGAACGGCCGTTCGCCGCCAACCCCCGACGAGCCGTTCCGCGGATTGAGCACAGACGGATCTCCGCCGTGATTTCGTTAGGTCAAAATGAATCTGGAAGAACCTATGCAAATTACCAGGCCGATTAACTACACTCCGGACGAAGTGCTGGAAGACTTGACGGGAAAAAGGCAGGCATATTTGGACCAGCAGAATATCCGGGAGCTGATTCAGGGCAAAGTAGTAATGGTGACCGGCGCCGCCGGCTCGATCGGCGCGGAGCTTTGCCAGCAGATTGCCGGTTTCTGCCCGTTGGCTCTGGTGGGCTTCGATCAGGCGGAAACGCCGCTCTTCCAATTGGAACAGGAGTTGGAGAAGGGGTTCCCGAGTCTTGTCTTCCGTACTGAGTTAGGGAACATTACCCAGTTCGACGATGTATGTCGGACGATGCGACAGTACCAGCCGTCGATCGTTTTTCATGCAGCTGCATACAAGCATGTCTCCATGCTGGAGCGGCATGCGTTCGCCGCTATTGAAAATAACATCCTGGGCACATGGCGGGTTGCAAAAGCCGCGGCCAGTCAAGGGGTGGAATCCTTTGTGTTGATTTCCACCGATAAGGCGGTGCGGCCGGCCAGTATTTTGGGAGTAACCAAGCGCATTGCGGAGTTGACGATCTGTGCGATGCAGAAGACCGAGGGGACGAAGTTTTTTGCTGTGCGTTTTGGCAACGTACTGGGAAGCAGCGGAAGCGTGGTCCCCATCTTCAAGAGCCAGATCGCAGCGGGAGGCCCGGTGACGGTCACCCATGCGGAGATGAGACGGTACTTCATAACAGCGTCCGAGGCCTGCCAACTTGTGTTACAGTCTCTTGCTCTGGGCAAGGGCGGGGAGATTTTCGTTCTCGACATGGGTCAGCCGGTCAAGATTGTGGACCTGGCCAGAAGTCTCATACTGTCTTCCGGCTTGCAGCCTGACCGGGATATCAAGATCGAATTCATTGGTGTGCGCCCGGGCGAGAAATTGTTTGAGGAAGTTAACCTCGACAGTGAACATCTTGTGCCCACGTCGCACTCCAGGATACGCAGTCTTGCCAGCGCGGAAGCGGTGGATGCAATGCGAGTCAATGCGTCTTTGCCGGAACTTGAGGAATCCGTCCGTGCGCGCGATCATCTCCATATGCTTCGGTTACTCAAAGGAATGGTACCGGATTACATTCCCGGTTCGCTGCATGTCGAGGATGCGGTGTCGATCAAAACCAACCATAGGTTTGCGGGCGATGATGAATTCTCATGCACGCATGGGATTGAGCCGGCCCCTGTGCAAACCGACGAACCTATTGAATGCGCGTCCCCGAGCAGGGTTTGAGTTGAGTCGTGGGACCGCCAATTTGCCGGTTGTCGCCGATGAGTAGAAAGCGCATATCGCCATAGCGCCAGGCTCGAATTTTCGTCCAATCAAACGCGCCGTGCGCTGAAATTCGGTTGCTCTCAGCATTCGAGGGAAATGGAACATGGCAGAACTGTGGCAAGGGGTACAGGGCTCTCTATCGTCTTCTCTGCGATTGCCGGGTAGATCAGCGGAGCGGCCCAAGCGCCGCGCGTCCGGCAAGGGCAGATTCTGGATTGTTCTGGACGTGATCACGGTAGTCGGGGCGGCGGCTCTGGCTACGATCTACAAGTTCCGAACCACCCCTGTGGATGAGGTCAAGGGTTTCTGGCACGGCACGCTGATTCACGGCCGCTCCATGGGCATTCTG
>DATKGE010000348.1:0-7923 GCA_035510955.1 Occallatibacter sp. | reverse complement strand
ATGGCGCGGCAGTTTGTCTGCCGTGTGCTGGCGCACGTCGGCCTCCCGCAGCCGGGAGCTTATGTTTGGAAGGCAGACGAGCAGGTTGATTGACGTTAGGCCTATTGACGGAGTAATCAGGGACTGCGGAGGTCTGGGGTGATGGAGCGTCAGTCGGCAAATGATCGGCTACCCGCCAATATCCATCGCGGCGTCGCCCTGTTCTCTGTGGGGCTGGGAGCGGCGGTATCGTTGGGGTCGGTGCTTTGGGTGGGACGCCACAACTCGTCGGTGGTGCTGGTGTTGCTATTTACGGTTTGGGTGGCGTCTCCGTTTGCGGGTCTGCTGCTGATTTATCGCGCGGCAAATCGACGGTCTCCGGCCCGGCAAAGAGTGACCTGGAGCCAAATGCTTGTGATCAGTCTGGGGTCGGTGGTCCTTTACGCTGCAGACGTATTCCTTTACCATCCCGCGAAGGCGGCTGGTCCGTTTCTGGCGGTTCCCGTTGCATCGTGGTTGTTCATGGTTGTCTGGCTTTCGATGAGCGGGTATTTTCATGGGGAAGGCGGCGGAAAGACGACTGCGCTGAATTCGGATGGGAAACGATAGCGATCCGAAGGTTCAGCACATTGATGCCGCTCACAACGCTGGGGCGCCGGATTCGCGTGGATTACATTTGACAGGGAAGCAATGTCACGTCGATACTGGGAAAGATGCGGAACTCAACGAAGTACGGAATTGCGGTCATGGCCATGTGTATGTGTCGGTCATGCGGACCCGTCCGTGCCGATCTTGAGACGCGAATGCGCTAAACGCAACCGATTCTCGAAACCAGGCGGCCCGGGTCCAAAAGGATTCGGGCCGTTTTCCCTTGGACGCGGCCCGGCTCCGCACCCGGCCTCCGTCGTCGACATCAGCCCGCCACCAAAGCCCCTGAAGGAGCCCGTCATGTCTGAAGCAAAAAAGTCTGAAGCTAAACAGCAGTTTGCCACCCTCGCCGTTCACGCCGGCCAAACGCCCGATCCGGCCACCGGCTCCAGGGCCGTGCCCATCTACCAGACTACCTCGTACGTGTTTCAGGACGCCGACCATGCGGGACGCCTGTTCGGGCTGAAAGAATTCGGCAACATCTACACGCGGATCATGAACCCCACCACCGACGTTTTTGAAAAGCGCGTAGCGGCTCTTGAAGGCGGCGTGGCAGGGTTGGCGACAGCGTCAGGCCAGGCAGCGGAGACTTTGACTCTGACGACTCTGGCCGGCGCGGGCGACGAGATTGTTTCCACGACCTCGCTGTACGGCGGCACATACAACCTGTTTCACTACACGTTTCCGCGGCTGGGGATCACGGTGCGGTTCGTGGATGCGGACGACTTCGACGGGCTGCGCGCGGCCATCAATTCGAAGACGCGCGCCATCTACACCGAGACGCTGGGCAACCCCAAACTGGACGTGGTGGACATTGAGAAGTTTGCCGCCATTGCACATGAGCACGGGCTGCCGCTGGTGATCGACAACACCACGCCCTCGCCGGCGCTGGTGCGGCCTATCGAGTGGGGCGCGGACATCGTGGTGAACTCGGCCACAAAGTTTCTTGGCGGGCACGGCACGGCCATCGGTGGCGTAATTGTCGACGCCGGCAAGTTCGACTGGGCAGCCTCCGGCCGCTTCAAGGACTTCACCGAGCCGGACCCTTCGTATCACGGGCTTTCCTATGTGGAGGCATTCGGACCACTGGCGTTTATTCTCAAAGCGCGCGTACAAGGCCTGCGCGATACCGGCGCCGCGCTTTCGCCCTTCAACGCATTCCTGCTGCTGCAGGGAATTGAGACGCTGCACTTGCGCCTCGAGCGGCACTCGCAGAATGCGCTGGCCGTGGCGCAGCACCTGGAGCGGCATCCGGGCGTCGAGTGGGTCAATTATCCCGGCCTGGAATCGAGCCGCTACTACAAGCGCGCGTTGAAGTATCTGCCCAACGGACGCGGCGCGATTGTGACCTTCGGCGTAAAGGGCGGCTACGACGCGGGCAAGAAGCTTATCGACAGCCTGGAGCTGTTCTCGCTGCTGGCCAACATCGGCGACGCCAAGTCGCTGGTTATCCATCCGGCATCGACGACGCATTCGCAGCTTTCGGTCGAAGAGCAGGCCGCGACCGGCGTGACGCCGGAGCTGGTTCGCCTCTCGGTTGGCATTGAAGACATCCGCGACATTCTCGCCGATCTCGACCAGGCGATTGAAGCGGCCAATGGGCACACCTTCGCCAGCTCGCCCTCAACCGCGGAACTTGCCGCACGATGAGCATCATGACCGGAGCGGGCAACATCGGACCGGGCAGTCCGGCCGGCGGCGGGGAAGCCTTGCCGGCGGCTGGGGTTGGCGCGCCTCAGCCCACCTATGAAGGCGACTTTGTGCTCGACGAGCACCTGCTGCTGAACTGCGGCCGCACGCTTGCCAATCCCACGCTGCACTATGCGGTGTATGGCCGGCTGAATGCGGCGCGGGACAATGCAGTGCTGGTCTGCCATGCGCTTTCAGGATCGGCGCGTGTGGGCGACTGGTGGCCAGAGATCTTTGCGCCGGACGGGTTGCTGCAGCTTGAAACCGATTGCGTACTCTGCGTCAACCTGCTGGGTTCATGCTATGGATCGACTGGCCCCGGCTCGCTGGACCCGGAATCCGGCAATGCGTACGGGCCGGATTTTCCGCTCGTCTCCATTAGGGATAACGTGCGGGCCCAGGCGCGGCTGCTTGATTCTCTGGGCATTACGCGCCTGCGGCTGGTGCTGGGAGGGTCGATCGGCGGCATGCAGGCGCTGGATTGGTCGATCGAATTTCCGCAGCGCGTGGAGCGTGCGGCCATCATTGGCGTGGCGCCGCTATCGGCCATGGGCCTAGCGCTGAACCATCTGCAGCGCAAGGCCATCCAGCAGGACCCGGAGTGGGAAGCAGGGCACTATCTTCCCCAGCGGCCTCCGCGCCGGGGTTTGGCGCTGGCGCGCCAGATCGCCATGCTCAGCTACAAATCCGCGTCGCTCTTCGATGAGCGCTTCGGTCGCAATCCCAACCGCAATGGCGAGGACCCGCGCGGCCTCGACGACCTGGGCGGCGGCCTGATCGGCGGCCGCTTCGATATCGCCGGCTACCTCGACCACCAGGGGCAGCGCTTCATCGATCGATTCGACGCCAATGCCTACCTGGCCATCCTGCGCATCATGGACACCTGGGATCCGCAGCATGGGACCTCGTCCCCGGCCGAGGCTTTCGGCGCTATTCAGGCACGCCTTACGTTTGTGGGAATCGGTTCCGACTGGCTGTTTCCGCCTCAGTCCGTGCGCGACTTTGCCTATGCAATTCGGGCCGCCGGCGTCCAGGCCGATTACCGCGAAATGAGCAGCGATCACGGCCACGACGCCTTCCTGGCCGAGCAGGCAGAACTGGTGAGGCTGCTTCAATAAGGAGTGGTAGGTCTATTTTCGATAGAAGTGGTCAGGTCTATCCAACGGGAGATGATCCAAGCGCCAATAGAATCAGGAACAGTTTTCAACCAGCCGGTGTCTAAGCATTTATGCGGCGGGGTGGAGACCTAAGCGGGGCACAAACGTCGAACCGGCAGAGGACCGTTTTCCCGCTGGCGAGCAGTGCCTGGAGAAGGGAACGGGCCTGTAGACCCATGGCGGGAGAAGCTGAAAGGAGCTTTTTCCCCGCCCAACTGGTCGATTGCGATTTTCCTTGAGGAGAATACTTGTCAGCGGGAGCGCGGCTTTCTATAATCCTGGCAACACTCGAGCGGCAGCCGTGGTATCTTTTACCCGTGGACCAGGTACTCAACCGCCGATCAAAGGCGGAAGCGCTTTTCGCAGCGGGTGCTTGAAAATTGATCCCTATTTTTGAATTTCCCAGGAGCACTGAATGAAGAAGTTAGTCCTTGCGTCTGTGATGGCCTTGGCGAGCATCATCCTCGTTCCCGCGCCCACGCTTCGAGCCCAGAATACGGGCGGCTCAATCTCCATTAAGGATCCGACCGAATTCGCCGCCTATTCTCAGGCCACCTCGCAGCCGGATCCCAAGGTCATGGCCCCGGCTCTGGAGAGCTTTTTGACAGCCTATCCGCAGAGCCTGGCCAAGCAGGATGTCCTTACCAGGCTGGTGGGTGCGTACCAGCAGTTGGGTGACGCGGACCATCTTTTGAGCGCTTGCACAAGGCTGCTGCAGATGGACCCCAACAACATGATGGCCATCCTCCTTTCCGTGTCCGTCAAGACTGCCCAATGCAAGAAGGTTCAGGATCCCAAGACCGGCTTTGCCACCGATCCCCAACCCTGCGACGATGCCGCGGCCCTGGCGCAGAAGGGACTTACGGCGCCCCAGGGTGCCGCTACGTCAGCCGATGACTGGAAGAAACAGACCGCCGTGGCATACCCAATTTTCGATTCGTCCATCGCTCTGGACGATGCTGTGGGCAAGAAGGATTTCAAAGCGGCCATCGACGAGTACAAGAAGGAACTGGCGCTGTACGATCCCGCTCAGACCACGACAGGACCGGGGTTGGTGGACACCCTCAATCTGGCCGAAGCGTACGTAAAGCTGGCTCCCCCGGACGCCGTCAACGCTGTTTGGTTCTATGCAAGGGTCGTCAATTTCGCGCCGGGGAACTTCAAGGCTCAGATCGAGAAGAAGCTCGACTACTGGTACAACAAGTACCACGGCGGCTTGGACGGTCTGGACGCGATCAAGGCTCAGGCAGCGGCTACTTTGTTTCCGCCGGGAACCTATGTCCCCACGCCGGCTGCCACGCCTCAAGAGAAGATCCACGCGATTCTGGCGGCAACGACGGATCTCGGTAGTCTGGCGCTGGCCGACAAAGAACTCGTTCTGGCTTTCGGCGCCAAGGATGATGCGGACAAGCTGTGGGCGGTGATGAAGGACAAGCCCACGCCGGTTCCGGGAACCGTGATTGAAGCCACGGCCTCGGTAATCAAGATGGCTGTCACCGACGACGCCAAGCAGGCCAAGACACCGGACTTCATCGTCAACTTGAAGGCGCCGCTGGCGGACAAGGACATTCCGGCGGCTGGAACTGAACTCGGTCTCCTTCCCAAAGACTCGGAACTCGACGGAACCTACGACAGCTATACGCAGATTCCCGGCACAGACACGGTGGCGCAGTCGGCCCAGATCGTGCTTCGCGACGCCTTCATCCAGGAGAAGAAGAAGGCCCCGGTGCACAAACCGTCGCCCGCCCACCACACTGCGGCTTCGCATTGATTGTGCTGCCGGTTGTTTGAACTCCGACCTGCGCGCCTGATCTGGTTCGATTGCGGCGCGCAGGCCCGAACTCCTGGGGAAACCATGGAACTTGAAAGGGCAGCCTTGCTCAGGTTGCCCTTCTTCGTTGCGCGGGACTTCCCGGGACCGTGAACTCCATGCACTTGATGGTAGTCTGGGTGCAGCATGGGACGGCAAAGACTCATCCAATTCGCAGTGGTAGCGGCGGTTCTGGCCTCTTTCTGCGGCATCGCGAGGGGCCAGACAGTCACCGAATCACCTGCCAATGCGAACCCTCCCCAGGAAAAGGCCATCCCCAATGCCGTGCGCCTGAAGCCGTATTTCACTGACAGCCTGGATCCCCGGCGTTCGCATTCGGTCGAGTTCCGCACCGTGGACCAGATGTCGGAGAAAGATCGCCTGCTGGCGGCAAATGCGGAGAGCTCGATCGCCGAACATGCAAAGTATGCAGACCTCGACTTCAACCAGGATCACTGGAGTTACCAGCAGGTAATCTGTCCTGCCCTGCCGAATCATATCTTTCTCAGATTTCTGCGCAATAACGGCGCTGGCGACGTGAGCATGTTCTCCGCGTCGATTCCGCGGGGGGAAGAAGGCCGGGTGCGGATCATTCCCATTCAGCGCCGCGGCTACTCGCTCTTCTCGCCCGCGCCCATCAACGCGCTCACTATTTCGGCATTCAATCACATTCGCGCGGAGGAAAATCCGCTTCCCGATCCGGACTCGGTCCAGGATTTGGCCCTGTCGCCGGACTGGCTCGGCACCGGCCTTTGCTACGCGGCGCTCGCCGGCGGACATCCGCAGGCTGCTTCGATCAGTGAAAATCCCGCCGGTGAAAAGTTTCCCGTGGCCGGCACTGCCTTGCTCGATGTAGGGAATAACGGTGGCGCCGTGCTCTCCTTTACCGATGTGTCGGCTTCGCCGCGGCCCATGCGCTGGTCCATGACCTTCGACCGCAAGGGAAGACTGATCAAGGGCGGCCACTCGCCGGCCGAACTGCTCAGCATCCGTGTCGAACATCCGCTTCAGGTGAACCAGGTAGGTCCGCCTAAAGCAATGACGCAGCCCAGGGTAAAGACCTACAATCCGCCCGCGCCAAGTGTGGTCACGCAAGACCCCGCACCGTCGCAGACGACCAATCCCGCCAATCCGCCACAATAGCGTTGCCAGTCAATGTTCTTTCCAAACTCTTTCCAAGATAGATCTGTCATCCTGAGCCAAGCGTACTTCAGCGGAGCCGAAGGACCTGCGGTTGTTCTTTCTTCGACAGCTCAATTCGGGAGAACCAAGAAAGAACCCAGAATCACTCGCCCATCATAATCCGCTGAATGGCCGAGGCGCGCCCAGTCACCGCATCGCACGTAACCAGCGCCGCGCACATCTTCGGGTTGCCCTTGGCAGGCTCAAACTTGCCCGAAATGCCGGTCAGAAATCTCTGCAGCACCAGATCCTTTTCGACGCCGATGACGCTGTCGTACGGCCCGCTCATTCCCACGTCCGTCTGGTAGGCTGTGCCGCCGGGGAGAATACGCTCGTCGGCCGTGGGGACGTGGGTGTGCGTGCCCAGGACGGCAGTCACGCGGCCATCGAGATGCCATCCCATGGCGACTTTTTCGCTGGTGGCTTCGGCGTGAAAGTCGACAACAATCACCTTCGCTTCAATTCCGCGCAAAATATCGTTGACGGCATGGAATGGATCGTTGGTTGCATTCATGAAAACGCGGCCCATGATGTCGATGACCGCGTAAGGCACGCCGCCTTGCGTGGTTCCCTCAAAGACGCCGTAGCCGGGAAGGCCAGGCTGGAAGTTAGCCGGGCGCAGCACACGGCGCGCCCGGTCCTGGCTCTCCGGTTTCGCTGAGTTGAGGTATTCGATCAGCTCGCGCTTATCCCAGACGTGGTTCCCAGTGGTCAGCACGTCTGCGCCAAGCTCGAACAGGTCGTCGGCAAGCTGCGGCGTGACGCCGAACCCGCCGGCAGCGTTCTCCGCGTTGATGACGGTCAGATCGACGTTGTTGGCCTTGCGCACATGGCCGATGTGTTCGCGCACGATCTTGCGTCCCGCGCTGCCGAAAATGTCGCCGACGAAGAGAATGTTCAAAAACAGCTCCTATGTTCAAGCCTCGGGCCTTTCGAGGGCCCAAATTCAAGCGCCGTCATCCTGATCGTTCAAATAACGATCTGTCATCCTGAGCGAAGCGTACTTCAGCGGAGTCGAAGGACCTGCTGTTTCACGGTTGGTTTGGCGGCTGTTTCTCTTGTTCTTTGTTTCTCATTAATGGAAACAGAATCACATCGCGGATAGACTTCGATCCGGTAAGCAGCATGACCAGCCGGTCGACGCCCAGGCCTTCGCCGCCGGTCGGCGGCAGGCCATAAGCAAGAGCCCGCACGTAGTCCTCGTCCATCTGGTGCGCCTCGTCGTCGCCGCGGTCGCGCTCGGCAATCTGCTGGCGGAAGCGCTTCTCCTGTTCCACCGGATCGTTGAGCTCGCTGAAGGCGTTGCCCAACTCGAACCCGCCGGCGAAGAACTCGAACCGCTCCACATGCGCCGGATCGTCGGGCTTGGCCTTCGAGAGCGGCGAAACTTCCGTCGGGTAGTCGTAGATGATGGTCGGCTGAATCAGGTTTGGCTCGACGATGACCTCAAAAAGGTTA
>DATKGE010000347.1:0-16354 GCA_035510955.1 Occallatibacter sp. | reverse complement strand
ACGAGTCCGGCGTATAGCTCAAGATGCGGTTGCCGCAGGGCCGCGTGCATGGACAGTTCGGTTCCCCCGCCCAGACACATGCCAAATGGAGCGGAAACTACCGGACGCTGGCAGAATTTGATGGCCTGGGTCATCCCCTGGAATTGCCGGATGCTCAGCTCGATCTCATCCCACTCTTCATCCTGTATCGCCAGCAGGAGTTGCATCAGATTGGCGCCGACGGTGAAATTCTGCGCGTCGCTGGTGATGATGAAACCGTCGAAGCTTCGCACCGCTTCACTGCCTGGCTTGAGTTGTTGGGATAGAAAGGAAACGATATCGTAGCCCAGCGCATTCATCTTCGAATGAAATTCGAAGCATCCGATCCCGTCTCCAATATCTACCAGAGAGATTCCGGAGTTACCGGCAAAGATACCCTTGGTTCGCTTGAAGCTGGCCACCGAGTTCAATTCCGGATTCTGGTGCACGGGGCGATAGATACCCGTCTTCACATCGAAGTATTCAGTGCCGTCAGCGCGATACCACGATGTACCGCCGGATGCGAGCAGTTTCTCGACCGCCGGCGGAATGGGCGCTCCCGCAGCGCGCATCCTCTCCACTGATTTCGGAACCCCGGCAGCGTCCCACAGCGCAAAAGGTCCCAGCTCCCAGTTGAAGCCTGCGACGATCGCGCGATCGATATCGACGATCGTTTCAGTGACCTCGCCGATGCGGTTTGCCGAATAGGCCCAAAGCTCCGGAAGCGCGCGCCAATAGAACCGCGCGGCCCGGTCCTTCGCGGGGTCTGCTTCCAGCAGCGCCCTTAGTCTTGCGGGAACGGACTCATTGTTCCTGGCCAGTTCAACCGAGGGGAAAGATGGCTTGGAAGCAGGATGGTATTCGAAGGTCTCCAGATTCAGCACCGAGCGGATCTCCTTACCGTCCGCCCCGCGTTCCTTCTTGTAAAAGCCCTGCTTGGTTTTGTCGCCCAGCCACTTGCGCGCTATCAGCTGTTCGATGACTACGGGCAGCTTCACGTCCGACCGCTCGTCGGTGGCGGAGTTGGAGAAATTTCGCGCCACGCTGCCCAGGACATCGAGGCCCACCATGTCTGCGAGGCGGAAGGTGCCGGTCTTTGGCCAGCCAACTGCCGGCCCGGTCAGAAGGTCGATCTCCTCGATGCTCAGGCCCTGCTCCTGCATGATTTTGACGGTATTCAGCATCAGGAATGTTCCGATGCGATTGGCGATGAAGTTGGCTACATCGTTGGCGGGAACAACGGTTTTGCCCAGATGGCGATCACCGAAATCCGAGATCGCGGCGACCGCTTCCGGGTCCGTTTCCGGCGTTGCAATCACTTCAAGAAGGCGCATGTAACGCGGTGGATTGAAGAAGTGGGTTCCGAACCAGCGCCGGCGGAGATCCTCAGGGAGCTGCGCGCCGATTTGAGCAACCGGCAGGCCGCTGGTGTTGGTCGTCAGGATGGCTTCCGGATGCACGTGCGGGGCTACCCTGCCGAGAAGATCACGCTTGATCTCCAGATTCTCGGCGACCGCCTCGATGATCCAATCGCACTCTTTCAACCTGGGCAGGTCATCGTCGAAATTACCGACGCTGATGTTGGAGGCAATCGACGCGACGGCAAAGGCCGCGGGCTTCGAGTTCTTGAGACTATTGAGCGCCTGAACAGCCAGGCCGTTGCGATCGCCTTTTTCTTGAGCCATATCGAGCAGAAGCACGGGGAGACCCGCGTTCGCGATGTGAGCGGCAATCCGGGCTCCCATGGTGCCTGCGCCGAGCACGGCCGCGCGCCGGATGTTGAACTTTCGATTGGAACGACGATTTTCTTGCTCCAGGGTGGGGGCCCCCTGAACAGCGGAATCCATAACCAGCGACATGCGGATTACTCCTCAATGGACCATCGATTGTGCACCGAACACGGGGAACGCCACACCGGAAACTGGGGAACCGGAAGGCACAAATCGACAGCCCAAGCAGAATACTGAACGACCGGTCAAAAAGTCAACGGCCAAAAAAAAGGCGCCCCCAGAGAGGCGGAGAGCGTTCCTTTCATAATCCTGGAAACAGACAGTGTCAGGCTATTTCACGGCCTTTTGCGGCCCCAGGCCGCCGGTCAGAATCCGGGCAAATTCTGTGGCAATTTCGTTGGGCCGCAGATCGCCTTCGGGATGGTACCAGGTGCCTATCCAATTGATTGCGCCGGCAATGGCGAAGGAGACCAGCTTGGGATTGCATGGTGCGATAGAGCCATCTGCAATCCCTTCCTCGACGTATCCCCGGAGGGTGAGATCCATTCTCCGCTTCATGGTTCGCACCTCGCGGCGCGTCGCGGGCGAGAGTTCGGACTCGTCCAGCATCGCCACGCATCGTCCAAAGTCGTACGATATGACCGAGATTGCATAGGTCTCCACATACATGAAGAGCTTGCGCAGTCCGGTCCCCTGGTTTTCGCTGGTTTCCTTGAGGAGATTCTCAATATGAGCGATCCCGACCCGGTAGCACTCGACCAGGATCTCCTCCTTATTGCGAAAATAGTAGTAGAGCGCGGGCTTGGTGACCTTCAGTTGTTTCGCCAGCAGGCTCATGGACGACTTCTGATACCCGTGCTCAAGAAACAGGTGCGCCGCCGTCCTCAGCACGGCATCGCGCTTGACGAGCATACTCCTCTGTCGAGCCTGAAAAGCCTTCCAAGGCTCGCGGCGGTTTACCGGCTGGTCAAGTGTCTCCATAATTTGGGGTCGAACGGCATGCTTTCCGCAGGAATTGGGAAAGAATTTTCCCCTCCGCGTATCGATTGTATAGGTGAAAGCCGTTGCCAAGTCCAGACAAATAGCCGTAGCCTTGGCCGCTCCCCGGATTGACGGCATCCTGAATTGCGGCTAAAAAACGAACGTGACAAATGAGCGTCCAATTCGTTATCTTACCAATCGGTCAGTATTGAGACGGGTTCGCCGGAAATCCGGCCGTCGGCGAGCGGGGAGAGAGAGGTTCAGTGACCAGGGACTCGACGAGCACCCAGCTTCAATCGCAGAGTATGCTCGTGCCTTTCCTCGGCCAATCCATCGAGGTCGCGCTGCACGAGCATCCCTCAGCTTCTGACACGATCCTTCTGCTCCATGAAGCGCTTGGCTCGGTCGGATACTGGAAAGACTTCCCGGAGAAGCTCGCGCTGGCAACCGGGGCAAATGTCCTGTTGTATTCGCGCGCGGGACAGGGCGAGTCGGAGGGGCCGATTGCCCCACGCAACAGGGAATCCTATCTTCGCGAGGCGCGCGAGGTGATTCCTTCCCTGCTGGCGCACTTCCATGTGGATTACCCGGTGCTCTACGGACATAGCGAAGGCGCAGGGCTGGGGATGCTCTACGCCGCCATATCGCAACGTGTAAAGATGCTGGTTCTCGAGAGCCCCTTCGTGATTGCCAGGGAGGCTTCGCGTACCCATATCCGGAGCATGGCTTCCACCTACCACGGCAGCCGCTTGCAGCAGCGCCTTGCTCTGTACCATCGGGATCCAGATGAGGTCTTTTTCTCCTGGGTCGAGGGAGTCGGGGAATTTTCCGACGGAGAGTCTCCCTTCGGAGAGTTCATCTCCCGCATATCCTGCCCGGTACTGGTGTTACAAGGCGCGAACGACGAATTTGGAACCACCCGGCACCTCAACGCGATCGTCTCCGCGTTGCCGAATGTGCAGCACGAGACCTTCGCCGATACCGGACATCTTCCTCACCGGCAATGCACGAAAAGCGTACTCGAGCGAGTGAGCCGCTTTCTTGCTAGTAAACACGCCGCTACAACTGTCAGAAGCGCGAACCGCCTATAGCGGCTCGCGTTTTCCCTATGGAATGAAGGAATCGGTGCATGACAGCTCAACTTGATCCACAAGCAAAGGCATTTCTGGCTGAGATTTCGTGACGTAAGACTGCCAACCCATCCACGACTGCTGGTCGTTTGTCGTAGCCATCTGTTATAAAGCGGCTGTCTTTCAAACAGAAACTTCCCCGGCTCTCAAGAATGGACATGAAGACAAAACAGATTTTCGATCTTGCGGGCCGCGTAGCCATCGTTACCGGCGGCTCCGTTGGCCTGGGCCGACAAATGGCGGAAGGCCTCGCGGAGATGGGCGCAAACCTGGTGCTCTGCGCGCGCAAGAAGGAACGCTGCCTGCAGGCCGCTGAAGAGTTGCAACAGCTTGGCGTGCAGGTGCTCGCGCTGGGTTGCGACGTGAAAGATCCAGCCAGCATCGGCGCAGTCGTCGATGCAACGGTAAAGCAATTTGGCCGCATCGACATTCTCATCAACAACGCCGGCACTTCCTGGGGAGCGCCGGTCGAGGAGATGACGCTGGCCCAGTGGAACAAGGTCGTTGAGACCAACCTGACGGGGACATTCCTCTTTTCGCAGGCCGCAGGCAAGGTCATGATCGCGCAACACCACGGCAAAATCATCAACATTGCCTCGATTGCCGGCATGCGCGGCTCGCCACCCGAGTTATCCGCCATTGGCTACAGTTCCAGCAAGGGCGGAGTCATTGCTTTCACAAGAGATCTGGCGTGGAAGTGGGGCATGTACGGGATTCAAGTGAATGCCATTGCGCCTGGATGGTTCCCCAGCGATATGTCGCAGAAAATTCTCGAAAGACACCAGGAAAAGATCCTGGCCTCAATTCCCCTTGGCCGCTTCGGGGGCTCCCAGGATCTAAAGGGAGCCGCTATTTTTTTGGCATCCAACGCATCCGATTTCGTCACAGGACATACTCTTGTGGTGGATGGAGGACAATCCGCCTGATTTAGGAGGTCAGACGTTATGAACATTCCCCTTACGCCTTTGCGTTTTCTGCACCATGCAGAGCGGCAGTATCCGACCAGAACCGCCGTCGTCTGCGGCCCGGACAGGTTTACCTACAAGCAGTTTGCGGAGCGCGTCGGCCTCCTTGGCGGCGCACTTCGTCAGGCCGGCGTCCAACCGGGCGACCGCGTCGCCTTCCTGGGCACCAACTCCCATTTCCTGTTGGAGGCTTACTACGGCGTGCTGGAGGCAGGAGCGATTCTGCTGCCTTTGAATTTCCGGCTGGCCCCGGAGGAGCTGAGTTACATCCTCAACGACGCCGGACCGACGGTTCTCTTTATCGATAAACAGTTTGTCCCGCTGGTGGACGCTTTTCGCAACCACCTCTCGACAGTGAGATTGTTTTGTCAGGTCGATGGCGCTCCGGAAGCGAACTGGCTGGCTCCGGAAAACTACGATGCTCTTCTTAGCGCCGCCGCGCCCTGTCGCGCCGATTTCAACCTTGTCAACGAGGACGACGTCGCCGAGATTTTCTACACCAGCGGCACCAGCGCGCGCCCCAAAGGTGTCATGCTGACGCACCGCAACATCTATCTCCATGCGTTGCATGTCTGCGCGACTTTCGGGACTGAAAATGGGGCGGTAGAACTGCGCACCATTCCTCTCTTCCATGCCAATGGGTGGGGTGTAGCTCATTTCCTCACCATGCTCGGCGGGAAGCATGTGATGATGCGGCACTTCGATTGCAAGGAAGTCTTCCGTCTGATCGAGGCGGAGCGGGTCAACCATTTCAGCGCGGTTCCCATCATGGCCACTGCGCTGGTAAATCATCCTGACCGCGCTAAACACGATCTCAGCAGCCTGAAGCGCATTGTCATCGGTGGCGCCGCATCCTCCCCAACGCTGATTCGCGAAGTGGAAGAGAAGATTGGCTGCGAGTGCTTCTCCGGATATGGGCTGACAGAGACGTCGCCGGTGCTGACGTTGTCTCCCATGAAGCCCGAACTGAATTGGGAAGGCGAGCAGCGCTATAAGGGGCAGTCGATGACCGGCTATGCGATTGCCGGAGTCGAAATGAGGATTGTCGATTCCAACGATCGGGATTTGCCGCAGAATGGCATAGACTTCGGCGAGATCGTGGTGCGTGCAGACGGCGTCATGAAGGGCTATTGGAATAAGCCCGAGGCAACTGCCGAAGTAATGCGCGGCGGATGGTTCCACACCGGGGATATGGCCACTCTCAACGAAGATGGCTACGTTCTCATTGTCGATCGGAAGAAAGACATTATCGTGAGCGGCGGGGAAAACATCTCGTCCCTCGAGGTGGAACGAGCCATCCTGGCGCATCCTGCGATCCTCGAAGCCGCGGTTATTCCAGTCTCCGATGAGACGTGGGGCGAAACGCCCAAGGCGCTGGTTGTTCTGAGGGCCGGGGCTTCGGTTACGGAGTTCGAGCTTATTGAGTTCTGCCGCTTGCACCTGTCGCATTACAAGTGCCCGCACAGCGTGGAAGTTGTAGACAACTTGCCTAAGACAGCCACGGGAAAAGTACTGAAAAAGGATCTGCGCAAAAAATATGATCGGGCCATAGCGCAGTCCCCTGCCGTAGCAATGAAATAAAGTGTTTCTCTCGCATTGGAAATCCGGATGGCAGTAGCTAGCGCGGTCTTTTTTAGTTCCCACGGACCAAGTTATGTCCATGGGGAACCTGGACAGAAAGGCCGCGTAGAGATCGTCTCCGGAGTTATTTAGCAGCGGAGAAATTTGTAGCGTAGCTGTCTTATTCCTTTCAACCATCATTATTTTCAACCACACCCGGCAGAGACTCGACTATGACCGATCTGGTACAGCTTTCAAGAGACAACGACGTTGCAATCATCACCATCGACAATCCTCCCGTGAATGCGCTGGGTCCCGGCGTGCCTGAGGGGATTTCAAAAGCATTGGACCGCATAGCCCAGGACAGCAGTTTCAAGGCCGCCGTTCTTATCGGAGGCGGACGCACCTTCGTGGCCGGCGCGGACATCAAGGAACTCGGCAAGATGGCAAGGGGTAAGTCCGAAGTCACTACCCTGGAACCGCTCTTGTTGCAGATCGAAGACAGCCGGACGCCCGTGATTGTAGCCATCCATGGCGCGGCCTTTGGCGGTGGACTCGAGCTTGCCATGGCCGCGCCGTACCGCGTTGCTCTGGCCATCGCCAAGGTCGGCCAGCCTGAAGTGAAGCTTGGTTTGATTCCCGGCGCTGCTGGCACGCAGCGGCTTCCCAGGCTTGCCGGCATCGCCATAGCCGTCGAAATGTGCGCGGCCGGAAACCCGATCAGCGCCGAGCAATCCCTGAAATTCGGCATCATCGACCGTATCGTCGATGGCGCCAGCCAGAGCGACCTGTTGGCGGGAGCGATTGCGTTTGCGCGCGAGGTCGCGGGCAAACCGGCGCCGAGGACACGTGAGCGCAATGACAAACTGGGCAATGCAGGCGATCATGAGGCCATCTTTGCCGCGGCGCGGGAAGCGGCCGCTAAGAAACAGCGGGGCCAGCGTGCCCCGCTGGCAGCCATCTCCGCCGTGGAAGCAGCCACGAAGATGAGCTTTACAGAAGGTTGTGAGTTTGAACGGAGACTCTTCCTGGAGTGCCTCTTCTCGGAGCAATGCAAAGCTCTCATTCACATCTTTTTCAGTGAGCGCGAAGCCGCAAAGATTCCCGATATTCCCAGGGAAACCCCGCTTCTCCCCATTCACTTGGCTGCAGTCGTCGGCGCAGGCACCATGGGCGGCGGCATTGCCATGGCACTTGCCAACGCCGGCATTCCCGTGCTGCTCAAGGAGACGGAACAGTCGCCGCTCGATCGCGGCTTGGCCACCATTCGGCTTAACTACGAAACTTCGGTGAAGCATGGACGCTTTACTCAGCAGTTTGTCGACCAGCGCCTGGCATTGATCTCTCCTACGCTAACTTATGACGATTTCGCCAAAGTGGATCTGGTGATTGAAGCTGTCTTTGAAAACATGCAACTGAAGAAAGAGGTCTTCCGGCAGTTGGATGCTGTGTGCAAGCCGGGCGCGATTCTCGCCACCAATACCTCCACCTTGAACATAGATGAGATCGCCTCCGCTGTTGCAAGGCCTGATGCGGTGGCCGGCACACATTTCTTCACGCCACCTAACGTTACGCGGCTGCTCGAAGTCGTACGCGGCAAGGAGTCTTCTCGCCAGGTGATTGCGACTTGCATGCAACTTGCCGGCAAACTTGGCAAAGTGGGCGTGCTGGTTGGTAACTGCACGGGCTTCGTGGCCAATCGTATGTTCATTCCCTATCACCAGCAGGTTCAGTTCCTGTTGGAAGAGGGCGCGTCGGTCGAAGCAGTGGATCGGACGCTCACCGATTTCGGAATGGGCCTGGGGCCGGTCGCCACCATGGATATGGTGGGCCTGGATGTAGCCTGGCGCATCCGCCAGGAACATAAGCATCTCCATCCAGCCGGCACGCGCCAACCCTTCGCAGAAGATCGCCTCTGTGAGCTTGGCCGCTACGGCCGCAAGACCAATGCCGGCTGGTACAGGTACGACGAGCAGAGGCGCGCGGTGCCTGATCCAGAGGTGGCGGAGATGGTTCGCAAGTGGGCTGCCGAGCAGGGCGTCGTCCAACGTTCGACCTCGACGCAGGAGATACTGGATCGCTGTCTCTGGGCGTTCGTGAACGAGGGAGCACGTATTCTGGAGGAAGGCTACGCGTTGCGCGTTTCCGACATCGATACGATCTTCGTCAACGGCTACGGATTCCCCGCCTGGCGCGGCGGTCCCATGTGGTACGCCGACACGGTCGGTCTGAAAAACGTCTATGATCGGGTCTCGGAATTCCACAGCGATTTCGGAGAACTCTGGCGGCCCGCCCCGTTGCTGAAGCAGCTCGCCGAGCAGGGACGAGGCTTCTACGAATCCAAGTAGCAAAAATATTCGGATTCGTAGCACCAGATCCGACCGAAGGGGAATCGCGTCAAAATGGGAAGCCTGTTGATAGTCCGCCATGCGCGAGCTTCTTTCCATGCGGATAACTACGATCGGTTATCCGCCATTGGAGAAGCGCAGTCGCACATACTCGGCGAGTACTGGTCGGCGCGCAACCTCCTCTTCGACCGTGTCTTTGCCGGCCCTCGCATTCGGCACACTGACACAGTGAAGTTCGTGAGCGCCGCATATAAGAACTTCGGCCGCGACTTCCCTGCAGCCGAAGTTCTCCCAGAGTTCGATGAATATCCCGCAGAAGCGGTATTGGAGCATGGCGTCCCCATCTTGCTTGAAACCGATCAGCGCGTCCGCGATCTTCACGCCGCATTTCTCCGCGCATTGGAAGCCGATGAGCGGCGCGCTGCTTTTCAGCGCTTCTACGAGGTTGTTGTCATGGAGTGGGTGCGCGGCGCTCTTCCAGTAAAAGACGTAGAGACCTGGTTGGAGTTTTGCTCGCGCGTCAATGAAGGAATCGACAAAGTTCTCTCCGCCAGTGGCCGTGCGGAACGAGTGGCGATCTTTACCTCCGGCGGACCTACCGCGATAGCCCTGCAACGTGCTTTGCAGATCTCACCGGAACGAACTCTACAATCTAGCTGGATGCTAAGAAACTCATCCTGGAGCGAGTTTCTTTACTCCGCGCATAAGTTTACCCTCAGCAGCTTCAACTCACATGGGCATATCGCCGAACCCTTTCACCTCACTTATAGATAGGTGGACCAAGATGGCCAATTTTTTCGACCAGCCCACAGCGATTCGACCAGGAGAAGAGCTCGATACGGTCAAGCTCGAAGCGTATTTGCGCGGTCATTTTGAAAAAGTGGAGGGTCCGCTTCAAGTCCGCCAATATCCAAGCGGTCACTCCAACCTGACCTACTTGCTCCATCTTGGCGACAGGGAGCTGGTACTCCGCCGGCCTCCTTTCGGAAGCAAGGTGAAATCCGCTCACGACATGGGCCGTGAGTATCGGGTGCTTTCCAAGCTCCATGCGGCATACGCTCCCGCTCCCAAAGTATTTCTTTACTGCGACGACGATTCCGTCATCGGTGCGCCATTTTACGTGATGGAACCGATCCATGGCATCATCCTCCGCAGCAAACTTCCAGGCGGCCTGGACTTTCCGGCGGAGACCGCAAGGCAGTTGAGCGAATCGTTCCTCGACAATCTTGTATCTCTGCATCGTGTCGACTACGCGGCTGCCGGTCTCGCCGATCTGGGAAGGCCTCAAGGCTATTTGGAACGCCAGGTCCGAGGCTGGATCGAGCGTTACTACGGCTCCAAGACTCACGACTATGTGGAAGTAGAAAAGATTGCATCCTGGATGCAAGAGCACACGCCGTCGACTAGCGCCGTCTCGCTGATTCACAACGACTATAAATACGACAATGTCATCCTCGACGGCAATGACATTACCAAAATCATCGGCGTGCTGGACTGGGAGATGTGCACCATTGGCGACTCGCTGGCGGATCTTGGCACGACGCTTGCCTACTGGGCCGACAGAACCGATCCCGAGGATATGCAGCAGAACGGCTGGGGCCCAACCGCGCGCCCCGGCAGCTTTACGCGTGCAGAAGTGGCCCATTACTATGCCCAGAAAACGGGATGCGATGTTTCGCAAATTGGCTTCTATCTCACCTTTGCCCGTTTCAAGCTTGCCGTCATCGTGCAGCAGATTTACTTCCGCTATCACCAGGGCATCACGAAAGACGAGCGGTTTGCATCCATGCCGGCGACCGTCCGGTCCCTACTTCAGAGCGCGCTGCTATGCGCGCAGACCGGGCGCATATAGCGTCCAATCTGCTTCAATCTACTTTTTCAGCTCCCATTTCGCGATGGACTCCAGATGGACCTCATCCGGCCCATCCGCCAGCCGCAGCGTGCGGACATTGGCCCAGGCACTAGCCAGGAAGCTATCCTGCGAGACGCCAAGGCCTCCGTGGGCTTGAATCGCTCGATCCAATACGCGCAGAGCCACGTTGGGCGCTACGACTTTGATCATGGCAATCTCAGTGCGCGCGGCCTTGTTTCCGGCCGTATCCATCATGTGCGCGGCTTTCATGGTTAGCAACCGCGCCTGGTCGATCTCAATGCGCGAGTCGGCGATGTCCGCGCGAATCGTTCCCTGATCGGCCAGTGGCTTGCCAAACGCCACGCGGGACTTCACCCGGCTGCACATCGCTTCGAGAGCTCGCTCCGCGACGCCAATGCAGCGCATGCAATGATGAATGCGGCCCGGTCCCAGGCGCCCCTGGGCGATCTCGAATCCGCGGCCCTCGCCAAGCAAAATGTTTGACGCCGGCACGCGCACATCTTCAAAATGAATCTCCCCGTGACCGTGCGGCGCGTGATCGTAGCCGAAGACGCTGAGCATGCGCACGATCTTGACGCCCGATGTATCCATGGGAACGAGGATCATCGACTGCTGTTTGTGGGCTGGAGCCGAAGCATCGCTCTTGCCCATAAAGATGGCCATTTTGCAGCGCGGATCGCCGGCTCCGGAGGCCCACCACTTCCGCCCGTTGAGGATGTACTCATCGCCATCCCTCCGGATGCTCGCTTGGATGTTGGTGGCGTCCGACGAAGCTACATCGGGCTCGGTCATGGCGAAGCAAGACCGAATTTCGCCAGCCAGCAGTGGATCAAGCCATTGCTTTTTCTGCTCCGCAGTGCCATAACGCACGAGCACCTCCATATTGCCGGTGTCGGGAGCCGAACAGTTGAAAGCTTCCGGTGCAAGGACGCTGCGGCCCATAATCTCGCACAGCGGCGCGTACTCCAGGTGAGTAAGCCCCGCTCCGCTTCCTGGTCCATTCTCGTCGCTTGTCAGGAACAGGTTCCACAATCCCTGCTGGCGCGCTTTCACTTTCAGCTCCTCGATAACCTTGGTGGGCTTCCATCGATCGCGCGCTACTTCCTCCTCGAATCGAGCTTCGTTGGGATACACATGAGTATCCATGAAGACCAGCAACTGTTCTCGAAGTCTCTTCGCCCGTTCGGCGATATCAAAGCTCATACGGTTCACGATCTCCAGGCATTTGATTTGTACACTATCTCGCCCGCATCCAGAAAGACGTTGTAGCCGTCGCCCTCCCGGCGAACATGCATGGTTTCTACGACAGTGGCATCGTCATCGATTCCCGGTCCGCCGCGTATTCATCCAAGAAGAGATCGGTTTTCAGCGGCTGTCCCTGGGTAACGGCATAGGCTGAAAAGTCGGTGACGCCGGCCTGAGCGAGCACCTCCTCATCGATAAAGAAATTGCCGGTTGTCGTGCGGCCGTTCCGCGTGAGGATGTGCAGGGCCGCTTCCGCGACAATCTCCGGGGTTCGCCCGCGTTCCGCCTCGGCTCCCGGAATCACCCGCAAAGCCGCGGTGGCAATGATAGTGCGGGGCCAGAGTGCGTTGACCCCGATTCCCAGCGAGCGAAACTCCTCCGACATCCCTAGCACGCACATGCTCATTCCGTATTTGGAGATGATGTAGGCCACATGGGGTGCGAACCACTTGGCGCGTACGTCGAGCGGCGGAGAGAGAGTCAGGATGTGAGGGTTCTCAGCCTTGTCAAGATGCGGCAAGCAGGCCTGGGAACAGACATACGTGCCGCGCAGATTGATGTCCATCATCAGGTCGAAGCGCTTCAGAGGCGTATCCGCCGTACCTGTGAGACTGATTGCGCTGGCGTTGTTCACCAGGATATCGATCCCGCCGAAGCACTCCACCGTCTTCCGGACAGCATCGTGCACCTGATTCTCGAAGCGAACATCGACAATCAGGGGAAGAGATTTTCCGCCCGCTGCCTCAATGGCCGAGGCTGCCGTGTATACGGTACCCGGCAATTTGGGATTCGCTGTCGCCGTCTTGGCGGCGACTACTATATTGGCGCCGTCGCGCGCCGCGCGCAAGGCGATGGCCAGGCCGATTCCCCGGCTTGCACCAGTGATAAAGAGCGTTTTGCCTTTCAGGCTCGGCACGGTTCAGTCTCACTTTCCTGGCGAGCTTGTCTATTGTTGGGCGGGATTTGTAGCCGCCGGCTGCATAGTTTGTGGTGAGAAGCGGGCATATTCTTTTTTCCTGTCTTACATAAAAACATTTCGCCTTCGTGAAAAATGAGGTGACAACTGTTCCCTTTTCTGTTTATCTTACCCGTCGGTTAGTAAATGCGGCGGAGGTTCTCAACGGCAGAGATGGAACGGCCTCGAATGGCTCCAAAATATCTCGCAGATGGAGACCGGAGGAGCTTGAAGCGCTGCTAAGAAGACCGTCTCCTCTTGCGAGCGAACCGGTTCATCGTCATTTGATTGTCATGCAGTGAAAAACAGGGTGACAGACGTTGTCAAATTTGGTTATCTTACCCGTCGGTTAGTAAATTTGGCGCGGAGGGGCCGGATGGCCATGCTGAAGCGAGTTCGAAATGACCCCTAAAGGCCTGATATATATAGGCTTAGAGGAGTCTGGGTTGGCGCCGGACGTGATCTTTCCCTGCAAACGGACCCATGCAACGCAATTTCAACTGAAGGCGATCTGGAATCCATGAGGGAGACTTTGGTGCAATCCGAATCCATGCATCTGCCCGCAAACGGCAAGTCGATCGAGGTTGCGCCCCATGCTGCTTTCCCGGAGGTCCAGGTTCAGCATCGAACCTTGGTCCATACCGGCCTATTGCCACAAAGGATGCAGACTCAGCCCTTTCGAAACCACTTCTGCCGGTTTCCGTCCACCATCAACCGTACATCCCGCATTCAAGAACAACTTACCCCATCCACACTTTGCGAGGACTAACCATGACGACGACACTTACGATCCGCACGTCACCAACTCTTGGCCGGCTACTGACGCTCTTTTCGCCTCTCACCGGCACCCCGCGCCTGCTTGCAGGGGAAGGTATGAAAAGGGCAAGCCTTTTGCTCGGGGCCTTATTGCTCTTGCTATCCTTGCCGGGCGCAGCCTGGGCGCAGGGCGTGGGCGCCTCGGCCGACATTCGTGGAACCGTCCACGATCCCTCAGGCGCGGTTCTGCCCAACGCGACGGTCGCTGTGGCAGACGCGCAAACCGGCCTGCAGCGTTCGGTAGTGACCGATGCCACCGGCCAGTACCACATTACTGGACTGCCCCCGGCGACCTACGACGTGACGGTCAAGCTGGCGGGTTTTTCCACGGACATTCGCAAAGACGTGACCATCGCGCTGGGCCAAACGCTCGTCTCGGACTTCCAATTGAAAGTGGCCTCGGTGAATGCCCAGATTGTCGTGAACGTTGAGGCTCCCGTCATCGAGACGGAACGAGGCGGCCAGGCCGACAGCGTACCGGAACAGGCCATCGCGGAGTTGCCGATCGATCGCCGCGACTATCTGACCTTTTCTTTGCTAATGCCGGGCGTCAGCAACTCCAACACCATCGCCAGCAATGCTGACTATCGCGTGAAACAGACGCCACAAAGCGGACTGTCGCTTTATGGCAGCAACGGACGCGGCAACAGCGTGACCGTGGACGGCGGCGAAGCCAACGATGACGCGGGTGGAGTTCGCCTGAACGTCAGCCAGGACGCGGTTCAGGAATTCCAGATCAACCGCAGCAACTATTCCGCCGAGTTGGGCGGGGCCAGCGGGGCCTCCATCAACATTGTGACCAAGGCGGGCACCAACAGAATGCACGGCGGATTTTTCGGTTACTTTCGCAACGATGCGCTGGATGCACGAAGCCCGTTCGCCTTCAGTCCCGCACTGACCGTGGGAGAGTCCTTTTCGCTGACCGCCCAGGGGGCGCCGGTTAAAAATTCTCTGAGCCGTCAGCAATTCGGCGCAACGCTGGGAATGCCGGTCAAGAGGGATAAGACCTTCCTGTTTCTTGCGTTCGAGGGCCTGCATTCCAATGCGCAGGACTCAGTACCCTTGCTCACCAGCAGTGGCATCTTCGCTCCTACCGCCGCGCAGTCGCCGATTCTTGCCGGGCTGGCGGCAGAAGGCGGGGCGGTCGTGCCTTGCCTGGGCACGGCGCCGCAAGATTTCCTGCCTGCCGCCACTTGCGCCTTCGGATTGCAGAGCATCCTGACGGTCGATCCGACCGCTGCCGGAAACCCCTTCGTGAGCCCGGCGATTATAGCTTCCCGGTCTTTCGTCGTTCAACAATTTGAACAGAACGGCGGACTATTCCCGTTTCCGACAGATCAATACGAGGGATCCGCCCGTCTCGATCACCGCTTTAGCCAGAGCGACTCGGCGCTGCTCCGCTATAGCTATGTGAATCTCAACGAATCCGACCCGGACGTACAGGCGCTCATCGGGTTTTCGCGCGGAACTTCGATTAAGGACTGGGACAGCAACCTGCAAGGCTCCTGGTTCCACCAATTCAACGCCAGGGCCATCAACGAAGCCAGGGCGCAGTGGAATACCTACCTCTTCAACGTGAACTCGAACGACCCAGGAGGTCCGGGCCTGGACGTCGAGGGATTTGGATTTTTTGGCCGTAATATCTTTTTGCCCAGTTTCACCACGGAGCACCGTGAGGAGTTCGCCGACAACTTCACGCTCAACCGCGGCCATCACAGCATACAGATGGGCGTACAAGAGCTGATTCGGGCGAACAACACCGCGTCGGACACCTTTCTCGGCGGGCGCTTTGAGTTCCTGCAGCTTCCCGGCGGGCTGATCAGTCCATGCCTGGAGGTTCCCGTGGCCTGCGGACTTCCCGCAACGGTGGGAGAAGCCCCGATTAGCACGCTGCAATCGTTCAGCCTGGGCCTGCCCGCATTCTATGAGCAGGGCTTCGGCTCGGCGCCTTACACCTTCGTTCGTCCGTTCACTGCCGCTTATGTACAGGACGCCTGGCAAGCGCGGCCCGGTCTGACGCTGAACTTCGGCCTGCGTTACGAGGTGGATTCGCAGTCGGGAATATTGAATACCTATAAGAAAGACTTTGGCCCCCGCGTATCCTTTGCATGGAATCCGGGCAATGACCAGAAGACGGTCATCCGCGGCGCCTATGGGATCTTCTCCTCGCAGGTCTATGCGCAGATTCCGGCCGTGATAAAAACGCTGGGCGATTACAACAGCAGTCACCAGTTGATTACCGACCCTGTAACCGCCGTAAACACATCCAACGGTACCCGGCAGATTGCCAACTCCCTGGTATCGATTTTGGGTACTCCAACAAGTCCAGCATTGAACTCGGCGGCCATCTACCAGACGTTGTTTGCCGAGGGGGATATCGCGTGCGGCACGCCTCCAACTGGACAAAATGCATGTATCGGTCCCCAGGATCTGGCGCAATTCGGCCTCAACGTCACCAAGAGCGGCCCACTTCCGCCGGGAACTGTACTCTTCGACGCGCAACCGAACTACCGTCCGCCACAAGCACAGCAGGCCTCCTTCGGCATTGAACGGCAGATTGGAAACAACACGTCAATCTCCGCCAACTACATTTACGTGCATACCACCCACCTGCCTTGGGCAGTGGACTTGAATCTGCTGCCGGGAGCGCCGATCGTGACCGGTACCGGAGCCGACGGCCTGCCCACGAACGGCCTTCCTTTCCAGGATTGGGGGGCACCACAGTGTGCTGCC
>DATKGE010000346.1:0-3098 GCA_035510955.1 Occallatibacter sp. | reverse complement strand
TGATGCGCGAAGCCAAGGCCGCCGGCGCCGTTACTTCCTTCGATCTGAACTTCCGCGAAAAACTGTGGAAGATTCATGGCGGCAACGAGCGTGCTGTTGAAACCATCGCCACCATTGTCGAAAATGTGGATGTGCTGGTGGGCAACGAAGAGGATTTGCAGAAGGGACTCGGCATTCCGGGGCCGGAGGTAGCAGCGAAATCGAAGCTCGATCCGAGCGTGTTCTTCGCCATGATCAACAACGTGGTCAAGAAGCACAAGCACGTGAAGGCGGTGGCCACCACGCTGCGCGAAGTGCACTCTACGAACCGCCACAGTTGGAGCGCGGTTGCATGGATCGACGGCAAAACCTATGCCGCGCCGACGGCCGAGCTGGACGTCATCGACCGCGTCGGCGGCGGAGACGGATTTGCCGCCGGATTCATCTACGGCCTGCTTACTGGCGAGCCTCCTGAGGAAGCCGTCAAGCTCGGCTGGGCCCACGGCGCGCTGCTCACCACCTTCCCCGGCGACACCACCATGGCCACGGTCGACGAGGTGAGGGCGTTCGCGCAGGGCGGATCGGCGCGGATACAGCGGTAGCCTCCTGCTCTTGGGTTCCAATCTCTTGACGCCGTCATCCTGAGCGAAGCGTTCTTCAGCGAAGTCGAAGGACCAGCTTTTGCACTTTGTCACCTCGCATTCCCAGCCCTGTGCCTTTTGAATCATTCCGAGTCCCTCCGGCATCACTCAAACTGTTATCCTTGCCATGGATCGCAAGAGAGGTCTCGCTTGGCAAAAGTGACATTAGTTTTTGCTTTTCTGCTGGTTGCGCTCGGTCTCGCCGGCTACCTCGGCACCGGCAGCGTGCATCGGACCGCGCTCATCCCCATGTGGATAGGCCTGGCGCTGGGCATCGGGGGCTTTCTCGCCATCAGTACCAATGAAGGCCGCCGCAAGCTGTTTATGCACATCAACGTGACGATTGCGCTGCTGGGCTTCATCGGCGCCACCGTCGAGGCCATTCGCGGTTATGTTCATGCCAGTTCGCTTGGCCTGCCGCCGGACCAGATCGCGCTGGCCTCCAAAGTCACGCTGGCCGGCCTACTGCTGATTTACGTCATCCTGTGCGTGCGCTCGTTCATCGCAGCTCGCCGCTCGGGGAAGGTGTAGCCCTTGGCCACCATGCGCGGAGGGATGGGCATGCGCGCCGAGCGTTCGACGCGGCAGGGCAGCACGCGTGCGGGCCAGACCGATCCACCCAAGCGCAAGCCGGACCTGAAGAAAATCTGGCCGCAGGTGTGGGGCCTGGTCAAGCCGCGCATGGGTCTGCTGATGGCCGGCCTGTGTTTGATGGTCATCAACCGCGTGGCCGGCCTGGTGTTGCCCTATACCTCGAAGACGCTGCTGGACACGGTGCTCAACACGCAGCATCCGCATCCGGCGCTGCTGCCCAAAATCATCGCGCTGGTTTTCAGCGCCATGGTGGTGCAGGCCATCACATCGTTCTCGCTCACGCAGCTGCTCTCCAAGGCCGGCCAGCGGCTGATTGCCGAATTGCGCCGCCAGGTGCAGAAGCATGTGGGCCTGCTTTCCGTGGCCTACTACGACGAAAACCGCACCGGAACGCTGGTCGCCCGCATCATGACCGACGTGGAAGGCGTGCGCAACCTGGTGGGCACGGGCCTGGTGGAGTTTGTCGGCGGCATGCTCACCGCGGTGCTGTCGTTTCTTTACCTGCTTCACTTGAGCGCCAAGGTCACGCTGACGGTATTTACGGTTCTGGGCGCATTCGTCTTCGTTTTGCAATACGGATTCAAGACGATTCGCCCCATCTTCCGCGAACGCGGCAAGATCAACGCGGAGGTCACTGGACGCCTGACCGAGTCGCTGGGCGGCGTCCGCGTCATCAAGGGCTACCACGCAGAAGAGCGCGAGGCCAGCGTCTTTTCCGCGGGCGTCGACCGGCTGCTCAACAACGTGATGAAGTCTCTCACCATGACCAGCACGCTCGGTGCCGCATCCACAACCGTGCTCGGCCTGGTGTCGTCCCTTGTCATGTGGTTCGGCGGCCATCGCGTGCTGGCCGGCAGTTGGACCATCGGCGACTACTTCAGCTACAACATGTTTCTCGCTTTCATGGTGGCGCCGGTCTTCCAGATCGTCAACATCGGCACGCAGCTGACGGAGGCCTTCGCCGGCCTCGACCGCACCAATGAAATCATGAGCGAGCTCGAAGAGAACAAAAGCCCCGAGCGCACGGAGAAGATGCCCCCCATCAAGGGAACGGTGCGCTTTGAGAATGTGGAGTTCTCTTACGAGCCGGAGAAGCCGGTGCTGCACGGCATCAGCTTTCTGGCCGAGCCGGGCACGGTGACCGCGCTGGTGGGCTCGTCGGGCTCCGGCAAATCGACCATCATCAGCTTGGTCTGCGCCTTCCACTCGCCGACTGCGGGCCACGTGCTGGTGGACGATGTGGACCTTGCGCACGTTGACCTGAACACCTACCGTTCGCAGCTTGGCGTGGTGCTGCAGGACTCGTTTCTATTCGACGGCACCATTCGCGAGAACATCCTGTTTTCGCGGCCGGACGCTACGGAAGAGCAGTTTTTGTTTGCCTGCCGGACCGCGCGCGTCGATGAGTTTGCCGAGAAATTTCCTGACGCCTACGACACCATTGTCGGCGAGCGCGGCGTGAAGCTTTCCGGCGGCCAGAGGCAAAGGCTTTCCATTGCGCGCGCACTGCTGGCCGAGCCGCGCATCCTGATTCTGGACGAAGCCACCAGCTCGCTCGACTCCGAGTCGGAAGCCATGATCCAGGCCGGGTTATCGAAACTGATGGAGGGCCGCACGACGTTTGTCATTGCGCACCGCCTGTCGACGATTCGCCGCGCCGAGCAGATTCTCGTCGTCGAACAGGGAAGAATCGTCGAGCGCGGCAATCATGCGGAACTGTTCGCCATGGGGGGCCGCTACTACGACCTCTACACGCGCCAGCACGGGGTGGAAGCCAACTTGTTTCTCGCGCCGGGCGAAGGGGATGTGGTGCCGGCTTAAGAACGCCTGCAGGCTTCTGGCGCGCAGCTTCCTCTTGTTTTCAAACCTCAGCGACTTTGGATG
>DATKGE010000345.1:0-7103 GCA_035510955.1 Occallatibacter sp. | reverse complement strand
CTCTTCTTCGTCGTTGGCCAGGGCCGCCAGAGCCATCGGCAATTCATGCGCGTTGGTGCCGATAGCCTCAAGATCGTGCTTGTAGGCTAGGTAAGTATTCGAGCTTCCGGCAAAGCTCGTGCCCAGCACATCGCTCATGGCTTTCACCACATACTCCTGCCACAGGAAGCTATGCCGGCGGCGCGTTCCAAAGTCGCTCACGCTGAGCCGCGGAACCCCGCGCAGCCGCTCCATCTTTTCCCACAGCCTGGTCTTGGCCCGCGCATACAGAATGTCCAGCTCGAACTCGCTCAGCAGCTTCAGGCTGGCCCGCGTCTTCAACTCGTCGATGGCCGAGAGCGCATAAATCTCCCACAGCGAGGTCTCCGTCCACAGGCCATGAAAGCGCAGCGATATCTGCCCGTCTTCCACCGACAGCTCGAAATCGGAGAGCCGAAAATCGCGGTCGAGCCATTCCAGAAACGCGGGCTCGAAGATGCCTCTGCGGCCGTAGAAGGTGTTGCCGGCCAGCCAGATCAGCTCCGACTTGTGGAAGCGGAGGCGGCGCGTCTCCTCCAGTTGCTCGCGCAACTCATCCACGCTGATCAAATCGCCCAGTCTAACCGAAGCGGTGCGATTAACCAGCGTGAACGAAGTCTGCGTTTTAGGAAAATTCTTCCAGATAAACTGCAGCATCAGCAGCTTGTAGAAATCCGTATCCAGCAGCGACCGCGTGATCGGGTCGAGCTCCCAGTTGTGGTCATGCGCGCGCCTGGCAATGTTGACGATCACGATGATCTAACTTTATCGTAGCCGCCCGCACGCCGGCCTCAAACAGAATTCCGAACGCCGATCTTGCTCGCCGCCGGTGCAATCAGGGAGTGGGATTGGCGGCCGGCGAAGGGGCCGGATAAGCGCGCTCAACGGCGGATTTGAGCTGTTGGACAAGCAGATTGGACGGAGCATCGAGACCGCCCTGCAACTCGCGCGTCCACACGGGGCCTTTGCGTTTGCCATCGGCAGTCATGCTGTAAACCAGAAGCCTGTCGCCCTCAGCGCCCAGCTGTGCCGCCGGACCCATGCTGTCCGCATCGCCCGGCTGGCCGGGAGCCCGAACCGAAGTTTGGCCGTTGGGGACGCGCGGCGTGGTGGGGAGCCCGGACTGGGAGTCTACGCCGCCGCTGCTGAGGCCCTTGCGCACGACGAGAATCAGGTCGGCCTGCTCGGGATGGACGGCGAGCGTGTAGCGGCGCCAGGCCTGCACAGCATCCTGCACGTCTTCAATGGCCTTGCGATCCGCGGCAGAAACGCCAGGCTTCGAGTAGTCGCCGTCTTCCGCTTCAACATAGACGGAGTGCGCGGCCGCAAAGGCCTCAGGCACATCGTTATGTTTCTTCTTTTCCGCAAGTCCGAATGCCGGAAGCAAAATTGCGAGCAGCAGGATTGCCTTGTATCCCTTCATAAGTTACTCCGTTCGAAGGCGTGGATTCCTCACGGAACGATCATCGGGCTGAGCCCCTGTTCGCACCCAGACTACACGCCGCTTGCCTGCGCGCACAACGGGCGCTTTGGTCTTGCTGGAATTCAGGTTCCGGCGACGGCTGCCAGATGGGCTGTGGGCTGGCTTGCGAGATGGGCTCCGCACGACCGCCGCACCACCAGGCTCGTTGGCACGGTCACGTCGCGCACCGGCAGCTCTGGATGCTCCAGCCGCTCCAGCATGGTGGCCATGGCGACCATGCCGATGCCCGCGCAGTCCTGGTGGATGGTGGTCAGCGGCACGGGAAGCAGGCTGGCGTATTTCACATCGTCCATGCCCACGATGCGAACCTCTTCCGGAATGCGGACGCCGAGCCCGATGAGCGTCTGCATGACGCGCGCCGCGGTCAGGTCGTTGGCGCAGACAATCGCTTCCGGCCGCGCAGCATCCAGCAGCCGGCGCACCAGCGCTTCGTCCTGCGGGCTGCCGCGCCACGTCGGGTCCTGCTGAGGAACAATCGAATACTTGCGCAGCGCCTCTTGAAACCCGGCAATGCGCGCATCCACCGTGCCCGCCGCGTTGGCCTCGCCCAGAAACGCCAACCGCCGCACGCCCATACGCAGCAGGTGCGTGGTGATCATGAATCCCGCGCGCCGGTTGTCCACGCCCACCAGGTCGTGCGCCGAGCGTTCAGGGTAGGGCAAATAACAGCGGTCCAGCAGCACGACCGGAATCTGCGCGCGCTCCAGATCCTGCACCATGCGCCGGTTTGCCCCATCCTTGTCGCCGCTCAGCTCCAGCGGCGCAAAAAAAACCCCGGCCACTTTCTGGCGGATAAAGGAACTGAGCATCTGCTCGGCCTCTCTGGCCATTTCACCCACGGAGGCGGACGCGTTTCCCCATAGCAGCGCATCGGGCCGCGCGAACTGCGAACGCATCATTCCGCGACAAATCGGCTCGAATATCTCCGTAAGGCCAAGTTCGGGAATCAGCAGCCCGAAGGTGCGGCCCTCGGCCACGTGCGGAGCCAGCACATGCGTTCCCGCGCCCGGCCGGCGCGAAACCAGTCCCATCCGCTGCAGGTCGAGAACCGCCTTGGCGACCGTGATCCGCGAGGTGTTAAACAGCTTGCCCAACTCGGCTTCGCTGGGCAAGCGGTCGCCGGCCTTCAACGCCCCCGACTGAATATGTCCTTGCAGATACTCAAGAACCCGCCTGTACTTGGCCGTCGTCTGCGCCGGGACCTGGTCCGGAGGAGGCGCCAGCTTGATTGCCGGCTTGCGCGAACCTGCCATCCGCTTCCCTTTCTCGAAAGGCATAGGCCCGAAGGATGGGCCATCTTTTCGCTTGGTAGAAACAGTACGGCATTTTGTCCATCTTTGTCGATGCAATTAAGCCCGGATGTTATGGAATTTCGCAACACAATACAATCTTTCGAAAGGGCCAATCCTGGATGTGCCAGTCCTGGAATCATCCGGTCGCGGAGGCAGCTCCAAGAACCTGTCCAGAGACTCCGCGGAGAGGGCGGATTCACCCTCCGATCGCCGCGACAATGCCCTCGCGCACCTCATCCGGCAGCGCGGGCATGGCCCCCGACTGCGAAGCCACCCATCCGCCCCATCGATTCCCTGCTTCATTCAGTGTAGCCAGGTCTGCGCCGCGCAGCAGATAGTGGGTCAGAGCCGCCGTAAACGCGTCGCCGGCCCCAATGGTGTCCGCCACCTTGACGGGAAGGCCCGGATGCGCGTGCCACTCGTCGCGCGTAACCAGCAGGCTGCCGTGTCCGCCGCGGGTCACAGCGACCATCTGCAGCGTGGGAAACTCGCTCAGGAGCCGCTCCGCACTTCGCCGTTCCGCGCCCAACCGTTCTGACTCCAGCCGTTGGGGCTCCGCGTGCGTCGAATCCGTCCCAATCTCCGTCGGCAATCCGAGCAACCCCAGCACCAGCGGAACCTCAGCGTCATTCATCTTCATCACCGTGGCCAGTTCCAGCGATTCCTGGATCACTTCACCGGAGTAAAACGGAGCGCGCAGGTTCACATCGAAGACGCGTACGCACTTCGACGATGTCTGCGCCGCCAGCGTCTGCAAGGTCTGACGCGACTCATGCTTGCGCTGCGCCAGCGAACCGAAGCAAATCGCATCCGCCCGCTCGGCCAGCCGCACCCATTCGTCCGAAAGCTCCAGGAAATCCCACGCCGCGGGCTGGTGAATGGTGTAATGCGGTTGACCGTCCTGAAAATAGACCGTCACCCGTCCCGTCTCGTGCGCCGGATCGGTCTCAACAAAACTGGTGTCCGCCGGCAGCGGCTCCAGCCGGTCCAGAGCCATGCGCCCCAGGTCGTCCCGCCCAATCCGGCTCAGCAGCACGGCGTGGTTGCCCAGCCTGCCGGCCATCACGGTAAAGTTTGCCGGCGCGCCGCCCAGTCGCGGACCCTCCGGCAATACGTCCCACAACAACTCGCCCAATCCCAATATCAGATGCTGTTCTTTCAAGATGATGCTCCGTAGGCGACCATTCCTTGTTGCGCCGGATTCCATGGCCCTCGATCTCAATCAAGGATCCAGTTTGCGCTCCATTTGTCAATGCAAATGAATGTCCAGGTTGCCTAACTGACAGCTTTCTCTCTGCAACCCTGTCTAGTCAAATCTTTTCCGAAGGTACCCATCCCATCGCCAGATCGAGCAGTCCTCCCAGTTCGACGAAGCATATTCGCCCTCCGGCTGGTTGGCCATGATTTTGTGGTCGGCAATCGCATCGATCTTCGATCGCCCCACCTTGCCGAGGTAGAGACGCGACCATCCTGGCTCGCTCTCCAGCACACCTTCCTGTTCGTTGTTCACGTAGAGGATGTCCAATGCCTGCGCCCGCCCGGCGAGAGACTTGCGCCAGGCCGTCAACAGCCGGCGCAGCACCGCGGCCGCAAAGGGATTGAACAGGAAGATCACCACCGGCCCATCGGGCAGCGTGAACTCGACCGCATCTGCTTCAACGATGCTCATCGGCGTGCGCTCCCGTCCCGCTGCCCGCCAGAGCCTCACATTCTTCCTGGCGGTAGCCACCAGAGCCGGGTGCAGTTCCACTCCGACGACTGCTTTAAATTCGAGCTCCGAAGCCAGCAGCACGGCACGGCCCATGCCTGCTCCCAGGTCCACAAACGTCGTCTCGCCAACGGCCGCCGCCGGCCCGGTCCTGCGCCAGCGCCTGACCAGCGATTGCAGCACGGAAGGCGCAACACCGTAGTAAGCCGTTGCATGTCGATCATGTTTGTGCCCGCTCTTCAGGTGCCTTCCCGCAACCAGCCCGCTGGTCCTCACGCCAAACTCAACATCGAACGGATGCCGCGTGAATCCATCCTTGACCGAGAGCCCCGGCAACAATCGCCTTGATCGTCTTTCCGTCCCGCTCCTCTCCTTCTTCCCGTCCGCTTTCACGGATTGAACCTTACCACACGCCGCCAAACAAACGGACCCCACCCTTCATCGCCCCTCTCGGACAACGAATTCAAACCTCGATTAGCCGCAACCGCCCGCTAACTCGCTGACTTGCTGATTCCGCGCAAGCGGGTGCTGACTCGCGGAATTAATTTAACCTCTCATCTTCATGAATAGCACACAGCTTTGTCGCTCCCGGTTGCCACTGCCCCGCCCAACCGCATACCTTAGGTGCTATGCAGAAAAGGTCTTTAATGAGAACCCTCGCGGCCATCTCCATGCTTAGCGGAATCTGCGCGATTACAGCCGCGGCACAGGAGAAGTCTGTCTTCCCTTTGCCAGATGTAACCATCGCACCTCGATCGAGCGCTCAAGTGGCGGCTGAGGTCATTGACCCGGCAAGCGAACCGGCCCTCTCGCCGGAAGAGAAGCTGCGCCTCATTCGCCGCCGCATCAAATATGTCTTCGTACTCTTTCAGGAAAACCGCTCCTTCGACTTTTACTTCGCCGGCTATCCCGGAGCCGACGGCCTTTACGCGGGCCCCGACGGGCCACGCTCGCCGTCGCAGGTTCCCGGGTTCACGCAGACCATCGTCAACACTGACGGAACCCTAGCAACCATCACGCCCTTCCGCATTCCCGCCACAGTCGTCGATGCGGCAGGCAAGACCGTCCCCATCTATCCCGCCGACATTGCATCGGTGAATCACTCCCACGCAGGCATCGCGCGCAAGATCGCTCTCGACCAAAGCGGCGTGGCGCGCAACACAGAGTATGCGCTGACCGAAGAAGGCGTTACGCTTGCCGATGGCAAGCCGTCGAAGGCGCCGACCCTCGAGCGGAAGCAATTCGGCGAGCTGGTCATGGCTCACGTGGACTGCGACACCGCGCCGTTCCTCTGGCGCTACGCCGACCGCTTTACGCTCTTCGATCACTTCATGGACACTATCGTCGGGCCGTCAACGCCGAATGCCATCGCCATGATCTCCGGCCAGGGCGGCGAGACGCAGTGGATGCTGCATCCCGACGCCGCGGCCTCTGGCGGCGACGGCAAGAGCGCAGTTGTGCCCCTCACCGCCGACCCTGCGCCCTATTGGGGATCTCCGCTCGACAAGGCTGACCGGCTCAAGCAGCCGCAGGCCGTCAAGGCCGCCAGCGCCGTATCAAAGAACCTCACGTTCGCCAGCTTGCCGCTGTCCTTCATGGGCAGCGCCATCAAGCAGACCACGGCAGCCGATTACGATCCTGCGTTTGACCTGCCCGACGTGCAGCAGGACATCGAGAAGATCGCCGGCCACGGCGTGAAGGCCGTCAACTGGGGCTGGTATCAGCAGGGATACGACCACGAAATCAACGATGCCGCGGGCAACGCTTCGCACCAGGGCTACGTGGCCCACCACAATGCGGTGCAGTATTTCGGCTATGTGGCCAACAATCCGCTGGGCAGCGCGCATCTGCATGGGCTCAGCGAATTCTTCGACGGTATCGCGAGCAAGCAGTTGCCGGCCTCGGGGGTGTTCTATATTCGCGGCGGTTACGGCAACATTGAGGGTTGGAAGCCGCAGGACCCCAACCCCAAGCTGGCCGCGGTCTACAGCGGTAACGACGATCATCCCGGCTACTCCGACACGCAGATCAGCGAGGGCCTTCTGGCCGAGGAGATCAACGCCATCGCGGCAAGCCCGTACTGGGGCGAGAGCGCCATCATCATTACGTACGACGAGTCGGACGGACTCTACGATCATGCGCAACCACGAATTCGATCGTTCGATGCAGCCGGCGTTCCGCTCGAACAGGGGCCGCGCATTCCCGCCATTCTGATTTCACCCTTTGCTGTAGCGCACGGCGTTTCGCATGTGCCGAGCGAGCACAGCTCCATCATCAAGTTTGTGGATGAGATCTTCGGCCTGATTCCGCTTGCCGACCTACCCGACGAAGAACGTGCGCGGCAATTTGGCGCGGAGAAATTCGGACAGACCAATCTCGGCCCGGCCGACGACAAGGTTCCCGGCGTGGGCGACATGACCTCGGCGTTCGATAGTTTGCGGCTCGAGGGCAAGCGTGCGCCGTTGAGCGCCGCCTACGCCACCATCCCCGCCGCTGAAATTAAGACATTCCCTCACGCCGGCGGCGCGGGCTGCCGCCGGCTCGAAATCACGCCGACAGACTGGTCGCTGCCCAATCCCGTGCCCGCAGACTTCAACCCCCG
>DATKGE010000344.1:0-16544 GCA_035510955.1 Occallatibacter sp. | reverse complement strand
CCCTTGGCGTGAGCAATCGCTGCGATGGCGGGAATGTCTTCAACGGTACCGAAGAAGTTGGGGCTCTGCACAAGCACAGCCGCTGTTTCTTGAGTGACCTGTGCTTCCAGAGCGGCCAGATCAATCCGCCCAGTCTCGCGGTCGTAGGGGACGAGTGTGAAAGGAAGTCCCTGATGTTTTGTGTAGGTGGCCAGCACTTCGCGGTACTCGGGATGGAGCGTCGCGGCCACGACCGCCTTGTGGCGGCCGGTGAGGCGGACGGCCATCATCACCGCCTCAGCCGCGCCCGATGACCCGTCGTACATGCTGGCGTTGGCAACGTCCATGCCGGTGAGCTCGGCGATCATGGTCTGGAACTCGAAGATGGCCTGCAGCGTGCCTTGCGTGATCTCCGCCTGGTAGGGAGTGTAGCTGGTGAGAAACTCGCCGCGCTGCACCAGCGAGTCGATGATGACGGGCCGGTAATGGCGATAGACGCCGGCGCCCAGGAAGCTGGTGTAGCGAATTGTGTTGCGCAGGGCAATGTCGCGGAAGTAGCTGATGATTTCGCTTTCGGCGTGCTGGCGCGGGACGTCGAGATCGCGCTCGAGTCGGTACTCGGCGGGGATGACGGAGAACAGGTCGTCAATGGAAGCAGCGCCGATTTCGGCGAGCATCTTCAGGCGTTCGTCGGGCGATTTGGGCAGGTAGCGCATTCGTGATTCCTCCGGGATCGGGGACTGGTCCCTTAGTCCCTAGTCCCTTACGCCCCTGTTTCTTCCGAGATAAACGCTTCATACGCGGCGGCGTCAAGCAGCTTCTCAACCTCTGTGGGGTCGGCGACTTCGACTTTGATGATCCAGGCCTCGTGAGGGGATTCATTGATCTTGTCGGGCGAGGCCTTCAGTACGTCGTTGGTTGCAGTCACTTTGCCGGTCACGGGAGAGTAGAGATCGCTGACTGCCTTGACACTTTCAACAGACCCGAAGGTGGCGTTGGCGGTCACCGGGTCACCCACCTTGGGCACGTCCACATAGACGATGTCGCCCAGGGAGTTCTGGGCGTAATCGGTAATGCCGATCGTTCCGATGTTGCCGTCGAGCTGAATCCACTCGTGTTCGCGGGTATAGCGATACTTTTCCGGGTAAGGCATGGGATCTTCTCCTTGAAGAAGTAGTTTACGTCAGCGGACTGGGGACCAGGGACTGGGGGATTAGGGGACTTGTATCGGCGCTAAGCGGTAAAGCCTGCGTAGGGTTCCAGGGGGACTAAGATCTCGATTTCCAGCATGCCGGCCGCGAAGATCGGGAGCGTGGCAATGGCGGCGCGGACTTCGGCCTCGCCGGGCGCTTCCCAGAGGATGGATGCGCCGGGCGTGTCGCCGCGCTTCCATATCTGGCGGAGGATGCCCGAGGCGTAGAGGGCTTTCACGCGCTGGCCCTCGCCTGCGATGAGTTCGGCGGTGAATGCTTCGGGGGGAAACTGGTCGGTGCGTCGGCGGGAAATCGAGAGGAATTGCATGGAACAATTGTAAAAGCAGGGAGCAGGGATTAGGGACTCGGGACCAGGGACTAGGGACTAGGAAACGGGGAGCAGGGACTATTGTCCTGAGTCCGAAGTTCATATCACAAAAGGGCTTGTCATCCTGAGCGGAGCGTACTTCAGCGGAGTCGAAGGACCTGCATTTCGTGCGCTCACGACAAGCCACTCGGTCCTGAACGAATGCAACGAACTTCAGACTCACTACACCAGGGACTATCGGGCTGTCTCGGGCGCGTACTCTGCTGTGAGCTTGCGGAAATCCAGTAGCAACTTGGCGCGCCAGCGGACGATCATCCCGAAGGCCAGGATGAAGAACAGGCCGGCGGACTGCTGAACGGTGAGGATGGTGTCGAAGTAGCCGCGCGCCAGGAAGCGAATGGCGGCGAGCACAAACAGCACAACCAGGAAGGCGCTGGAGCGCTTCATCATGATGGCGTTACCGATTCGGATGAGGCGTGTGGTGAGCAGCAGCGGATAGGCCAGCGCGACGGCTCCGATGACGAAGGCTGCGCCTGCCCAGGCCCACGGAATGCGGAAGGCGGGCACGAAAAACATGCTGAAGCCGGTGGCCATGCCCAGCGGCGGGATGATAATTTTGCGCAGCGAAACCGCTGTCCGAACCTCGCGCAGCCGCCAGGCGGTGACGGCCACGAGTCCGGCCAGCGAGACGACGATGGAGGTCCCGGGGGGAAGGCGCATGCTGCGAATATTTTAAGGCATCTCTACCTGTCAAAGAACTGGCCGTGCCCGCCGCTGGCCCAGGGGTCGTAGTGGGCGGCAAAGTTGGCGCGGTTTTTTACGCTGGGGTGGTTGTAGAGCCAGAACTCGATGAAGGGGCTGGGTTCGGGGTCTTCGAGCCAGGCTTCTCCGAGAGCCTGAAAGCCGGCTACAGCGGTCTTTTGCGGGTCGGGGACCAGGCCGTGAATGGCTTCCTGGCCGTAGACGTCGGCTTCATGTTCGAAGTGACGGCTGAAGGCGTTGCCCGCGGGTGCGAGAACGAACCCGGCAACTGAAACCGTGAAGATCAGCACTACGAATCCGGCTCTCGTCGAGAGCAGCGGCGCGGTGTCATCGACGCCTTGCAGCCGCCAGCTTGCGCCGAAGCGGCGCGCAAGCCATGCAGCGATCCCGGCGCAGGCCCAGTAGATAAAGAAGAGGGCAATCGCGAATCCGGCGATCATTTTGGGAATGTGGTTCAGCACGTAATGGCCGCTCTCGTGGCCGAAGATGAACATGACTTCGTCGTCGGGGATGCGGCCCGCAGTAGTATCCCAGACGACGATGCGCTTGGTTGCGCCCATACCGGTTACATAGGCGTTCAGACCATTGGATTTGGCGCTGGCGTCCATGAGAAACATGCGGTCGGGAGGGATGTTGGTGCCAGTGCGGGCTACTACCTTTTCGAGTTCGGCGACGAGGGCGGGATGATGGTCGGCTAAGGGCTCGTAGTGATTGAAGAGTGGCTCAATCAGCGGCTCCGCGAAGATCGAGAGGACCATGAGCGGCAAGGTGAGCAGCCAGGCGCTGAGCCAATAACGGCGCGGGAAGCGGCGGACGATCCAGTTGAAGAGAAGCAGGACGGGAACGCCAAGAAGCAAGGTCAGCCCGAGGGATTTGCCCAGGTCGGCGAACCAGCTGGGCCAGCCCTGGACGCTGATGGAGTAGGCGCGGCTGACGTGGTGGCCATACAGGTCGAGCGGCAGATCGGCCAGGGTGATGAGCGCCAGCAAGACGGCGAAGAAGACTAACCCCTGCATCCAGCGGCGGCGGAAGATCCGCTCAGCCCACGCTTCCAGGGCAGCGGCGAAGCGTGTGGCGAGCAGCAGCCAGAGGAAGACGACGTCCCAAATGGAGCCGGCGATGTCGAGAATATTGCGGATGCGGCTGAGCGCAATGGCCTTGACCAGTTTCCCCGGCGGAAGAGTGTAGGCCTGAGCGGTGGGCTGGGGCTGCGCAGCGGCAGGCGGTGCGTTGGCGGCAGGGGCAGCTTGTCCGTGTGCGGGGTGCGGAGGGAGGGAGCCGACCAGGAGCAAGAGACAAAGTGCGGGAAGCGAAGAACGGAGAAAACGCATTGGGCCGGCCCTCGATAGTAGCTTACTCTGAGAGAATCGAATGCAAGGATGAGTTCAACCGAGTATTCCCAACCTATGACCAAGACTTCTTCCGCTGCCAGGGGGCAGTTCGTTTCCCGGTTCAATTTAAAGTCCGGCCTGTGTGCGGCCTTTGCATTCGCCGCCGTTCTGGCTCCGTGTTCCGCAGCAAGCGCGCAACAGCAGGCAACGCCGGTGTTGCTGGATGCGATGAGAACGGAGCTGCACCGGGCATTTACCTCGCTGGGGAAACCGGGCCCCGGCCAGCCGGAACCCGACAAGCTGTTGCCACCTTACTTCCTGAGCTACTCGGTGAGCGACGCAAGTTATGTGGGGATTCAGGCGCAGTACGGTGCGCTGGTCAATAGCGCCGCCAACCATGTGCGCGTGGCCGATGTCCAGGTGCGACTGGGCAGCGCGAAGCTTGACAATACACACGGCGCGCATCGCGGCTCGGCAGTCAATAGCATGGAACTGCCATTGACCGACGACCGCGTGGCGCTGGAGCGCACGCTCTGGCTGGCCACCAACACCGGCTATGGTAACGCGCTGGATAATTATCTCCGCGTCAAGACCGAGGCCGAGGTGCGCGCCAAGGAAGAGGACTCGTCGCCGGACTTCAGCCAGGAGGCGCAGCAGACTTACATCGGCAAGGCGGCTCCGCAGGTGGTGGTGGACACGGCAGCGTGGGAGCGGCGGGTGACGGAGCTCTCGAAGATTTTCCGCGAATACCCTGATGTCTACCAGAACATGGTGATGCTGACGGTGCAGAACGAGACGGACTACTTCGCATCGTCGGAGGGTTCCGCGGTGGTGACTCCGCACCTTTCCGCGCGCCTCGTGGTGTTTGCGGTGACGCGCGCCGACGATGGCATGGACCTGTTCCGCGCGCAGACGTATGAGGCCGAGACGGTGGAGGGACTTCCCAAGCAGCCGGAGCTGGAAGCCGCGATGCGCGAGCTGGGCAAGAGCCTCGAGGCGCTGCGCAAGGCGCCGGTGACGGAGCCGTTCGACGGGCCGGCAATTCTGAGTGGGCGCGCGGCGGCGGTGTTCTTCCACGAAGTGTTGGGGCACAGGCTCGAAGGGCAGCGGCAGCGCGGCGACGAAGAGGGCCAGACGTTCACCAAGGACATTGGCAAGGAGGTGCTGCCGACGTTCCTTTCCGTGGCCGACGACCCGACGCGGACCAGGTTCGGCGACACCTGGCTGAGCGGGAGCTACCTTTACGACGACGAGGGACAGAAGGCGCGCAAGGTGGACCTGATCGACGATGGAGTTCTGAAGACATTCCTCATGTCGCGCCTGCCCATTGCCAGCTTTGCCGACTCGAACGGCCACGGCCGAGCGCAGACGGGGCGCGTGCCGACAGGACGGCAGGGCAACCTGATTGTGACTTCGACGAAGATGGAACCGGAGACCGAGCTGAGGAAACAACTGATCGAGGAAGCCAAGAAGCAGGGCAAGGCGTATGGACTCTACTTCGAAGATATTTCTTCCGGGTTTGCGGTCACCACGCGCAGTTCTCCGCAGGCTTTTCAGGTGATTCCACTGGTGGTTTACCGGGTGTATGTGGATGGCCGTCCGGATGAATTGGTGCGTGGCGTGAGCATTGTGGGCACGCCGCAGGCGGCGCTGAAGCGGATTCTGGCCACAGGCGACAAGAGCGAAGTGTTCAACGGCGAGTGCGGCGCGGAGTCGGGAACGATCCCGGTCAGCGCCGTTGCTCCGGCGATGCTGGTGAGCGAGATGGAAACGCAGAAGCAGGCGCAGGGAACGGCGCGGCCGCCGATATTGCCGATCCCGCAATAGGGACCAGGAACTAGGGACTAGGGACCAGAGACTAGGTCTCCGAAGTTCGTACCATTGCCTCAGGGCTGACTGGTTTGTAATGAGCGGACCAAATGCAGGTTTTTCGACACCGCTGAAGTACGCTTGCGGCACAAGCCCAGCCTTGCCCGCGGCACAGGGTCCGGCGGTGGGGGCAAACGCAGCGAAATTAACCGCGATCCGCTTTACCTCCCCAACCCCGCACCCCTATAATTCAATGAGTTCCTGCTGATGTCTCCGCTCGCGTCTTTTCCTTTCTCTGCTGCCAGGTCCGGCGCGGAACCCCCAAGAGAGAGACGTAAGGTTTCACAGGAGGCGCAGGTTCGGCGAGTCGAATGACCGCGGACATCTACACAGGAATTTCGTCAAAGCAGCTTGAAGGAGTTTTGCATTCAAATGAAGCGTTCCCTTGCACTCGTTCTTACGCTGGCCTCGGGGCTTGCCCTCAGCGCCGCCGCTCAAACCTCGCCCGCCACCGCTCCCGCCGCACCGGCGCCGGCTGGGCCCGCCAAGGTGGCGGTCATCGAGTTCCAGGCCACCGTCAGCCAGACCAACGAATTCCAGCGCGATTATGCCGACTTGCAAAAAAAGTACGAGCCGAAGCGCAACCAGCTCAAGACCTTGGCCGATGAGATCGACGGACTGGAAAAGCAGTTGCAGTCCTCGGGAGCCACGCTCAGCGACGCCGATCGCGCCACCAGGACCAAGACCATCGACGACAAGAAGAAGCAGGCGCAGCGCTTCGCCGAGGACGCGCAGACCGATCTCACCGGAGAGATGAACGACGAATACAACAAAGTTGCCTCCAAGGTCTTTGACGTTCTGTCTGCCTACGCAAAGCAACAGGGATTCACTCTGGTGATCGACGCCACTGAAAATCAGCAGCAGGCCCCGGTCGTGCTCTACCACGCCGACAGCACCGACATCAGCAAGGCCGTTGTCGATGGGTACAACCTCAAGTCAGGCGTACCCGCTCCTCCGCCGCAGCCTGCGTCCATACCCTCGGCTCCGGCGCCCGCTCCCAAGACGCCCGCCGCCCACTAAGGCCTGTCCCCTTCCTCCTGTTGGAAAGTGGGTGCCCCAGGTCTCGATTTTGAGACCTGGGTTGGCGCCCTCCTCGACAGAAAGTTTCGCATTGTCGCAGAGCCTCAACTGCGCACCGAAGAAGAAATCTGCATTGCCACGGCATGCAGCCCCGACCTTCCATGGTTTGACGCTCCCGACGCGGCCCTCCTATAATCGAGCCTGTTCCGTTGCCGTCTCCGTCCGCGTCTTTTCCTCATCTTCGCTCCCTCCGGTTTTGTTGCTGGGCTGGTAAAGGACCGGGAGGCTGCATAGGAGACACTGGCCTGCTCCCGCCTCCGTGCTGGACTGCCGCACAGAAAAGCCGCCCAAGGAACCTGAAGGAGTTTCCCATTCACATGAAGCGTTCGCTTGTACTCACCACTTTGCTGGCCTCGGGCTTAGCCCTGGGTGCAGCCGCACAGACTGCGCCCACCCCTGCCGCGCCCGCCGCATCCGCGGCGCCTGCCGGACCCGCCAAGATTGCCGTCATCGCCTTCCAGGTAGCCGTGGCCAAGACCAACGAGGGCCAGCGCAATTTCGCTGACCTGCAGAAGAAGTTCCAGCCCAGGGAAAACGCGCTCAAGGAACGGAACGACGAAGTCGAGACCCTGACCAAGCAGTTGCAGGCCCAGGGCGCCACCCTCAGTGAGGCCGCGCGCGCCTCCCAGGCCCGGACCATCGACGAGAAGAAGAAGAAGCTCGACCGTGATCTGGAAGATCTGCGCAACGAAGGCGGCCAGGAAGCCCAGCAGATGTACAACACCCTGGCCTCGAAGGTCTACGACGTGCTCTCAAGCTACGCCCAGCAGCAGGGCTACACGCTGGTTCTCGACTTCTCCCAGCAGCAGAACCCGATTCTCTTCGCCGTGGACTCTACCAACATCACCAATCAGGTTGTCGAAGCCTATAACGTCAAGTCGGGCGTACCCGCTCCGCCGCCCCCGCCAGCAGGCTCATCGGCTCCGTCGGCTCCCAAGCCGACGCCCAAGCCTCCCGTCACCCACTGATTTCCGAACTCAAGAGCGCAAAAAGGGCCCCGCCGAGCGGGGCTCTTTGTCTTGGATTTCTACCTCTACCACAACTCGGCAAATCTTTCTGTCCGCTTTGAGAATAAATCAGCGCAGCAATCAGTCTTCCTTGTGGAAAATTTTGTGGATTACTCGCCGCGATTGCCGGCAAAAATTCCCATTTCTCCTCTTGCCAGCTACGACTTCTTTCTGTTAAGCGATTTAAACCGTTATTTATCAACGGCAAATTCAGGTCCGACCTTGCCCCGCAAACGCCTGACTCACGAGCCGGTTTCAGCCAGCCGATTGTGAGCTTTCCACAATTGCCCATGAACGCCACGTAACAAAATATCTCCATAGATACTGCTTTCTACTCACTTCTGCTGGTCTTCCCCTACCCGCAACACCGCCAAAAACGCCTCCTGCGGAATATCCACCTTCCCGATCCGCTTCATCCGTTTCTTACCTTCCTTTTGCTTTTCCAAGAGCTTGCGTTTTCGCGAGATATCCCCGCCGTAGCATTTTGCCAATACATTCTTTCTCAGCGCTGCCACCGTCTCGCGCGCAATGATCTTCGACCCGATCGCCGCCTGGATGGCCACTTCGAACTGCTGGCGCGGAATCAGCTCCCGCATCTTCGAAACCAGCAGCTTCCCGCGCTCATACGCAAAGTCCCGGTGCACGATGATCGACAGCGCATCCACCGGCTCGCCGGACACCAGGATGTCCATCTTCACCATGGGCGACTCCCACTCGCCGGCCAGTTGATAGTCGAGCGACGCATACCCCCGCGAAATCGACTTCAACCGGTCGTAGAAGTCCAGCACAATTTCATTCAGCGGAAGCTCGTAGGTCAGCATCACGCGCGTCGGCGTCACATATTCGAAGTTCAACTGCCTGCCGCGCTTTTCTTCCACCAGCTTGAAAATCCCGCCGACATATTCTTCGTTGGTCAGAATCTTCGCCGTGATCACCGGCTCGCGAATTTCATCGATATTCGTCGGCTCCGGCCAGCGCGATGGGTTGTCCACCTCGATCACGCTGCCGTCCGTCAGCTTGATGTGGTAGCGCACGCCGGGTGCCGTCGTGATCAGCTCCAGCTCGTACTCGCGCTCCAGCCGCTCCTGGATGATCTCCATGTGCAAGAGGCCCAGAAACCCGCAGCGGAACCCAAAGCCCAGCGCCACCGAGCTCTCCGGCTCAAAGAAAAAGGATGAATCGTTGAGCCGCAGCTTTTCCAGCGCATCGCGAAGCAGCGTATGCTCATGCGAGTCCACCGTGTAGAGCCCCGCGAAAACCATCGGCTTGATGTCTTCAAAGCCCGGCAACTGCGCGGCTGCCGGCCGCGTATCGTCGGTCACCGTATCGCCGATCTTGGTGTCGCCGACATTCTTGATGGTGGCCGCAAAGAAGCCCACCTCGCCCGCCGTCAGCAGTCCAATCTCCACCGGCTTGGGCATCAGCACGCCCATCGACTCGACCTCGAACGACTTTCCATTCGACATCAGCCGGATCCGCTGGCCTTTGCGCATGGTCCCCTGCATGACGCGCACCAGCGTAATCACCCCGCGATAGGCGTCGAACCAGGAATCGAAGATCAGCGCCTGCAGCGGCGCATCCGGATCGCCCGTCGGCGGCGGCAACCGGTGCACTATCGCCTCCAGCACCTCGTGTACGCCCTGACCCGTCTTTGCGCTCACCGGGATCGCGTCCGTCGCGTCCAGGCCGACCGCCTTCTCGATCGCCTCCTGGGTGCGCAGAATGTCCGCCGAGGGCAGATCGATCTTGTTGATCACCGGAATAATTTCGAGGCCATGATTGATGGCCAGGTAGGCGTTGGCCAGCGTCTGCGCTTCCACGCCCTGGCTGGCGTCCACCACCAGCAGTGCACCCTCGCAGGAGGCCAGCGACCGCGAAACCTCGTAGCTGAAGTCCACATGGCCCGGCGTGTCGATCAGATTCAGTTGGTAGGTAACACCGTCCTGGGCCTTGTACATCATGCGCACGGCATGGGCTTTAATGGTGATACCGCGCTCCCGCTCCAGGTCCATGTCGTCCAGAATCTGCGCCTGCATCTCGCGCCCGGTTACCGAGCCGGTCAACTCCAGAAGACGGTCGCTCAACGTCGACTTTCCATGGTCGATGTGGGCGATAATGGCGAAGTTGCGAAGCAGGCGGGCGTCCATGCGGGGTTGGCTAGAGAGGGCATTTCTTGGGCTGCTGCATGCAATGCCCTCCAGGTCATAGCTTATCATCGGCATAGTGTCTCTCGTGGCCTGACCCCCGGCCGGGCCAGCGTCCCGGGAGGCGCGATCATTCATGCATAGAAGCTCGTCTCGCTATCGTCATTTCGGATTCACCCTGCTCGCCGCTTCGCTGGCCGGGTGCACGCCCTCGCAACCGCGCAGTGCCGGCCCCGGTTCGCAGCCCCAGGCCACCGCTCCGGCGGTTGTGCAACAACAGCAGGCCTCGCCAACTGCCGCGCCCGCACCACCCCCGCCACCCACCGCCCAGCAGCAGCGCGTGGCTGTGCTTATCCAGCAAGTCGAGCAGGCCTACGCCCAGGGCCAGGCTGCCTATCGCAAGGGAGACCTGTCCAATGCCAAAGCCGATTTTGACCGCGCCGTCGATCTCATGCTCTTGAGCGGTATCGACATCAAGGCCGACTCCCGATTGCAGGATGAATTCGACCGCGTCGTCGACGGCGTCAACTCCCTCGAAATGGAAGCCCTCAAGAAGGGCAACGGCTTCGTGCCCCCCGAAGAACCGACGCCTTCCGAGGCAGCCAGCGACGTAACGTTTGAAGTCGACCCCAACATCGTCGCCAAGGCCCGCGCCGACCTGAAAACCACCAAGTCCGATCTGCCGCTGATGGTGAACGACTACGTAGCCGCCTATATCAACTTCTTCGCCAACACCGCGCGCGGCCACAACACGCTGCTTCACTCCTTCCAGCGCGCCGGCCGCTACAAGGCCATGATTCAGCGCGTCATGGCCGAAGAAGGCGTGCCGCAGGATCTTATCTACCTGGCCGTGGCCGAGTCAGGCTTCAATCCCCGCGCCATGAATCGCAGGTCGCACGCCGGAGGCATGTGGCAGTTCATGCCCAACGACAAGTTCTACGGCCTGGCCCGCAGCATCTATGCCGATGAGCGCTTCGATCCCGAGAAATCCACGCGCGCCTATGCCCGCTACATGAAGTTTCTCTACGACCAGCTGGGCGACTGGTATTTGGCCATGGCCGCCTACGATCATGGCGCCGGCAACATCCAGCACGCCGTCCAGAAAACCGGCTACGCCGACTTCTGGGAGCTCTACAAGCGCCACGAACTGCCCACCGAGACCCAGAACTACGTCCCGCAAATTCTCGCCGCCATCATCATCGCCAACAACCCCAAGCAGTACGGCTTTGACGAGGTTACCCTCGACCCGCCCCTGCTCACCGACACCGTGACCATCAACTACTCGGTCGACCTTCGCCTGGTGTCCGACATCGTGGACGCCCCGATGGATGAGTTGACCGCCCTCAACCCGAGCCTGCTGCGCATGGTCACGCCGCCCGACGCCTCCTTTGACCTGCATCTCCCCGCCGGAGCCGCCACGCTTTATGAGCAGCGCATTGCCGCCATCCCCGAGGCCAAGCGCAACGCCTGGCGCTACCACCGCGTGGCCGCCGACGACACGCTGGCCTCTGTTGCCCGCCAGTTCCACGTCTCCGAGTCCGCGCTGGCCGGCGCCAACCAACTTCGGCCGTCTGACAGCATTCAAGGCGTTGAAGCCCTGGCCATCCCGCTGGCTCCCGTGGCTTCGTCTTCCACGCACATGGTGCTTTACGTGGTTCGCAAGGGCGATACGCTGGTCACCATCGCCGACCGCTTCGGCGTCTCCCTCACCCAGTTGCGCCGCTGGAACAAGATGAGCGGCGTCAAGGTTGAGCCCGGCCGCCGCCTTCACGTAGCCGAGCCCACGGTCGCGACCGCCTCCGTGCCTGGCCATCGCCGCGGAACCGCCACATCGGCCAACGAAAAGGCCCCGCAGGCAGCACCGGCAAAGGCTTCCACGCATACACCCGCCGCGCCTTCGTCGAAAAGACCATCTTCGGCCTCCCCTGCCGGAAGCAAAACCCCACAGAAGTCTCACACCAGCACTGCCGCAGGCAAGGGCGCGGCTGCGAGCACGAAGAAAAAGCACGCGAGCAAACCAGCCGCGCAGCAAAAATCTTCAGCGCAGTGACAAAATCTAGGCTTGCGTCTCATTACGTACTTGTGTTTTGCTGGCTTTTGCGTGCAAGCTATTGATACAATCGCTTCCGCGCGCGAAGCGTGTGTGCGCGTATCGCGAAAAGCAAAACAAAATTCAACGTCAGCGGCAACCGCTGGAGGCAATGGGATGGAAGAAGTGTTCAGGATGTATGCCATGAGTGACGGCGACCTCGAGGGGGAACCGCAGGAACTGGACCCCGACCACGACGATGACTTCGACGATGAAGACGAAGAAATCGAAACCGCCAGCGTGCTCACTTCCTCTGACGACGATGAGGGCGTCGTGGAAGAAGCCGTTTTCATAATCGTTGAAACACCGGCTGCGCCGCCGGCCAAAAAGAAGGCCACCGCAAAGAAAGCCCCGGCCAAGAAGGCGCCGGTGAAAAAGGTTGCCAAGAAAGCCCCGGTCAAGAAGGCTGCCAAAAAGGCTCCCGCAAAGAAGGCAGCAGCCAAGAAGATTGTGGCCAAAAAGGCCGCGAAGAAGTCCGCCGCAAAGAAAGCCGGCGCAAAGGGCGGAAAGGCCAGGAAAGCTGTGGCCAAGAAGAGCGCCGGAAAAACCATCAAAAGAGGTAAACCGTTGGCAGTTAAGAAAGCAGCAAAGAAGGCGCCCGCCAAGAAGGCAGCGAAGAAAGCTGTTGGCAAGAAGGCCGGGGCAAAGAAAGCAGCAAAGAAAGCCCCAGCCAAGAAGGCGGTTGCCAAGAAAGCAGCAAAGAAAGCAACCAAGAAGAAATAACGGCAACATACAATTCAAGGCAAGCGGAAAGGCCCGCGCAAGCGGGCCTTTCCGCGTCTGCAGATTACCTCTGATCCGGTCGGAAGTTTCCGGAGGGAGGCGGGGGTTTCACCCCCCGCACAAAGCCGAACGCATCAATGCGGGCTTCGACCCCGGAAGGCCTTGTGTCAGGGCACGGCTTCAGCCGTGCCGCAAGCCGCAACAACTATGTGGGCTTTAGCCCCTGCGGGACGTCTTCTGCAATGCCCACCGCCGTAGGCACAGGCCTCGAGAAACGTCGCCAGAAAACTCCGAAGGACCAATCCAGATTGGCAATAACTTCCGGATAGCCGACGATACATCCAGAACAATCAGACTGATGAATAGCTGGCTTTTGCCGGTACACTATGCGCGTAAATGATTCTCCCTTCCCAACTCGTTGTGAATTGTCAAAAGGCTCAAGAAAGAAAGATCTGGCTCGACACGCTGCCCCAGCTACTGGATAAGTTAATAGCCCTCTGGTTCCTCCGTCTGGAGACGCCATTCGATAACGGCGGAACGTGCTCATGGGTCTGTCCTGTGGTCCGCGTCGATGGTACGCAAGCGGTTCTGAAGCTTGCGATGCCTCACATGGAAGGCAAACACGAGATCCAGGGATTGAGGTATTGGAGCGGGAGGTCGATGGTCAAATTGCTTGAAGCGGACGATGATTCCGGTGCGATGCTCTTGGAACGTTGTCTTCCAGGGACCACTCTTCGTTCAGAACCAGAGCCGGATCAGGATGTGATCATCGCGGGCGTCCTCAGACGGGTTTGGGAATCCTCCACGGAAGTGCCTGGTCTGGTCGATTTTCGCCATCTGTCGCAGATGATCGATTTCTGGTGCGAAGAGACTATCGCGCAAAGACACCTCTGGCCGGATGCTGGACTCGTATTTGAGGGCTTACGCATAATGAAAGAACTGGCGCGACCCGCGCCGACTGATGTGCTGTTGGCTACCGATCTCCATGCGGACAATGTCCTACGTGCTGAAAGGGAACCCTGGTTGGCAATTGACCCAAAGCCCTTCGTGGGTGATCGCTCTTACGATCCTGTCCAGCACTTGATGAATTGCGAAACACGTCTTCACCGGAGCCCCGGTTGTTTTGTGGAGCTGATTGCTAATCTGACAGAGGTCGATCCTGCGCGGCTGCGGCTTTGGATGTTCGCCCGCGCCGCTGCCGATCCACGGGACGACTGGACCAACACGCGGTGGATCGACATCGCTAAGGCACTTTCGCCCTAGTCTCAGTTGCCTCCACTGTTTCAAGCAGGTCGACAGAAATATGCCCAGCAAGGGGTATCGGCCGAATGACTCAATGAGACGAATCACGGGTTCCGGGAGTGTAACCGGCCATCCGGAAATTACTGGTAAGGTATCAGCCGTGGCGATATTAACTCTTATGTAATTTCCGGTTGGGCGACGATACGTCCGCGATATCAAACTTAGTCGAGAATTGGATCCGGGACGGCGTATTCAGATCTTATCGATGTTGAGGTCAATGGGGTATTCGTCCCGCCCAGCCCCGTCGTACGTATCCAAAAGAAAGCCCCCAATCTCCTGCTGCGGGACCGAAAACTTCTCCGGTTTGCGCGGGTTGTAGCGCACCTGGATCTTCTGGTCTACCAAATCCTTTGGCAAAGCATGACCAGTAGAAAACGAGCTGGAAATAGCCAGCGTTCCGGAATAATACTCATCGCTGACGGTGTAGGAGAAATCGCCCACATCGAGGGGATAGTTGGTTTTCCCGGCGGGTACATAGACGATACGGACCGACTGGATTATCGCTTCAGCTACGGGCCAGTTCGCAGCTTTCTTTGCGCTGATCGGTTGGCGGGCGATGAAGATCACGACGTTAGTAAGCAGGAAGATTGTGACGAGGCAGGCGATATAGTGGTGGACGATAAATTCCACTGCAGAAGGCATGACCAAAATGATAGCTTACGCAAATCATTTCTAAAGATGTGGTTTCGTGCGTGCGGAGAAGCTGTCGGGAGAACCGTCGCTTTTTGGGTAATCAGGATTCGGGGTTCCTGCTGAGTCACCGGCAAACCGTCTCCAATCCGGTTTTCGGCCTACCGGGAGCCATCCAGGGGGCAAAAAGCAGGGTTCTGTACGGATTGCCGACCATCCGCCCGGAACCCGTGATCATCGCCACTCGGAGCGGTAGACTGGTGCCACATGATTCCCATGGGCGATATTGGCGAAGCGCACTGAAGGCAGCTCAGGATGGAACAAGCCGCCGCAGGTTCTCGATGCTTATTCGGTGAACGACTGCGTGAACGATAACTTTGCAGACTTCGTTGACTACTGGAAACACAGCTGCTGGTGGTTCTTTGATTCCCCCGAGGTGATCCAAAAATGGGGCAAATCATGGCTTCTTGGTCGCGGCAAAGGCCGTGTGGCGCACGACCGGGTCTTCGGCTTTGGAACCAATGCAAGAAAGATTGCGAGCGGAGGCAAACGGGGATATATTGGTTTGCAGCCGAAAGGCAAATCGAAAATTCCATCCAGATTCGAGCGTTGCCTGGCGGAGCCCAAAGAAGTTCGATTCGCTTGCAATGGACATTGCGATCCGGACACAATTGTCCGGGAAGAAGGGATGGTTTTACATGCCTGATTTTGGTGTACACCGAAGCACAGTCGGAATCTCTCTAAGCGGCGATGCGTTGCTGACTTACAAATCCGGCGGCGGCTTTCTGCCTGCCCCGAACAACGGCCCTTTGCCCGCAGCGTTCAAATCGCTGAACCACTTAAAGTCCTGGTGGAGCACCCCCGGTAACTATTCTAGTTTAGGGGGGTCCACTGTCTACTCGCTAAATTCCGTAAGCCCCGATACAGCGATCATCGTACTGCCGGACTCACCCCTCCCCCTCCCCCCATTGCCAGATCCGAAAGCAATAAACCCCTGGCTCCAGCCCAATTATTGGCTCCTCTACATGGCGCCTTCGGTAACCGGATTTGCCCACCACTACATCACTACTTACCTCAAGGCGCCCGTCTTAGCCGGAACGGGACCCGTGGTGAAAGGGTTGAAAATCGCCAAGTACGTTGTAATCGGCAACAATCCCAGCGTAATCTCGCAATGGTATTTCGATTGCGCCGCGGCCCACAACAATCTCACGTCGATTGCGGCTGGTGGTATTCCCCTTTGAGTGGCCAGGGCGGCGCTCGACGAATTTGAGTGCATCTGCCGGATTCGGAACATTCGCAGGAGTTTGGGCGTTCGCCGCGCTGTCCTGCTGGCACAAGGGGGAATTGCATGTTGGATTATTCCCCGTCATACCAAAAAGCGTCGCGCGGGAAAAATCCATCGACCTTCAAGGTACAAAATTGTTCTATTACGAGGCGAACGAATTAGAGCTTGCCGACAGTGTTTGGCGTCCCTTTTCGCCGGGTCCACAGTTAGTTGCGCCAGCACATGTGATTCCGCCATTGAAGAAGCAATTGGAAGGTTTCGATGTCGTCATTCTTTCGGTCGAGAACTCGCCCGATCCCGAACATTCGCCTCTCTCTTGTCAAGGACTCGCGGAGAAACTGCCCACAAATGCCCATTGTCTCGTCGAGACGTTTGACGAAGCTTACACCGCATTGAATGCCGACAAATTCGATGGCTGCGAACCGGGTGCCTGCCGCATCTTTAGCTGTGTATTCGGTCGATTGGCCACAGCCCGGATTGCTAATTTGAGTGGGTTACGGTCGGTTAACCGGCCACCCGGCAGTCACTCTTTCTCCAACAGACAACGACGTCGGAAACCACCAGCTCACTCGTCGGGCACCGATGAACGAGCAGCTACCGATTCTGCGCGAAGACTCTGTGGGTTGGCCCGAAGCCGGTCGAAAGGCCGGCTCTATGGGTAAAGGTGGCCCTGGCGACAAAGGACCGGCGAGAAAGGTGCGGAGACCATGAATCGGAGATCCTGACCTTCTACTGGGTGAGATGGAGATGCGCGGCCTGCCAGGCGGCCACCCGATCTTGCACCGTGGCCTGCTGGTCGGTGGTGATGTGCTCGCCCACGCT
>DATKGE010000343.1:0-5394 GCA_035510955.1 Occallatibacter sp. | reverse complement strand
TACGCCTACGTGGAAATGAACGAACGCGGCCGCTATTTCTCTGAGGGCGACTATGACATTCTGGGCACGCCGCTGACCGACTCCGACGATGCGTTGGACTGGATGGGCGGGCTGGGCTGGTCGGCGGACAAGGTCGGGCTGATCGGGTGCTCGTCGACGGCGGAGTGGCAATTGAACGTGGCTTCGCGCGGCAACAAGGCGCTGGCGACGTTCATCCCGGAGAGTTTCGGCGCCGGCGTGGGCCGCGTGGGGCCATACTATGAGCAGGGCAACTGGTTCCGCGGCGGCGCGGTGCAGATGCTGTTTGCTCCGTGGCTCTACGATTACGGGCTTTCCACCAATGACGGCAAGCCCAACTTTCCCGCGGGCATGTCGCGGGAGGCGCTGGAAACGGCCGCGAAGTCTTACGACCTTTCCGCGAATCCGCCGACGGTCGATTGGTCGAAGGCCTTGTGGCGCCTGCCGGAGAAAGACATTCTAGCCGCAGTCGGCAGCCAGCACGGCATCTTTGCAGACACGACTCCCTCCGGCCAACCCGGGATGATTTCGCGTACACCCAACGATCCTGCTTGGTACAAAGGCGGGTTGTGGAACGACTCGATGCGCATCGACATTCCCGGCCTTTGGTTCATGACCTGGTATGACATCAGCACCGGTCCCAACCTGGCCGCCTACAACTACGTTCGCAAGACTGCAGACCCTGCCATCGCCAACGAGCAGTATGCAGTGATTGCGCCCATGCCGCATTGCAGTTACAAGCGCGCCACGGAGCACACCGTGGTGGGCGAGCGCGACCTGGGCGACGCGCGCCTGGACTACGATGCGCTGACTTTCGGTTGGTTCGATCACTTCCTCAAGGGCCAGGACAATGGCTTGCTTGCCAAGACTCCCAAGGTCCAGTACTACACCATGGGCAGCAATAAGTGGCAGTCGTCGGACATGTGGCCGCCGGCGGACGCCAAGCCTGTTACCTATTACTTATCCAGCGGCGGCCATGCTAACTCCCTCAATGGGGATGGCGCTCTGCTGACCGAGCCGGAGCAGAAGGACGCGGCCGACAGGTTTGTCTACGACCCCATGAATCCGGTGACTACGAACGGCGGAGGGTTTTGCTGCATGGGCGCCAATTTGAAGCCCGGCGCGATTGACCAGCGCAGCATGGAGGCCCGCGACGACATCCTCGTCTACAGCACCGGGCCGCTGAAGGAAGGCATCGAAGTTACCGGCTCTGTCGATGTGACTCTCTATGTTTCGAGCGACGCGAAGGACACCGACTTTACCGTCAAGCTGATTGAAGTTATGCCGGGCGGCACTGCGTATAACATCGACGAAAACATTCAGCGCGTCCGCTATCGCGAGGGATATGACAAACCGCCGGTGTGGATGGAGAAGGACAAGGTATACAAGGTTACCTTTCAGCCGATGGAGACGAGTAACTACTTTGCGCCCGGCCACGAGTTACGCATTGAAGTCAGCAGCAGTAACTTCCCGCGCTACGACCGTAACTTGAATACGGGAGGGAATAACTACGATGAATCGGCGGGCGTGGTGGCTCACAACCAGGTTCACCACTCGACGCAATATCCATCCAACATTACCCTGAGTGTGGTGAAAAACAAATAGAGCTGCTTCAAGGTCTGAAGCGATGGCCCGCGTTCACCTGGCCCACGCGGAAAATGGCCCGCAACGGAGGAGCCGTGAGCAGCAACGACCCGTCCCTCTCAAATCGCGACCTGGCCCCGACCAAGCCTTCGCAACGCACCTGGGGCACGTATAACTACATCGCCCTGTGGTTCTCCATGTCCATGGAGATCACGACCTATCAGCTTGCCTCGTCGCTCATCGCCAAAGGAATGGATTGGAAGCAGGCGGTGGGCACCGTGCTGCTGGGCAATCTGATTGTGCTCGTTCCCATGCTGCTCAACGCGCATGCAGGCGCCAAATACGGCATTCCGTTTCCGGTGTTTATTCGCGCGCCCTTCGGCGTGCGCGGAGCCAATCTGCCCGCGATTTTGCGCGCGATTGTTGCCTGCGGCTGGTTCGGCATTCAGTCCTGGATCGGCGGAACTGCGATTCATTCCATGCTGGCCGTCATCTGGCCGGCCGCGGCGGCGAAGGAGGGCGCGATGTGGGCCTGTTTCCTCGGCTTCTGGTTGCTGAATATGATTGTGGTCTGGCGCGGCGTCGAGTCCATCCGCCACTTGCAGGCCTTCGGCGCGCCCTTCATGTTCGTTATGGCCGCGGCGCTGCTCATCTGGGTGCGCATAAAAGCAGGGAGTTTCGGTTCCATGCTTTCAACGCCGAGCCAGTTCCACTCGACAAGCGCATTTCTCGCCGTTTTCTTTCCCTCGCTCACGGCCATGGTGGGCTACTGGGCCACGCTCGCGCTCAACATCCCCGACTTCACGCGCTACTCGAAATCGCAGACAGCGCAGGCCTGGGGACAGGCGTTCGGACTCCCTGTCGCGATGACGCTCTACACTTTCGTCGGCATCTCCGTCACTTCGGCGTCGGCGGTGCTCTTCGGTCATCCCATCTGGAATCCGATCTTGCTGATCGGCGCATTCCATCAGCCCGTCGTGGCCTTCGTTGCGCTCATCGCCATTCTGATTGCCACGCTGAACGTGAACATCGGAGCGAATGTAGTCTCGCCTTCGAACGATTTTTCAAATCTGTATCCGCGGCTTATCAGCTTTCGCACCGGGGGTTTGATCACGGGATTTTTGGGTCTCGCCATGTGCCCCTGGAAGCTGCTGGCCACGCCGGACGCCTACATCTTCGGCTGGCTGGTCGGCTACTCCGGGCTGCTTGGTCCGGTCGCCGGCATCATGATCGGCGATTACTTTTTTATCCGCAAAACCGTGCTGGATGTCAACTCGCTCTATCATCGCGAGGGAGCATACCACTACACGAAGGGCGTCAATCCGCGCGCTGTTGGGGCACTCGTTTTGGGAGTGACGATTGCGCTGGTTGGCCTGGTCTACGAGCCGTTGCATTTCCTCTACGACTACGCGTGGTTCGTCGGCTTCTTCACTTCCGGAATCGTGTACGTTGCGCTGATGAAGCTGGTCGCGCCCGCTGTTTACACGCATGTCGCGCGCTGACGGCTCATTCCACCAGCGCGTCGGCAATCGCCAGATGCTCATCGAGCGCGGCGATGCCAAGATCGAGCTCTTCCTTCGTCACAATCAATGGGGGCGCGATAACGAAGTGACTCACCCAGGCCTGAATGGAGATGCCCTGCGCCATCATCTTCGCAGCGATCTGATCCACCACTAGGGCTTTGCCTTCCACCTTGTCGAGCATGGTGTTGAATGGCTGCTTGGTTTCGCGGTTCTTCACGATCTCGACAGCGAAGAAGAGGCCCAGGCCGCGCACATCGCCCACCGACGGATGCTTCGCCTTGAGCATCTCAAGCTTCGCACGCACGTATGGTTCGAGCTCTGCTGCGCGCTCCACGAGATTAAGCCGCTGCATCTCTTCGATCGTGGCCACGGCAGGGCCGAGCGTGATGGGATGCGCCTCGTAGGTGTGGCCATGCGAGAAGTAGTGATCTTCGAAGTAGTCGGCAATTTGTCTCGACGTGGCGCAGAGACCCAGCGGCACGTAAGCCGAAGTGATGCCCTTGGCGGTAACCAGAATGTCGGGCGTCACGTTCCAATGATTCACCGAAAACCATTTGCCGGTGCGGCCCCAGCCTGCCATGACTTCGTCGGCAATCATCAGCACGCCATAGCGGTCGCAGATTTCGCGCAGGCGGGGGAAATATTCGGGCGGCGGAACGAGAACCCCGTTGGTGCCCACGACGGGCTCGATGATGATGGCCGCCACGTCGCTCTCGTTGCGGATCATGTGCTCGATGTAATCGGCGCAGGCGATGTTACAGCCTGGGTAAGTGTGCTTGATGGGACAGTTGTAGCAGTTTGTCTCCGGCGCAAACACAAAGCCGGCGCCCTTGCCGCCCGGTTCCATGGCCCAGCGGCGCGGGTCGCCTGTAGCCGCAATCGACGCCATGGTCGAGCCATGATAAGAGCGGTAGCGCGAAATGATTTTGGTCTTGCCGGTAACCATGCGCGCAATCTTGAAGGCCGCCTCGTTGGCCTCGGTTCCGCTGGTGGCGAAGAAGAATTTGTCCAGACCCGCGGGCAAAACCTCAAGCAGCTTGTTACTGAGACGAGCGCGTGCATCGGTCGCGTAGCCCGGCGCCACATAGGCCAACTCGCGCGCCTGCTCGGCAATCGCCTCCACCACGCGCGGATTCTTGTGGCCCAGGTTCACGCACATCAGCTGCGAACTGAAATCGAGGTAGCGCTTGCCCGCGCCATCCGTGAACCAGCAGCCCTCGGCGTCGGCAATGTGCAACGGCTTCCACGTCTTCTGAAAGCGCCAGGTACCGTAATTGGTTTGCCGCGTGATGGTGGTGATTTCTTCCGACGTCAGTGTCTTCAACTCTGCGATATCGCTCATTGCGCATTCTCCTAAATCAATGTTCCAAATGCTATCACCGCAGATTGATGCTTGTATCCGGCATGCGGCGCGTTTGCATCGAGTCCCAGCCCTGCGCTAACGCACTTGCGGAAATCCCAGGTCCACCTTGCTCGCGCCGGGGTCGGGCCAGCGGCTGGTAACGACCTTGGAGCGGGTGTAAAACTGCACACCATCGGGACCGTACATGTGCAGATCGCCGAAGAGCGAAGACTTCCATCCGCCGAAGCTATAGTACGAAACGGGAACGGGGATGGGCACATTGACGCCCACCATGCCCACTTCGACATCGAATTGAAACTGGCGGGCCGCGCCGCCGTTTTGCGTGAAGATGGCCGTTCCGTTGCCGTAAGGATTCTCGTTGATGAGGCGCAGGCCTTCGGCATAGGTGGCGACGCGCACCACGCTGAGCACGGGGCCAAATATTTCGTTGTCATAACAGCGCATCCCTGGCTTTGCATTGTCGATTAGCGAGGGCCCAAGGAAGAATCCATTGGTATGCGTCGCCGGGTCGAGCCGGCCATCGATCGAAAGCGTTGCTCCCTCGGTAACGGCGGTGTCGAGATGGCCGGCAACACGATCGCGGTGCTCGCGGGAGATGAGCGGGCCCATTTCACTGGCGGGCTCCGAACCGGGGCCGACCTTGATGCGGGCCACGCGCTCTCGTATTGCAGCAATCAGCGGATCGGCGACATTGCCCACGGCCAGAACGACGGAGATGGCCATGCATCGCTCGCCGGCCGCGCCGTAACCGGCGGAAACAGCGGCGTCGGCAGCCATGGCAATATCGGCATCAGGCAAAACCAGCATGTGATTCTTGGCGCCGCCCAGCGCCTGCACGCGCTTGCCGTTGCGCGTTGCGGTCTCATAGATGTACCGGGCCACAGGCGTGGAGCCAACGAAGCTGAT
>DATKGE010000342.1:0-11232 GCA_035510955.1 Occallatibacter sp. | reverse complement strand
CACGGGCGGAGGCGTCTTGCTTAAATCGGAGCGGATGCGGCTTCCATAACCACCTGGATTCAGCGCCGCGAGCACGGTCTCGCCATCCGGCCCTTCCCATACGCCCACATTGAACGGAATTCCCTCAGGCGTCTGTTCCGGTGAGTCGGGGCCGCCGATCAGCGGCGCCGGCTGCCAGGCTGAGCTCAGCTTCTGCGTCGAAAAGCCCTTCACTCCGGCGTGCGCCAGAATCGTGGGCAGCGATGCGGGGAATCCGAAACAGTCCGGCAGCATGTACTCGGCGCTGGCCTTGCCAAACTCATTGCGGAAGTAGGTGTTGCCATAAAGAACCTGGCGAATGATCGATTCCGCGCTGGGCAGGTTCACATCGCCCTCTTCTACCGAAGAGCCGGCCGGATACCAGTTGCCTTTGGCCACGTATTGCTTCAGCCGCGCATAGTCGGCCGGATAATACTCCTTCATGAGCCGGTATCGATTGGAACCCGTCCAGTTGAATACATAGTGCGGATACTTGTCGATGTAGTCGAAGTTCACGCGCATGGTCTTCAACAGATATTCGCTGATCACCTGCGGAAATTCCCAGCGCCACTGGGTGTCGAGGTGGGCATAGGGAACGACGTACAGGGTGGGTTGCTGTGTGATGTCCGGGGCAGTCATGGTCTGGGCTACGGCGCGGGCGTTGGGTATGAAAGGAATCAACAAGGCAAGCAGAAATAATCTTGAGACGCGAAGCATGGAACCTCCATTGGGGCGGAACTCAAAGGCCAGGATGGTTCGCTGGCGGCGGGATGGGTCGGACGGAAGAAACGAGGCGGACTGGTATCGTTTCCACCGGCTCATGGTAAGTCTGCCGATACACCCTGTCAAGAGCAGCTCAGTGGTCATATAAACCGGCCGAAGTTGACGGCGGCGTGGAGAGCCGCATCAAAACAGCCAGAGCCCGGTAAAATCATTGGCTCCCGGCCCAGCAGGATGCGTAGGACTGGGAAAGCCGGCGAGGAGCATGCGTGAAGAACTGGCAGAAGATCCTGATTCCAACCCTCATTTCGGTGGCCATCGGTGGAATTTACCTGCTTTCCGTGTGGAAGCAGCGGCAGGACCCAGGGGTTATCGGGCAGAATGAGACGACCCAGGCCGTGAGCAAGGACGACGTAGCCGTGGTGCGTGAGCTCTCCCCGCAGCATTTTGACGATCTGAAGCAATTTGAAAACACCCGCGTGTGGATGAAGAACGGCTACACGATGCCCTACTACCCGTACCTGGCCGGCCAGGTCGAATTCGGCAAACGCGCGGGGCTCATTCCCGCGGCGCAACCGCTGGACGTGAAAAAGATCGTCAAGGCAGGCGTGCCCCCCAAGGAGGACGACAGCCTGGAACATGGCACCCGGCAGGCCTTCGCTGTATTTGCGCTGCCGGGGAACGAGGAGCTTTTTGCCACTCCCATCGGGGCCATGCAGGGCGACCAGGAGGCTTATTTCGCCGACGCCTTGTTCTTCTACGACGACCCGCACACCATCTACGACTATTGGCCCAAAGACGTGTGGGCGGCCATTGACGCCCACCAGGTGAAGCCGGGCATGAGCGAGTTGCAGACGCGCATGGCCATCGGCCAGAAGATGCATCCCGACGGCGACAAGGAAGGCGACCGCACCGTGACCTACGACCAGGATGGGAAGAATTGGACTGTAACCTACGTCAAGAACCGGGCCACGTTGATCAAGAGCGAATAAAACAGGCGAGGGGAACGGGCTGATTGGCGAGGGCGCGAGCGAGCGCCGCAAAAAGGAATCGGGTGGCTGCCAAGCGAGTTGAGCAGCCACCCGATAACCGAACCTTGGAGACCAGGTCAGGAACCAATTCAGGAGTGATCCAAGCGTATCTCCAGGCCAATGGAGTGTCTTGAGTCATTGGAGTGAGGTGGGCCTCCATCAATGGGTGGAGACTGGCCTCAGTCTTTGTGCGGTAGTCTGGTTGCATCGACCCACTGGCCTCGCGCTTCTTACCGGCCGGAAAGCTATCTTCCGGGTACGGTGCGCCTCATCCGCAAGCCCGGTTTTATCTGAGACAGGTTCTGTCGAGATTCGTGGTCCAAAGTTGCGCCAATTCGAACGTTGCTGCGGGTCGACCTCTATTGCGACCACGAGGCGCGCTTGCGTTTGCACCGTCCCTTGGAATCCGCATGATTGTCGCGGCCACGCTGCTGGGGTGCGCGGCGCAGGGATTGACTCTGGAACCGTCGACGCCGCTGGCCAGTTATGGACGCCAGGCCTGGGGCATGGAGAATGGCCTGCCGCAAAACACGGTCCAGGCGCTTGCGCAGACGCGGGACGGGTTTGTGTGGCTGGGGACCGAGGTCGGCCTGGTTCGCTTCGATGGTGTCGGATTTCAGGTCTTCGATCGCAATTCGAGCCCTGCGCTGCCGGGAAACGATGTGCGGTGTTTGCTGGCGGCGAAAGATGGCTCGCTGTGGATTGGGACCAGCGACGGGCTGGCGCGGTGGAAAGACGGGGCGCTGACGGCGTTCTCGACAAAAGACGGGCTGCCGGGGAACGGGATTCGGTCGATCGTGCAGTCATCGAACGGCGTAGTTTGGGCATGGACCGTGCAGGGGTTGGCGCGTTTCGAGGAAGGTCGCTTTATTGACAGCACGGCCGCCACGAAGTTTCCGGCGGGCGCCATCTCCGCGGTCACGTCGGACGGGCAGCGCGAGATTTGGGTGACGGCCGGGGAGGATCTGTCGATCTACCGGGAGGGTCGTTGGGAGCACGCGCATATGGCTCCGCCGATTGCCGGTGGCAGCGTCGACTTTGTTCAGGCACTCCGGGGCATGTCCGCGATCGCCAGCAAGACGACCGCACTGGTGCTACATGGCGGCGATCTCGCGGCCAGACTCGGTGTTGGCAGCGAACTTCCCGGCACTCGTATCCAGGCTCTTTTCTTCGACCGCAAAGGCAGCCTCTGGATTGGAACGAATGCCGGGCTGGCGCGGTGGACAGATGGGAAAGCGCAACGCCTGCCGGTGACCGATCCGCTGGCGCGGGCGAGCGTGCTGGCGCTGATGGAAGACCGCGAGGGCAACATCTGGGTTGGGACTGAGACGGACGGCCTGCATATCCTGAGGGACCAGCGGTTCCGGACGCTGGACGCACGAGATGGCCTGTCTTCCGATGCTACAACTACGGCGGTGGAGGACAATGCAGGGACGCTGTGGGTGGGAACTGGTGGCGGCGGATTGAATGCGATCGACAAAGGGCCGGCCGGAACGGGCACCAGCGCTGTGAAGATCTACTCGGTGCGCAACGGGTTGACCAGCGATGTGATCTTGTCGCTGGCTGCCGCGCCGAATGGAGATATGTGGGCCGGCACCCCGGATGGGCTGAATCGAATTCACGCAGGCGCGATTACCTCGTTCACCTCCGCCGATGGGCTGCCCGACGACTTTATCCGCTCGTTGCTAGTGGACGCCGATGGGTCGCTGTGGATTGGAACGCGGCGCGGGCTGACGCACTGGTTGAATGCAGGCGCGCCGGCGTCCAACGCAACGATGGAGACCCTAACCCACGCGAATGGACTGGGCAGCGACCTGGTGGGCGCAATGGCCCGCGATGCGCACGGCGATTTATGGATAGCCACGTTTGCCGGCCTGTCGCGATTGCACGGCGGCAAGATTGAGAACTACACCACCGCCAACGGGCTTTCCAGCAACGTGGTGACGGCGCTGTTACCGCGCCGCAATGGGACACTCCTGATTGGGACGCAGGACCACGGGTGGAACCTGTGGGATGGGCAGAGGATCACGGCTGCAGGCGAGGGCTTCAATGGGCAGAGGCAAGCGGCCGTCCACGCGATTCTGGAGGACGAGACCGGCCATTTATGGTTCGCGACTGGGAATGGAATAGCGCGCGGCGACTGCCCGGAGACGCTTGCGCCGCGCATCGGCGTAGAGCCGGGAGGATGCTCGCGATGGATGGAGTTTGGGCCTGCGGATGGTCTGCGCAGCCGGGAGACGGCCACCAACAGCCATCCGTCGGCGTGGCGCTCGCGGGATGGGCTTCTCTGGTTCGCCACGCCCAAGGGGCTGGTGGAGGTAGACGCGGCGCACTTCCCGGTGAATGCGGTTCCGCCGGGAGTGGCGTTGGAGCGTTTCGCCATCGACGACATTCCCCAGGCACTGCATGCAGCGGATTCTGTCATGCAAATTCCAGCGGGACATGTGCACTTCGAGTTCGACTACGCGGGGTTGAGTTTTGTAGCGCCGCAGAAGGTGCGCTACCGTTACATGCTTGAGAACTTCGATCCAGGCTGGACGGAGGCCGGCGCGCGCCGCACTGCTTACTACACCAACATTCCGGCAGGGCATTACACGTTCCGCGTGCAAGCGTCGAACAACGACGGCGTCTGGAACACGGAGGGCGCGGCGCTTGAATTCAAGCTGCGGCCGCATTTCTTCCAGACGCTGTGGTTTTATGCGCTGCTGGTTCTGGCGTTCGTGGGCCTGGTGCTGCTGGTGCAACGCCTTCGGCTCAAGCGAGCGGAGCGCGAGTTCAACGCCGTGCTCGGTGAGCGAAACCGCATTGCGCGGGAGATTCACGACACGCTGGCGCAGGGATACGTGGGCATCTCGGTGCAGTTGGAGGTGCTTGCCGAGTTGCTGCGCTTGAGCAAAGTGGACGCGGCGGCAAAGCACCTGGATTTGACTCGCGGTTATGTGCGCGAAGGTCTGGCCGACGCAAGACAGTCCATCTGGGCGCTGCGTTCGCAGGACTCTGGCGAGACCACGCTGCCGGTGAAGTTGAGGCGCATGGTCGAGTCGGAAGGCAATCACGGGCTGGAGTCTAGCTTCAGCATCTTCGGCGCGTACCGTCCGCTTCCTCCCGGCACGGAGCGCGAAATCCTCCGCATCGCGCAGGAGGCAATTCATAATGTGAGGAAGCATGCAAGGGCGCACACGCTGTTGGTCCAGCTGGAGTACGGGTCGCAGGAGATCGCGCTCGACGTTCGCGACGACGGACAGGGGTTTGCGCCCGGCGAGGCGCCGGCGGCGGGACACTATGGGTTGACCGGGATGCGCGAGCGCGCGACCACCATCGGCGGCAAGCTCGAAATAACCAGCGAACCAGGCGGCGGAACGACGGTCAGACTGTGCGTGAGCGTGCGCAAAGAAGCGAGTGCGCAGATGAAGGAGCAACTGTGACAAAGGAATCGATTCGCGTGATGGTTGTTGAGGATCATCACGTGGTGCGGCAGGGGCTGGTGGCGCTGCTCAACGTTGTGGAGGGTCTGGAGGTGGTGGCTGAGGCCGCGGACGGCGTGGAAGCCATCACGCAGTTCCGCAAGCACCAGCCGGACATTACACTCATGGACCTGCGGCTGCCGCGCATGGGCGGAGTGGACGTGATCCAGCGGCTGCGCATGGAGACACCGGGAGCGCGGTTCATTGTCCTGACCACCTACGACGGCGACGAGGATATCTATCGCGCGCTGCAGGCCGGAGCGCGCGCTTACCTGCTGAAGGGCATGACCACCGAAGAGCTGATTGCGACCATCCGTGCGGTTCATGCGGGCAAGTCGCATATTCCGCCGGCGATTGCAGAGAAGCTGGCCGAGCGCATGGGCACCGAGGAACTGACCCCGCGCGAGTTCGATGTGCTGGAACAGATTGTTCACGGCAAAAGCAACAAGGAGATTGCCACCGAGCTGGAGATTTCAGAGGCAACTGTAAAGACCCACATCAACAGTCTCTTGGGCAAGCTGGGCGTTACCGATCGCACGCAGGCGGCCACGGCGGCCATTCAACGCGGCATTGTGCCGCTGGAATCCTTGAGGAAACCAAAATCATGAAAAAGACGATTCTTCTGGCACTCGTTCTGCTTTTATCCTGCTCGATTGCAACGGCTCAGAAGTCAACCTGGCGTCAAGCGACCGATGCGGAACTTGCGTCGCTGCTGCCGGCGCGGGCGCCTGTCGAGAAGGAACACATCGAGACAGAACTGCGCACCGCGTCCGGCATTGTCGACAGCAGGGGGCGCTTCATTGCCGGCGTGGTGCTGCTGACGGCGGGGTACTCGGCGGATGGCAAGTACTCGCACTATCTGCTGGTGCAGGTTCCCATTCGGATCGGTGGCGTTGCGCTGAAGCCCGGGGAGTATGTCTTTGGCTGGACGCGCGCCGCAGGCGGAGACGATCTAAGCGTTCATTTCCATGACGCGGCGACGGGAACGCCGGTCGGAAACGCGGACGCACATCGCATTGCCGGAACGACCCGCGTGGAGAGCCTGCACATCTGGCCGCCGGGTGACAAGCCGCTCATTCAAATTGGACGCTTTGGCATTCCGTATGAGATGGGGGAGGAGTAGGGTGCACTTGCGAGCCACGGAAGTGGTGGGCGGGTGGCGCGCCCATAAGCGCTAAGGTAAGCTTGGATTCCTTCCCGATTGTCCGTGATCCAACTTGGATCGAGCTGTGCCGGTTACGGCAGACCGGATTCGTAGATGGCCGTTATGATGGCACCATGCCATTTCTCCTAACGTCGGCTTGGAAGCGTCGCCAGAAAGGCGGGTTGTGGCGCGTCGGATTATGCCCTCTTTCCCTTCTCTTATTCGTGATCGGTACCGGGTCGCTTGCTGCTGCACAAACTGGGACGCCGTGGCTCGATGCGGACAAACTCTTCCACTCCGATCCTCGGTGGCTGGGGGCGGATGGCGCCTATTCGGTCGATCTTGGCAATGGCCGTGTGCTTTGGATATTCAGTGACACGTTTGTTGCTCGGAAGGCGGGAGATGATCGAAGACACGCGGCATTTGTCCACAATACGGTTGCGATTCAGTCCGGCTACGATCCGTCGCAGGCGACCATCAAGTTCTATTGGCGGACCAGGAGGGGAGAGCCTTCTGAGGTCTTTGCATCGGAAGGTCGGGCATGGATGTGGCCCAGTGCTGGCATCCGAATCGGGAACAGGCTGCTCTTGTTCTCTGGCCGGATTGCCTCGGACACCGCGAAGGATTCGCTCGGTTTCAAGTTGCTGGGCTGGAATGCTTACTGGGTGAGCAATCCGGACGACGAGCCAAGCGCCTGGAAGTTGAAAGCTGCCGCGGAGAGTAGCGATTCGGTGATCATGGCGTCGGCAGTGCTGCGCGATGGCGGGTTCGTCTATTTCTTTGGCGAGAGCGAGCCTGAACATGATCTATATGTGGTGCGGTTGGCGGTGGAGACGCTTGCAAGGGGCAAGTTCGGGCCGCTGGAGTGGTGGTCGGGCGGAGGCTGGCAAACGGCTCCGTCGGGACGCCGGCCGATCCAACTCGCGGTCGGGACAGAGACGAGCGTGCAGCGCGATCCAAGCGCGACTGGTTTTCTTGAAATCAATAGCAGAGGGTTCGGCGCAAGCGACATCGTCATGCGGCGAGCGGAGAACCTTGAGGGGCCATGGAGCGCTTCAACGATGATCTATCGCCCACCGGAATCCGATGCGCCAGATGCGTTTGTATATGCGGGGAAGTCCCATGCGGAATTGAAGGGCGCGGATTTGATCCTCACCTATGCGGCAAACGGACCGGACGAGAAAGTCGCCAAGGACATGAGTCTTTACTTCCCCCGCTTTGTGAAGGTGGACTTGCATCCTCGTCAACACACACAGTAGGCCCGAACTCCTCCTGGGCGCATAGTCGGCTACTCGGAAGCCGCCGGAATAAATCGGCTTGCAAGGTCGATTTTTACCGCCCCTGCTTAAGTTAGCGCTTATGGGCGGCGCGCCCGCACTCCACCTTTCGGTCGATACTTGAGCCCACCCTGCCCCGTATACTTGCTGCCATGTTCCCAGCTCTTCGTACGACCACTCTCCTGCTGCTGGGGGCGGGAATTCCCGCCCTCGTCTATGGACAAGCCGCAACTCCCGTCGCCTTTCCGCAGGGGCAAACCAGTGAAAAAACCGCCGCCGGCCAGGATGCTGGCAGCCCGCATCCACCGGTTCTTGACGCGCAGCACCGCCCAATTACCGCGGGCGGCTTCGTCAAGACCGGGCCCATCGTCTTTGAGGACATCAGCGAGAAAGCCGGGCTGACACACTGGACGCATAAGATGGGGACGCCGTCGAAGAGCTACCTGGTCGAGACCAAGGGCTCGGGCGTGGGCCTCATCGACTACGACCACAGCGGCTGGCTGTCGATCTACGTCGTCAACGGGTCCACGGTGGACGCGCTCACTGGCAAGGCGACCGCTCCGCACGCGGCCCTGTTCCGCAACAACCACGACGGCACGTTTACCGATGTGGCGGCCAAGGCCGGCGTGACCAACGACCGCTGGGGCACTGGCGTGGCCATTGCCGACTACGACAACGACGGCTGGCCGGATATTTTTGTCTCCAACGTTGGCAAGAACCGGCTCTACCACAACAATCACGACGGCACATTTACCGACGTGGCTGAGAAAGCCGGCGTGCAGCTGGGCAACTGGTCCAGCAGCGCCACCTGGGGCGACTACGACGGCGACGGGCGCCTCGACCTGTTTGTGGCGGGCTACATTCACTGGGACTGGAACAACCCGCCCGACAGCCGGGAGAACGCCGGCAACAATGCCTTCTGCACCTTCCGCGGCGAATCCGTTGCCTGCGGGCCGCGCGGCTTGAAGGGCGAACCCGACCACCTCTTCCACAACAACGGCGACGGGACTTTCACCGACGTCAGCGAGAAGGCCGGAGTGGACGACAAGCCTGGCTACTACGGACTGGGTGCGGTCTTCGTCGACATTAACAACGACGGCAAAGTGGACCTGCTAGTGGGCAACGACTCGACGCCGAACTATATGTATTTGAACAAAGGCGACGGCACCTTTGAGGATGTCAGCTACGCTTCAGGTTTTGCGTTGAACGAAGCGGGGCGCGAGACGGCGTCCATGGGCATAGCAGTGGGCGACTATCAGAATAACGGCCAACTCGCCATCTTCGATACCACTTTCTCCGACGACTACAAGCCCTTCTACCGCAACGAGGGCGACGGCAACCTCACCGACATCAGCTACCAACTGGGCATCGCGGAGGTCTCCGTTCCCTTCCTGAGTTGGGGGGACGCGTTCATCGACTACGACAACGACGGCTGGAAAGACCTGCTGATGGACGACGGGCACGTCTATCCAGAGGCCGACAAATATAACTGGGGCACCAGCTGGGCGGAGCGGCCCATGCTCTTCCGCAATCTTGAAGGCAAAAAGTTCGAAGCGGTTCCGGCGGTCGAGGGAACGGGACTTGCAGACGTGATCGCCGGGCGCGGCATGGCCGTTGGCGACCTCTTCAACGACGGCAAAGTCGACGCAGTGATCAACGTGATAGACGGCCACCCGGTCCTGCTGCGCAATGTGAATCCTGATCACAACCACTGGCTGGAATTGAAACTGGTGGGCGGTCCGAAAAGCCCGCGTGACGCGGTGGGCGCAACTGTGTATGTGACGGCCAACGGCATGAAGCAGCGCGGCGATGTGATCAGCGGCGGGAGCTATCTTTCAACAAGCGATCCGCGGCCGCACTTCGGCCTCGGCCAGGCGACGACCGTAGACGCAATCGAAGTGCACTGGCCCAGCGGCAAGCTAGAGCATTTCACCGTGACGGGAGTGGACCAGATTGTGACGATCACGGAAGGGACGGGAAAGTAAGGCGCAATCGGCAGAGAGAGTATTGTGGCCTCATAACGCCCGCGCATGAGAAATCCTTTCAAGAAAAATTGACGCAAGAGATGCTGTTTGTTCGCCTATGAATTGTGATTTTCCCAAATGAAGAGCGTGCGGAAGTATGGAACGCGGTAATTTTCGCGAAGAATTTGTGCAGCGCTCCGGTAGATCGCTGCAGGTCCTGCATATGGGATTCCGTTTGATCCAGCCCGCTGCGTCTCCGTGATAGTCTGCCGATGTGCAGGGGAAAGAAAAAGCAGTTGCCGAGGCAGCGCCGCTGGAGCAGCCGGTTCCGCAGCGCGCCTTCACCGGTTGGCATCTGGCCACCATTGTGCTGCTTGGCGTTGGCTACTCGGGCTACTACTTTTGCCGCTCCAATCTTTCCGTCGTTTTGCCCGACTTGATTCACGACCTGGCGCAGCACGGCGTCACGGCCAGCGAGGCGCAGGTGCGCCTGGGATTCATCGCGTCCGCGGGCACAATGGCGTATGCGGTGGGCAAGTTCATCTCTGGATCGATGGCTGATCTGTTCGGCGGCCGGCGCAACTTTCTCGGCGGCATGGCCGGTTCCATTCTGTTCACGCTGGTGTTTGTGCTGAGCGGCGGGTTTCCGATGTTCACGTTGGCCTGGGTGGGCAACCGGCTGTTTCAATCCACGGGCTGGGTGGGGCTGGTGAAGGTGGCTTCGCGCTGGTTTTCTTACTCGACCTACGGCACCGTGATGGCTGTGCTGAGCCTGAGCTACCTGTTCGGCGACGCAGCCTGCCGCTGGGTGATGAGCAGGCTGATGGCCTTTGGCCTGGGCTGGCGCGGTGTATTTCTGGCTGCCGCGGGATCGCTGGCCGTGCTGCTGGTGGCCAATCTGATTCTTCTGCGCGAGTCGCCGGAGGAACGCGGCCTTCCCGCTCCCGAAGCCAATCCACTCAACGTATATGGAGCCGAAGGCGAGCACAAGAACGAAACGCATCCCGGCCTGAAAGCAATTCTTGGTCCGCTGTTCTTGAGCTTTCCGTTCTGGCTGGTGTGCATGCTTTCTCTCGGCACCACGCTGTTGCGCGAGACCTTCAACTTCTGGACGCCGACTTACTTTGTGCAGTTCGTCGGACTCTCCGCCAGTCAGGCCGCAGCGCGCAGCGCGCTGTTTCCGCTGTTCGGCGGCATCAGCGTTCTGCTGGCCGGCGTGGTCAGCGACAAGCTCGGCCTCAACGGGCGCAACCTGGTGCTGGTGTTCGGCATGGCGGCCAGCACGGTTTGCCTGGTAGTGCTGGCGCGCACCCCAGGCCACGCCAGCCAATGGACGCCGGTGCTTCTGGTGACGCTGGTGGGCTTTCTGCTGCTGGGGCCTTACTCGTATCTGGCCGGCGCCATGAGCATGGATTTTGGCGGCAAGCGCGGCAGCGCTACCGCCGCGGGGGTAATTGACGGTGTTGGCTACCTGGCGGGCTGGCTTTCCGGCGATACGGTGGCGCGCATTACGGTGGCTTACGGCTGGAAGAATGCCTTCTTCTCCATGGCCGGCGTGGCACTGCTCACGGCGCTTGTAGCGCTGGTTCTCGCATGGCATCAGCGTCTGCGCGC
>DATKGE010000341.1:0-9076 GCA_035510955.1 Occallatibacter sp. | reverse complement strand
TCGCGCTATGCGTTTCGGCAGGAGCCCAGGCGCGCGATCGGCCTGGTCGACCGCGATCCCGAATTTCACGTTGACCGTCTGACCTCGGCAATTCTGGACTTTCCCGGCGGCCAGTCGATCTTTACCTGCAGCACGCAGATGGTTCCTTATCAGCGCATTCACTTCTTCGGAACGCGGGGGCGCATGGAGATCGAGATCCCCTTCAACGCGCCGCCGGACCGGCCGACCCGGCTGTTCATTGACTCGGGCAGCGATCTGTTCGGCGGTGGAATGACGACCGAGACGTTTCCAGTGTGCGATCAATACACGCTGCAGGGCGATGCGTTCTCACAGGCAGTCATTGAAAACACAGAAGTGCCCGTGCCGGTGGAAGACGCGATTGGGAACATGGCGGTGATTGAAGCCATCTTCGCCTCTGCGAAATCGGGGCAATGGGAAAGCCCGAAACGATGAAGGCGGGACTACAGCCCGGTGTGGTGAATCTAAAGTTCGTTGCATTTCTCGGAGGCAGAGTCTCAGGCCAAGGAGTGTCGCAAATGCAGGTCCTTCGGCTCCGCTGAAGTACGCTTCGCTCAGGATGACAGGTCTTTTATTGATATGAACTACGGAGACCGGACACTAGACGCCAGCGATGTTTTCCTTTTCCGCGGATTCCGAGAAGCGCCCGCGCAGCGCCTGGGACGTAAGCTCATCGGCTTGACGGAGACGGGGGAACAGCATGGCCCACAGGCCCGCCACGGCCAGCGCACCCACGCCGCCCACTACCGTAGCCCGCACCGCTCCCCACCACTGCGCCGTCAGGCCGCTCTCAAACTCGCCCAATTCGTTCGATGCGCCAATGAACAGCGAGTTCATGGCGCTGACGCGGCCGCGCATCTCGGGCGGCGTGCCCAGCTGCAGCAGCGACCCGCGAATGATCACGCTGACCGTATCCGCTGCTCCGGCCACGGCCAGCGCGCCCAGGGAAAGCCACAGGCTGTGCGAGAGACCAAACACCACGGTTCCTGCGCCGAAGATGGCAACGCACACAAACAGCCGCAGGCCCGCGCGCCGACGGAACGGGAAGCGCGCCATCAGCAGGCTCATGGTCAACGCACCGGCAGCGGGAGCTGCCCGCAGCATTCCCAGGCCGCGCGGCCCCTGGTGCAGGACATCATGCGCGAAAATCGGCATCAGCGCCGTGGCCCCGCCCAGCAGAACGACAAACAGGTCCAGCGAACTGGCGCCCAGCAGCAGCGAAGAACGCATCATGTACTGGAAGCCCGCCATCACGACTTTCAGCGATGCGGCGCGATGCTCCATGCGGCCCGGCCGGGCGTGCAGGGTTGCTACCAGCACCAGGAACCAGCCCAGCGTGCCCAGCGTAAAGACGTAAACAATCCCCGCGCCTTCAAGGGACGTATCGGGTACGAAGCGTGCAATTGGGAATGTGAACAGCAGGCCGCCCAACGCCGGGCCGGTGATATTGGAAAACTGGAAGATGGCGCCGCCCCAGGTGACCGCATTCACAAAGTGCTCTTCGGGAACCAGGTGGGGGATAAGCGCGGAGCTGGCCGGGCCGGAGAATGCGCGTCCCGTCCCGACCAGAAACAGGACCGCATAAATCGGGTAAACGCTGTGCAGTCCGGCGCGCGTGAGCAGCAGCAGAGCAGTGGTGCACAGGACCTGCAGGCTGTAGCACACCAGAATGACCTGGCGGCGGTCGAAGCGGTCGGCCACGTGGCCTGCGGGCAGCAGGAACAAAAGCCCCGGCAGGAACAGCGCCAGCCCGGTGTAGCCCAGGTCGAGGGCGCGATGGGTCATCGAATAGACCTGCCAGGCCACGGCTACCGATTGCGCCTCGGCTCCCAGGATGGCGGTGACGCGCGCCAACTGGTACCGCCTGAAGTCGCGGAAGGCGAAAGCTTCCATGCCGCGTGCCGGCGGCTTGTGGGGAAGGGGAGTCATCTGCTGCAACTAGCTTATATCGCCCCCCGCCGGCCTCTCCGGTGTAAAAAGGAAGTCATGCAGGCATTCATTGCACTTCTGCGCGCCGTCAACGTCGGTGGGACCGGCAAGCTGCCGATGAGCGAACTCAAGATCATGTGCGAAGCAGCCGGCTTCACGTCCGTTCGGACGTATATCGCCAGCGGCAACGTCGTCTTTCAGTCTGCCAAGAGCGAGTCCCAGGTCAAAGCTGTCCTCAACGTCGGCCTCGCCGCTTATTTCGGTAAGCCGGTTGGCGTCCTCGTCCGCACGGCCGAGGAGATGGCCGCGGTCGTGGCCTGCAATCCCTTTGCGGAGATGCCCGGCAACCGCTGCGTCGCCATCTTTCTTGACGAGCCTCCGGCAGCCGATGCTCTGAAGGACGCGTCCGGAAAAATCAACGAAGAGCTTCGTCTAGGCCAGCGCGAGATGTACGTTTATTACCCTGATGGACAAGGCGAATCTAAGCTCAAAATCCCAGCCGCCAAGGCTGGCACGGCCCGGAACATGAACACCGTCGCGAAGCTGGCCGAGATGGCGGCTGGTCTGTAGGATCGACTCGAATCTTGGAAGTCCGGCTTTGTGTGGTTTTGAAAGGGCGCGGCTTCAGGCGCGGCGGCAATGATCCGAACGAGGGGCTGGGCTTTGCAGGCTGCGGAAAAAGGTTTGCGTTCAAACGAACATTGCGAAAAGCATACCTCAGGGGCTAAAGCCCTGATTGATTCTGCTGGCTTTGTGCCGGGACTAAAGTCCCGGCCTACCAGTCCCGGCCTACCAGTCCCGGCCTACCGCCCAACGAGTTTTCCGCAGCCTAGTTAGCCCCCGAGGGAATGTATTTTCACAGCTTGCGTTCCCTCAGTGGCTAAAGCCAGAGCCGTATTGAGTCCGCGTCCGGCACAGCACCCCGGCCCAAAGGGTACCCCGGTACCCGGCCGTGCCCTTTCAAGGCATGGTTCTGATTCAAGGCAAAGTTCTGATGAGGATCCCTGTTTCAGGCGTTGCCCGCACCCAAGTCGTCGTCCTTGGTCTCGCGGATGGCCAGGAGTCCGATAAACGTCAGCACGGCCGAGGTTGAAAGATAGTAGCCCACGTACTGGAGGCCATAGTTCCTGGCCAGCCAGGTGGCGATGTAGGGCGCCAAGGACGCTCCCAGAATCCCGGCAAAGTTGAACGCCAGCGAGCTGCCCGAGTAGCGCACCGGCGTGGGAAACAGCTCGGAAATGACGGTCCCCAGCGGGCCGTAGGTGAGCCCCATCAACGCCAGGCCGAGCGCCATCATGCCCAGCGCGCCGCCCTCACCGGCGACGAACATGGGCTTCATGATGAACCCGAAGAGGAAGATGGCTGCCGTGATCCAGAGCATGGCGCTGCGCCGGCCGCGCTCGGCCAGGATCGCCGACACTGGAATCATGAGGGCGAAGAAGCAGGTGTCCAGAAGCTGCATCTCCAGAAACCTGCCGCGGTCAATTCCCAGCGCGGTGGTGCCCCAACTGAGCGCGAACACAATCATCAAGTAGAAGAGGACAAACGTGGCCATGCACAGCAGCGTCCCGGCGACCAGCGCCCGGGTGTGGTGGCGAAAGACCGCGACGGTCGGCAGCCGAACCTGTTCCTTTCGGTTCAGCGATTCCTGGAAGACCGGAGTCTCGGTGATTGTCATGCGAACATAGAGGCCGAGAAACACGAGAACAGCGCTGGCCAGGAAGGGCAGGCGCCAGCCGAAGGTGAAGAACTGCTTATCTGTGAGCAACTTGGACAGAACCAGGAACACGCCGCCGGAGAGGAAGAACCCGATCGGCGCGCCCAGTTGCGGGAACATTCCGTACCACGCGCGCTTGCCCGGCGGCGCGTTCTCGATTGCCAGCAGCACGGCGCCGCCCCACTCTCCGCCCAGGCCGATGCCCTGTCCGAATCGGCACAGCGCCAGCAGCAGCGGCGCGGCGATCCCGATGCTCGCGTAGGTGGGCAGCATCCCGATCGACACGGTGGAAACGCCCATGGTTGCGAGCGCTACCACCAGCGTCGTCTTGCGGCCAACGCGGTCACCAAAATGCCCGAAGAGCGCCGACCCGATGGGCCGCGCGAGAAATGCAATGCCAAAGGTCGCCAGCGAGGCCAGCGTGGCAGTTGCCGGGTCCGCAGAGGGGAAGAACAGCTTGGGAAATACCAGTACGGCCGCCGTGGCGTAGATGTAGAAGTCGAAGAATTCGATGGTGGTGCCCACCAGGCTGGCAAAAAGAACTTGCCGAGGCGAATTTACTGGTTTGCCGGCCGGTGGCGGGTTGACCTGGGACAGGCTGTTCCGGGACCCGTCCTTCCGGGGAAGCATTGCGCTCATCCAATCTCCGCTTGTGCAGTGAGGGCCCGAAGAGAGAGGGCCCGTATTCGGTTATACCGTCTTTTGCACGACGGTGGGAACCAGGCTGCTTACGTGTTTGCGCCGATTTTTGCCTTGTTCGCGCGCCTAAACCTAAACCTTGGCGTATGATTGCCGATAGAAGCCCAGGGGGATCAATTGGCAGAGCCTCGTCGCATTGACGTGCAGGCGCCTGCGTCGGCAGAAGAGCGCCGTGCGATGGGTCGCTCCTCCTTGTCCGCTAACTGGCCCGCTAACTCGCCCGCTAATTTGGCGGCTGTGCAGGGCGAGCCTGGGCAAAGCTGCGCCTACAACCAGACCAGGGAATGTGTTCTCGGCCTTCAGATCATTGTTGGAGACTTCTCGCTGGCCAGTCTCAGAGATTGGATGGCCACCCTCACGCCCAACTCCGCCGCGGGGCTTTGGATGGTTCCCTTTCGCGGCATTCTTGCCACGGATGCGGGAGTCCCGCTGGACCTGCTCTATCTCGATGCAGACAACCGGGTGCTGGACGCGGTGGAGTTCTTTCCCACCTTCCGCGTATCCACGTCGAGCCCGACCGCGGCCAGTGTGCTGGCTCTTCCCAGCCACTCCATTTTCGCCTCGCAAACCCAGCGGGGCGACCGGTTGATGCTGTGCAGCGCCGAGGAGATGAAGTGGCGGCTGGAGCAGCTTCCGCCCGCGGGCGCTGCCGCCGCCGATGTTTTAGATCCACAGTCCAGTTTCGCCCCGGGCCCGATGCTGGTACGCGAAGAGCCGAAGCGGGCCGCCGATCCCGGTCTGGTTCGCGAAGAGCCGGGCATGGCTGCCGTCTCTGTTCCGCTGGAATCTCCAATTGCCCCTGTACCTCAGGCGCCGATCGAACAGCCTTCCGCGAAACCTGAGGGTAAATCTGCGAAGCCCCAGCGCGGCTGGCTGGATCGCTGGTTGCATCCCGAGCCTCCCAATCCCAGGAAAGCTTCGCGAGGACCGCTCGACGGCCTGGTTGCCCATTTCTTCACCGGAGGGGCCCCGCAGGCGCATGAAATTCGCGACGTAAGCTCAACCGGGCTCTTCGTGGTGACCACTGAGCGCTGGTACCTCGGTACCATGATTCGCATGACCCTTTCCAAGCCGGATATCGGCCAGGCCCCCTCTGAGCGCTCCATCACCATTTACGCGCGTTCTGCCCGCTGGGGTAACGACGGCGTCGGCCTGGAGTTTGTGTTTGAGCCGCGGGGCAAATCAAACCGTGGTCCGGCGTCGCCGATCGATGCCGTCGACAGCAAGCAGCTCAGTCATTTTCTGAAGCTCCTCGAAAAGAGCAAACGCTGACCTGCGTTTCCGGCGTTTCTACCCGTCGCGGGCTGCCCCGAAAAAATCTACAAGCGAATTCCCTCGTCGATCACTATTTCCAGTGGTACTCTACGGGGACTCAGCGGCTGTCCATTCCCCGGCAATCGAATTGGACGTCCGTAAAATACCGCCCCAAGGCCTCATCCCTTTGCCGCGCTGACGAAAGAGGCCCGGACTCATCAGTCCGGGCCTCTTTGCGCCATAACCGTTTCTCGCAGGAACATTGAGCCGCGATCGATTATCCTAGCCCTTGGATTCCCACTCCCAAACTGAGCGCTTATCCCCCAGTCCATGGGCTGCTGTGGCGGTTTCGCTGTGCGGCGTCTGCCCGTTTCTTCAACTCTACTGCACACAGCCGTTGCTGCCGCTGTTTACGCGCCTATTCCATGCATCCAAAACCGGAGTCGGATTAACCGTTTCCGCGGCTACTCTCGGCGTCGCGCTGTCGGCGCCCATCTTTGGCGCGCTCACGGAGCGGCTGGCGCGCAAGCGCGTCATCGTCGCGTCGCTGCTGGGCATCTCCATTCCAACTCTGCTGGCTGCCACTTCCACTTCGCTCGGCCAGCTCATCTTCTGGCGATTTCTGCAGGGGATCCTGGTTCCCGGCGTTGTCGCCGTCCTTGTCACCTACATTGGCGAGGAGTGGCCTCCGGACCGCGTCGCCCTCATCATGAGCTTTTATGTGAGCGGCACCGCACTGGGCGGCTTTGCGGGCCGCGTGGGCACCGGCATCCTGACCGACCGGTTCAACTGGCGCATCGCCTTCCTGGCGCTTGGCGTGGCCTCGCTGGCCGGGGCTGCCGCGGTGGCGGCCTGGCTGCCGCACGGACATCGCCGACTCGTTTCGCACGCCGGTTCAGAATCGCGACCTTCGTTCGCCATCCAGATGCAGGAACTTTTCCGCAGCCGCCGCCTGGTGGCCACATTTGCCGTGGGTTTCAACGTGTTGTTTTCCCTGGTCGCTGTCTTTACCTGGATCACCTTCCACCTGAGCGCCGCGCCGTATCGGCTCTCGACCACTGCGCTCAGCTCGCTCTTTTTCGTGTACCTCGTTGGCCTCGTTGTCACTCCGGCAGCCGGATTCCTCATTACCCGCGTAGGCTTGCGCGCAGGCATTGCCGGCGCCATAGCCTGTTCCATGGCCGGCGTTCTGCTCACGCTTGCGCCTTCGCTCGCGACGATTATCCTTGGCCTTGCGCTGGTTTCGTCCGGCGTCTTCATCGCGCAAACTGCGGCTCAGAGCCATCTGCGCGTGGCCGCGCCGCCGGGTGCGCGGGTAACTGCCGCAGGGCTTTACATGACCTGCTATTACTTGGGTGGAACCGCCGCGGGCGTGGTCCCCGGAGTTTTCTGGGCCATGGGCAAGTGGCCGGCCTGCGCCGCCTTCATCGTGGCCATGCAGGCTGTCGCACTGGCCGTTGCCCTCGTCGGCTGGCAGACGCCGAAGCCCGCATTCATCGCACTGCAATCGAATCCATGAACCCCAAACCCATCAAAACGAATCTATAGAAATGTAAGCGCGAGTTCTGATACCGTTTTGATTTTCCGCCGGCGTTGTCCGTCTCCTGCGCGGGACACGCGCTCAATCGAACCTTTTACGGCCAAATCTGTTTTGGCCAATTCCATTTTGGCCAATCGTTGCCAAGAACCGACGGAGGAGAAGACTTTTGTCCGCAGCCGCATCCGCAGCGCCGTCCCCCGGTGGCGTAACCGTCGCCAACCCGCAAGCTGCCCTGCTCACGCCCTGGAAGCCGCGCGTCAACCCGTGGCTGATTGCGATGACGGTGGCGCTGGCCGCTTTCATGGAGGTGCTCGATACCTCCATTGCCAACGTGGCGCTGCCGCACATTGCAGGCTCGCTCGGCGCCAGCACGGACGAAGGGACCTGGGTGCTGACCAGCTATCTGGTCTCGAACGCGATTGTCTTGCCGCTGGGCGGATGGGCCTCGAGCGTGATGGGCAGGCGGAACTTCTTCGTCTTTTGCATTACCGTATTCACGGCAGCGAGTTTTCTTTGCGGCGCGGCGCCTACGCTGCCGCTTCTGCTGCTGTTTCGCATCATTCAGGGAGCGGGCGGCGGCGGATTGCAGCCGATGGCGCAGGCCATCATGGCGGACTCGTTCGAGCCGCAGAAACGCGGGCAGGCGTTTGCGCTGTATGGGCTGGTCGCGGTGCTTGCGCCGTCGATCGGACCAACGCTGGGCGGGTGGATTACGGATAATTTTTCCTGGCGCTGGATCTTCTACATCAACATTCCCGTCGGCATCCTGGCCTTCATTCTTGTCACGCGGCTGGTCGAGGATCCACCGTGGATCAAGCCCGACAGGACGCGCCTCTTCCGCATGGACTACGTCGGTCTCGGTTTCCTCACCATCGCCATGGGCGGCATGCAGATCATGCTCGACAAGGGCGAAGAGAACGACTGGTTCTCCTCCAACTTCATTTGCTTCTTTGCCTTTCTCTTTGTTACCGGCATGATCGGCCTGGTTTGGTGGGAGTGGCGGCAGAAGGATCCGCTCATCAACCTCAAGGTTTTCCGCTTCAAGAACTTTGCCATCTGCTGCTTCCTCATGATGCTGGTGGGCGGCGTGCTCAACGCCAATACCGTATTGCAGCCGCAGTTCATGCAGCAACTGCTGGGCTGGACCGCGACCACGGCGGGCCTGGCTCTCACTGCCGGCGGCGTCACGCTGCTGTTCATGATGCCCCTGGCAGGATATGCCACGGGAAAGGTCTCCGCGCGCACGCTGACCGTTGTTGGATTTTTATTGTTTCTTGTTTCATTTCGCTACGCGGCCAATGTGACTACGCTCGACATGACTTTCTCCGCCGCGTCGTGGCTGCGCGTGGTGCAGATGATGCCGCTGCCGTTCTGCTTTATCTCTATCACCACGGCTGCTTACGTGGGCATGCCGAAAGAAGATTCGAACCAGGTGGCCGGGCTCATCAATTTTGCGAGGAACATTGGCGGCAGCATCCTGATTGCCCTGACCAACGCGCAGGTCACCAGCCGGTCGATGTGGCACGAGCAGCACTTGCAGAGCGCCATGACGCCGGCTTCGATCCAGTATCAGCAGCATGTGAATGCGCTGACTGGGTTCTTTGGAGGCAGCTTCGGCGGTCCCAACGGAGCGGGGATGGCGCTGGCCAACATCTACAACGAGCTCAACCGGCAGGCAGCCATGCAGGGCTACCAGGATGTCTACATGGAACTGTCTTATATGTCTATCGGCATGGTGGTGCTGGCCTTCCTGCTGAGCAAGAACCGGCCCGGGGCCGCGCCGGCGGGCGGCGGCGGGATGCATTGAGCTTTCAGTCTTGTCGCAGCGTTCAGAAAATGGCGGAACAAAACGAAAACGCCGGAGACTGGAGTCTCCGGCGTTTTCTTCGGTGTCCGTGCAGTTCATCGGATCATCGATC
>DATKGE010000340.1:0-4885 GCA_035510955.1 Occallatibacter sp. | reverse complement strand
GACCTCTACACGCGCCAGCACGGGGTGGAAGCCAACTTGTTTCTCGCGCCGGGCGAAGGGGATGTGGTGCCGGCTTAAGAACGCCTGCAGGCTTCTGGCGCGCAGCTTCCTCTTGTTTTCAAACCTCAGCGACTTTGGATGGCGTTCCAATTGCCGGTTCCGGCCTGGCGACGGCGTCTTGCACCCAGTGACACCGCGGTCTCACGGATGGAAATCCTGTCTCAATACTTGACACGAACATGTAAAGCCAGCAAACTGATATTGTCACCATCTGGCGAAATGGAGGCCCATAATGCGAGACACCGCTCCCCAAGGCACCTACAAAGTTCAGGCCCTGGACCGCGCATTTGCCGTGCTGGATTTGCTGGGTGAAAGCGAGACACCGCTCGGTCTGGCGCAGGTGGCGTCTTCCCTGCAACTGCACAAGAGCACGGCGCACCGCTTTCTGATGGTTCTCGAGCGGCATCGCATGGTGGAGCGAACCACGAACGGAAAGTTTCGCCTGGGGCTGCGCCTGTTCGACTTCGGCAATCGCGCCATCGAGCAATATGACCTGCGCGACCGCGCCCAGCCGCATCTGCGCCGCCTGGTTGCTGAGACCGAAGAGACTGCGCACCTGTGCATCATGGAAGCTGCGCGCGTGATTTACATCGACAAGATTGAGCCCGCCCGCTCGGTGCGCATGATCACGCGCGTTGGGGCCAGCAATCCGGTGCACTGTACGTCGGTGGGCAAAGCGATTCTCGCGTTTCTTCCCGAGGACCGCGCCAACGAGGTGGTGCGCCGCACCCGCTTCGAACGCTTCACAAATCGCACCATCTCGAGCGCCGAGGCCCTGCGAGCGGAGATGGAAAAGACCCGCCGCCGCGGATACGCCGTGGACGACGAGGAGTTTGAGGAAGGTCTGCGCTGCATTGCCGTGCCGCTTCTCGATGCGCAGCGGCTTCCCGTAGCGGCGGTCAGCATCTCCGGTCCGTCGTTCCGCGTAACCGCGCAAAAACTGCCCACCATTGCCAACCAGTTGCTGCAGTGCGTGCGCGGCATCTCCGCCGACATGGGGTACACATCCTCCGGGCGAGCGAATCGGACAGCCTGGTCCGCGTAGTGCTGGTCATCGCTCATCGGTTTCGGAGCTGGACCGGACCGATCTCGATAGCCTGATTCAACAATCCTCTTGCAGCCTCGCTCTCAGCACGGTTTTGCTGACGGGCATCTCATGGAGCAGCAGCTCGGTGGCCTGCACCAGCGGATTGGCATGGAACCAGCGCTGCACGGCATTATCGTGAAGCAGATTGAGAATCGCCAGCAGCGACATGCCCTGGTGGTGCGCCATCCATTCCCGGACGAGAATGGCTTTTCCGGCCGATTGGGAGTAATCCGCGGCCTCGTAGAAGCCGTAATCGCCGACCCATCCAGCCGCGGCCATGCGGCGCAGGTTGCGAATTGCCGCTGCTGAATCGACGCCGAGTGCGAGGAATGTCGAGTAAGGCGAGACGACGGGACCGGCGCTGGCTGCGATCCAGAGCGCAATTTGCGGTACGCCATAGGCCTGGTACTGGTAGTGGCCGGCGTCGTCTTTGCGCGAAGCGCCGGACTCCGAGATGCCCCATGGAATATTGAGCGTGTGAGCAAAGTCGCGTTGCACCGGAACGCATGCGGAGAGGGTGCGCGAGATCAGCGTGTCGGGATGACTGCGCATCCACAGCGACGGCATCAGGTATTCGAACATGGTTCCGGTCCAGGAGAGAAGAACAAACCGCCCGAAGGCGCGCGTGTGCTCGCGGCTCAGGTTGAGCCAGCTCTGCTGGGGAATCTCGTCGCGGGCGACGGCAAGAAAAGTGGCGATGCGCGCCTCGGAGGCGATCATGTCATAGCACGATTCGTTCAGCCTTTCCGCGCGCACATCGTACCCGATGGAGAGAATCTGCCGGCCGGGGTCGGCAAGAAATCCAAATTCAGTTTCGTCTGCGAGGCGTTCGGCGTGCTGTGCGACAGCGCGAAGCGAGGCAGCCAGGGAGCGCAGATTCTGCGTGGCGGCGGGCAGGGCCGCACGAAGTTGTTCAGCGAACATCTGCAGGGGTGGGTTGCTTGCCAAGGCCAGCCTGGCGCGCGTCAGGCGCCCATCCAACTGTTCAGCGAATGCGGCCGCATCGTCGATGGTGAGCGAATCAGCGTGGCCCTTGATAAAGAGTTCAGGCAGATTGAGCAGGGGCGCATATTCAGGAAGCAGCCACGGCACGTAGTCGCTGAGCAGCAGATGGATCGCTTCGATGCGGCGCTGTGTCTCCTGGCGCCACCACGTGTCAACGCTGTGTGTCGTAGAGGCGGAGAAGGCCGCGGTGAGGCCGGCGTCCACTTCGCGCAGCCAGGAAATCCATTTGGCAATTGAAGCAGCAGCGCCGGGAATGAGGAACTGTGCCGGCCTGGCAGGGAGACTATCTTCCAGTTGCAGCAGCCGCAAATGCGTATGCAGTCCGATAAAGAGTTGGCGGGTGACAAGAGGGCGATCGACCAGCTCAAGCGCGCCGGAGCGAAGCGTATAGAGCGAAGCGATGAAATTTCCGCTGTCGACCGAAGAAATAAAGGGAGAAGCCTCCAGCGGCTTGAGCGTTTGCGTGTCGTACCAGTTGTAGAGATGGCCGCGATATTTTTCAAGCTGCTCAATGGTGGCAAGGCTGCGCTCGGTGAATGCGACAAATTCCGGCGCGGTGATGAACCCAAGCTCATACGCAGCCTGGCGTGCATTCAAGAGCAGGCCGACATTGGTGGGCGAGATGCGGGCCGCCTCGAAGAGTCCGTCTTCCTCGACGTTATCGGGGATGAGGGAATTGTGGCGCTCCGAGCCAAACTGGTGAAAGTAGCGCCAGATGCGCAGCGCATGGTCGTGGAGAAAAGCCTTATCGGCCGAGTCGAGCCGCCGCTTCTCTTCGCGCGCAGGCGCATTGAGCCAGGCAGTCACGGCTGGTGCGAGGCACCAGATCAGAAGGATAGGCGCGGCCACCACCAGCGCGTGATGGTGATGAGGGTTTGCCAGGTAGACAAGCGCAGCCGCGGCGAAAGCAACGACCGGGCTGAGCACGAGGTAGCGATCGACCGGCGTGCGCGCAGGCGCATGGAGCTCGGCCTGGGCCGCGGTCTCCCATTCCAGCAAACGCTCGCCGGTAATAAACCTGCGAACGAGCGCGCGGACGATCGCGTCGAGGGAGAGAAGTGTCTGGTGGGGAAGGAATACGAGATTGAGCAGAACGGCGAGCGCAGATTTCCAAAAGCCGGAAAGCACCTCGCCGGCGCTGCCTCTGCGTCCGCTGAAAAGCGCGCGTCCCAGTCCGAATGCGAATTGAACCAGCGTGGGGAAAATCAGCAGGAGCAGGGAGACAATGGTCCAGTAAAGCGGTCCTCCGGGAAGACCGAGCCAGCCCGCTATGAACAGGATGAAGGTAAATGGCTCAACCAGTGAGCGGCGCAGGTTGTCGAAGATCTTCCATCGGGAAATATCGGATATGGGATTCTTGGCTCGCCGCCCGGACTCGTCCGGCACGCGCGAGAATATCCACTGGGCGATCTGCCAGTCGCCGCGCACCCAGCGGTGCTTGCGACGGTTGAAGGCGCTCAGGTGCGAAGGGTAATCGTCGATGAGCTCGATATCCGTGGCCAGGCCCGCGCGCGCGTAGGCGCCCTCGATCAGGTCGTGACTGAGCAGAGAATCCCGCGGAAAGCGGCGGTCGAGCACGGCATGAAGAGTCGCGACCTCGTAGATTCCCTTGCCGGTAAAGATTCCCTCGCCGCAAAGGTCTTGGTAAGCGTCGGAGATGGCGCGGGTATAGATGTCAAAGCCGCTCTGGCCGGAGTAGATGGCGGCCATGCGCGAGCGCGAGGCGGAGCGAACGCTGACGCCGATGCGCGGCTGAAGGATGCCGTAGCCGGCAACGACTATGCGCAACGTTGGATGGATGACCGCCTGGTGCAGCGGATGCGCAATGGCGCCGACCAGGCGCGCGGCGGCGCCGCGTGGAAGCTGCGTGTCCGAGTCCAGCGTCAACACGTAGCGTACTTTGCGCAGCGCTTCGATTCGCCCGGCCTTGATGGGAAAGCTATCGAAGCCGCCTGTCAGGAGCTTGTTCAAATCTAGAAGTTTGCCGCGCTTGCGCTCCCAGCCCATCCACACGCCCTGGCGAACGTTGAAGATGCGGTGACGATGGAGGAGGATGAATGCGCCGTTCTTCTGGGAAGCATACTTGGCGTTGAGTTCGCCGATGAGCCGGACGGCAAGCTCGACAAGCTGGTGAGAGTCGTTCTCGCGTGGTTTGTTTACTGAATCCGCCAGATCGGTGAGCAATGCGAAATGCAGGTTGGCGTCGCGGTTTGCCAGGAAGCGGATTTCGAGATCCGTGACCAGCCCGCGCACTTGAGCTTCGTTCAACAACAGGGTCGGGACGGCGACCAGCGTGGTGCATTCGGATGGGATGCCATGGGTGAAGTCGAGCTTGGGCAGAGGCTCGGGATCGAAGAGGGCGGTGATGGAATTGTTAACCAGGTCAACGGCGCATTGCATGGCAGGCAGAACGAGAAACAGAGCCGCGATCAGGCAATCGAACAGTGTAGAGTGCGGGAGCGGTATCGTAATCAGTGCGGCAACGAAGAAGACGGTAATGAGCTCGACACCGGTGATATAGAAGTCGTCGGCTTCGGTACGCAGAAGCGCGCGTACCCGCTCGACGAGCGGCGGGTGGTATGCGGTGCGCGAGGCAAGCTGCGGAAATCCCTTGTCGATGAGATAGTAGCCGACATGGATGCGGCGGCCGTGAATGCGCGCGTCGCTGGCTGGATTCAGGTCCCCTTCGCGGGCAAGTTCAAGAGCCGCCTGCGCCACCTGGGATTCGGTGCA
>DATKGE010000339.1:0-4741 GCA_035510955.1 Occallatibacter sp. | reverse complement strand
GAGGAAGTGGGTCCGCCATGGATATAAAGCACCAGCGGCAGCTTGCTGCCCTGCACATAATTCGGCGGATAGGTCAGAATGCCATTCTCCGTCCAGTTCTTCGGAGTTTTATCCGGGCTCTGCCAGGTCACCACTTCGCTTGTGCCCAGCTTCAGCGCGTCGAAGTCGGCGTTGAAACTGGTAAGCCGGCGGGGCTTGGATTGCGGCGTGTCGAGAATGTAAATCTCTGCCGGATGATGCGGCTCGGTTCCCGTGAAGGCGATCTGCCCCCGCGGGCCCACGTTGGCGTCCAGCCAGAAGCCGGTATTGGGAGTCACATCGCCAAGGTCCAGCCGGGTGGCCTTTCCTGAAAGCGGCTGCAGCCACATTCCGGCGGTTGCGCCGTCGTTGGCTGCGGTGACAATCGCCTTGCTGTCCGGCGTCCACAGCGCGCGGAAGAAATTGCGGTCGATGGAGTGGGTAACGTTCTCTCCATCGCCCTTCAATCCATCAACCACGTAGATGTCCTGATAATTGCGATCCACGCCATCGCGCGGATAAACGTACGCCACGTGCATACCATCCGGAGAGGGCATCGGAAACGCGGCAAATGTAGTGTGCGTGGTGATGGCCTCCGACTTGCCGCTGGCCAGGTCCAGCACCTGCGGAGACGAATAGCGCCGGTCTCCGGAGTAGGTGTTTTCCAGGCGCACGTAGACCAGCTTGGCTCCATCCGGCGTAAAGGCAATCGGAGACGCCGGCGGCCCCGGTGGAAATGCCACGGGCAGCGACCACGTTCCAGAGGTGAGCCGCTTGGCCTCTCCGCCCGCCGCCGGAACCATCCACAGGTGCGTCGGCAGGGCTTTTTCCTTATCCAGAAAGCTGCCGTCGCCCACTTCGAAAGCATCGTCGAATTGATCGGCTCCGGTCTTTTTCGGGGCTTCATCGATGGCCACGAAGGCCAGCGCCGAGCCATCCGGCTTCCACGCAAACTGCTGGATCGAGGTCGGACTTTTCGTCAACTGAATCGGGTCGCCCCCGGCCATATCCATGACAAAAATCTGATTGTGCTTCTCCCCGTCCGCCGCTAGAAATGCGATGCGGTCGCCGCTTGGCGACCAGCGCGGAAACGACGCCATCTTGCGCCCGCGCGTCAGAAATCGCGTCTTGCCGGAGGCCATGTCCACCAGCGCCAGCTCGGCGACGTTCAGGTCGCTTTCATAATCCAGACGGGTCACCACAGCCACCAGAGACTTGCCATCCGGCGCGATCTGAGGGTCGGTGACGCGCACCATCTTGCCCAGCCAGGCCAGGTCGAAAGTCTTACCCGGCGTGGCGGGGATGGGCAGCCGGGCGGGTGAGGCCGGAGTGGGTGAGTGCGGCGCGGCCGGAGCCGGCGTTTGGGCAGGAGCAGCGGCGGCGATGGCGAAGGGCGCGAAGAGAACGGCAGTCAGCATAAATCTCATGCGTTCAGGACCTCAGAAAAGAGTTTGAATTTGCGGGGAATCGAGCTTGGGACCACTATACCGGATCAGCCAGGTCCGTCGAGAGGCTGCCAATCAGCCTGAGCCGGTCACGTCCGCGGGCAGACTCTCGCGATGATCAGGCACGATTCGCTGTCAAAGCGGGTCCCTTGTTAGAACGACACGTCCACCGGCTGCGTCACACGGAGGACCGACTGGTCGCCGGTCATCTTCTTCCACGCAGAGCGGATGGCGTCGATCTTGTCGCGATTTACCTGCGTGTCGGGATAATCGACAATCAGCATCTTTGACCGCAGCCGCTCCGGCGCGGGTTGCTTGACGCCCTGCCACTGCCCGTACACATCCACCACGCTAAAGCCGTCGGGAAAGCGCGGGGTCACCTCCCTGTCAAGGAATGCCCGCCACTGCGCATCGCTGACGCCCTTGTCCGGATTATCCGCCGATCCCAGGCCAAAGTAGAGTTTGGTGTCTACCCAGCCTGAGGTTTGCCCAGGGTGCGCCGGGTCGCCGGAAAGCGTGGGCGCGGTCGACTGCGGAGCCGGCGCGGGGCTCCGGTACCCGCATCCGCACAGGGAAATCGCAAGAAAGGTAATCAGCAGGGCTGGCCGCATGCGGGGTCTCGTTCTACTTTTCCACTTCCACGCCACGCCAGAAGGCCACGAACCCCTTGATCTTGCGCGCGGCGGGCTTGGGGTCGGGGTAGTACCAGGCGGCGTCCGGGTTATCCTGCCCTTCGATCAACAGGTTCAGGTAGCGCGCCTGACCCTTCCACGGGCAGGTGGATGTGGTGCTGCTGGGGCGGAAAAACTCCCGCTTGAGGCTGGTTTCGGGGAAGTAGACATTTCCCTCCACCGTCTCCGTCGTCTCGCTTTCGGCTATGACCTTGCCGTTCCAGACCGCTCGTGCCATCGTTTATTCCCTGTAAAATCCGCAATTTACCCGTCTGACCCGGCAGGTAGCCGGGGCAGCATGGCAACGGATAGGACACTACCAGAGTTTGAGCGCCATGGCGAGTCCATTTGCCGGTGAAATTCCCGGTTGGCCCTACTTTGCGTCTGCAATCGAGCTGATATGAACGCTCTTCTTGTCGGCATTGGCCGTCGCCTGCACCGTCACGTGGTCGCCGTAGAACGACTTCACGGCATCGGGATTGTCGATGGTCCAGACTTCCTTCTTGGCCTCATCGACAAACACCGGCGCTTCGCCGCCCTGAATGCACTTCTTCACACAGGCAGCGCCGCTGCCGGTATGTTTGGCGCCGCACATGGCGTCGGAGATCCAGCCGTTGATGGTGGAATCGGCCGCCAGGGCCGAAAGCGGGGCGAAGGCTAGAACAGCAGTTAGAACTGCAGCTACACGTTTCACTAGAAACCTCCAGGGGATGGCTGTGTCTCAATCCGCTTCCATCATCCACCACCGGAAGCGTTTCGGCAAGTTTTTTAAGGTCCTGCCTTTTCGTCCGATAAAAACTTATGCGGTCGTTTCCTGTTGAACCGCCATGCTGTTACGCCGCGCCTGCACGTTCTTGAGAACCACTTCGTAGCGCTGCGCCGCCGCGGAAAACCTGTTGATCAGCTCGGATGTCTTCACCAGGAAGCCAGGATTCCTGATCCGGATTTCCTCCAGGATCGGCGCAAACTTGGCCAGCAGAAAGAACCCCTCGGCGTTGCAGTCCACAAACAATTCTGCTGAGACCGCCCCATGCAGCACCATGGCCGCCGCCATCTCCCAGTAGGTAATCACCTGCCGGAAGTGCGCATTGTGGGGATGGTTCGGGTTCCCCGGCACCGCAAAAAACTCCTCCGCCGTCGACGGCCAGAACTCTCCCGTCATCCACGCGCGCGCCTCGCGCATCACGGCTTCGGTACGCAATTCATACAGTCTAAGAACAATCTCTGCATCGGCAGGCGTGGCAAGCATCCGTTCCATTGGCATTTCTCCGCTGCACCATACTAACGGATTCACGCGGCAAGTGTTGCTCCGAACCGGAGTGACGGTGAGAAATCTGGCGCGGCCCCAGGCGCTTCGGCTGCACGGACCTCAGGCTTCAAGCATGCCGGCCCGGTGCAGAAGCCTCAGGCTCGGTTCGATTCCGGCCTCGAGTCTCTCCCACGGCATCTCAGGAAATTCCCCCTGCAGCGCATCGAGAAGGGCTCGGCGGTCGCGGGTCCCATCGAGCAATTTGAGAAAACTTACCAAGACAGGATCGTCAAGTCTCAAGGTGCCGTGCAGCAGGGTGGTCGCAAAGGCCCGTGTCCGTGCTTCCAGCCGTGCGCAGGCGCTCGCCCTCGGGTGCGTCGAGACTTCCGATGCCACGGGAGCGCTCCACGCATGAATCTCGAAAAGCCTGGCCACAATCAGCCGCATCAGCAGCGTGACTCCCTCTTCGTCAAGCGAAAACCCGGCCCGCGCAAGCCTCGGCTCAAGCTCCGCAAGGCTCACGGGACGCGGCCAATTTGCTTCCAGTTCCTTGAGAAGCGCGATCGCCCCGGCATGGTTGGACTCCATGCTCACACCGTCCGGCAGCGTAAAGACCATTGTCCCCGGCGTCTCTCCCGGAGCCGACGAAGCCTGCGAAGCAAGGCGCAACCTGCGCAGATGCTCTGCGGGATAATCGCGGCGCACCACGCGCTCCGCGCGGCAAAGCAGCGTCTCGCGGAACATGCGCGCGCGCATGAAGTCCAGCATCTGCTCCTGCTTCACAATGTCGCCGCCCACCGCGCTCTCGACCGCCGCGCGCATCTCGGCTCGATAACACGGATCGTTCATCGGCGGCAGCACGGCTTCGCTCAGGTACTGCAAACCATGCCTCCGGGCATGCTCCACAAATTCCGTGAATGACACTGGATAATACGCATCGGTCAACCAGTCGTGAAAGGTGCCCTCCGGACTGCGCTCTTCCATCCCCTCCAGTTGCTTTTGAATCAGAAGCCGATACGCATCGTCTGCGGGCCTCGACTCCACCAGAAAATGCAGGAATGCAATGGATTCCGACACCCGCTTCTGCGGTTCTTCAATGTCCTTCACGCGGTCGAGCATCATTTCGCGGATCATCATCCGCAGATGGCCGCCGGGCATCGCGTTGTAGCTCACAAAGACCACGCCGTCGGGAGCCAGCAACTCGCCGCACAGGGCCATCATCCGCTCGCGCACAGGTTCCGGAACCCAGGCATAAAACCCATGCGCAACGATGTAATCGAACTGCCCGAGCTCATCCCCAAGTTGAAGCAGGTCGCCCTGAAAGAGGCGCACGTTCCTGAGCCCAAGTTCGCGAATCC
>DATKGE010000338.1:0-2455 GCA_035510955.1 Occallatibacter sp. | reverse complement strand
TCAAAGTGTACAAGCTGCGCGGCAAGGTGGTGCGGACCGATGCCGCCTCATGCGAGGTGACGCTGAACCATGACGCCATTCCCGGCTTCATGGATGCCATGACCATGCCCTACAAGCTGAAGGACGCAAACATCCTGAGCGAGCTGCATCCAGGCGACGTGCTTACCGCAGACCTGCTCGTATCGCAGGACCCCAATGCGGATGTGCTGCTCGACCATATTGTCGTAATCGCGCAGGGCAAGCCGGATTACCGGCCGGCTGTCTCCTATCACGTGCCGGCGCCGGGCGATGCGGTTCCCGACTTCAGGCTGCGCAACCAGGATGGCCGGCCCATTCGCCTGGCGCAGTTCAAAGGCAAGGCGCTGCTGATCACGTTCATCTACACGCGCTGCCCGCTGCCCGACTTTTGCCCGCGCGTGACGCACAACTTTGTCGAAGTGAACAGGGAACTGGCCTCCAACCCGGCGCTCTATGCCAGGGCGCATCTGCTCTGCGTGAGCTTCGATCCCCAGCACGACACGCCGGAGCGGCTGCGGGCCTATGGCGCTCAATACATCGGCAGCGACGCCGAGGGCGCTTTCGATCACTGGGATTTTGCCGTGCCCGATGAGCCCGTGCTCAAGCAGATGGCGCAGTATTTCGATGTGGGCATGAGCGACGCCGCCGACGGAAGCATTACGCACACGCTCTCTACAACGCTGATTGGGCCGGACGGAAAAGTGGTCCGGTTCTATCCGGGCAATGAGTGGACAGTGGAGCAGGTTGCAGCAGACGTAAAGGAATTGCTTGCCGGGAAAGGTTGAGTAAGGTATTCTTTTTTGGAATAGTACGAGCTTTGAACTTAATTGGATTTGGAGCTCGTTCAGGCTGAAGTCGAGAGGGGCGGAGCAAGCAATGAGCAACGGGCTGAAAATACGGAAGGCCGCGGAGTTGGATTTTCTTTCTCTGGGAGCGCTGGTAATCAGGCTCGATCCCGGAATCATTCCTTTTCGCAAAGCCACCCAGTGCCAGATTCACGTCAGCGGCGGCGAGTTCAACGTGGCGGCCAACCTGTCCGACTGCTTCGGAATGCGCACCGCCATCGCGTCGGCCATGTCGGACTATCCCATCGGCGACCTGATCGCCGAGCGTGTTCGCGCCATGGGCGTCAAGCCCATTTACAAGCACTTCAAGCACGACGGCGTGACCGGCCCCAACATGGCTACCGTTTACAGCGACCGCGGCCACGGCGTGCGCGGGCCTGTTGTGTTTTATAACCGCGCCAATGAAGCCGCCGCGTGGCTCAAGCCCGGCGACTTTGACTGGAAGGCCATCTTTGCCGGCGGAGTGAAGTGGGTGCATTGCGGGGGAATCTTTGCCGCGCTCTCGCCCACCACCGCGCCGCTGGCCGCCGAGATGATGCGCGAAGCCAAGGCCGCCGGCGCCGTTACTTCCTTCGATCTGAACTTCCGCGAAAAACTGTGGAAGATTCATGGCGGCAACGAGCGTGCTGTTGAAACCATCGCCACCATTGTCGAAAATGTTGATGTGCTGGTGGGCAACGAAGAGGATTTGCAGAAGGGCCTGGGCATTCCGGGGCCGGAAGTAGCTGCCAAATCGAAGCTCGATCCGAGCGTGTTCTTCGCCATGATCGAAAACGTGGTCAAGAAGCACAAGCACGTGAAGGCGGTGGCCACCACGCTGCGCGAAGTGCACACTACGAACCGCCACAGTTGGAGCGCGGTTGCATGGATCGACGGCAAAACCTATGCCGCGCCGACGGCCGAACTCGACGTCATCGACCGCGTCGGCGGCGGAGACGGCTTTGCCGCCGGATTCATCTACGGCCTGCTCAACGGCGAATCACCCGAGGAATCGGTCAAGCTCGGCTGGGCTCACGGCGCGCTCCTCACCACCTTCCCCGGCGACACCACCATGGCCACCATCGATCAGGTGCGAGCGTTTGCGCAAGGCGGCTCCGCGCGCATTCAGCGTTGAGGGGAATCCTTTTGGCGGGATACCGTGGGTCGTGGTTTCCCACCCTTTCCGCCAATTGCCACGGAAAGGGTGGGGCACCCAGAATTGCAGGCTGGCGAAGGCCTGGGTTCGCAGGCGTCCCCATGAAGCCTTTTGCATCAATGCCCGCCAAACGGGCATCTCTCAAGCTGTTATCCTTGCCATGGAATAGAGGAGAGGTCTCATTTGGCGAAGTTGACATTGGTTTTGGCGCTGCTGCTGGTCGTTCTCGGTCTGGCCGGCTACCTCGGCACGGGCAGCCTGCATCCGACCGCGCTGATCCCGGCGTGGATAGGGCTGGCGCTGGGCATCGGCGGTTTCCTCGCCATTAGTCCCAATGAGCGCCGCCGCAAGCTGTTCATGCACATCAACGTGACCATTGCGCTGCTGGGCTTTATCGGCTCGACGGTCGAGGCCATTCGCGGTTATGTTCATGCCAGTTCGCTTGGCCTGCCGCCGG
>DATKGE010000337.1:0-14081 GCA_035510955.1 Occallatibacter sp. | reverse complement strand
GCCGGAGCGGGTGATCTACTCCGTCAAGCGGTTGATGGGGCGCGGACTCGAAGAAATCCAGAGTGAGTTGAAGCTGTTTCCCTTCCGGCTGGCCGACGACGTTGAAGCAGGTGAGGTCCCGCGCATCCAGTTGGGCGAGCTCCGCTTCACTCCGCCGGAGATTTCGGCCTACATACTGCGCCAACTCAAGCGCAATGCAGAGCGATTTTTCGGCGCTCCCGTAACTCAGGCCGTCATCACGGTGCCCGCATACTTCAACGATGCGCAGCGCCAGGCTACCAAGGATGCGGGCCGCATGGCCGGCCTTGAGGTTCTGCGCCTGGTGAACGAGCCCACCGCGGCTGCGCTTGCCTATGGCCTCGATCGCGCCAAGGAGGGGACGATTGCCGTTTACGATCTTGGCGGCGGCACGTTCGATATCTCCATCCTCAAACTACGCGACGGCATCTTCGAAGTGCAATCCACCAACGGCGACACGCACCTGGGCGGCGACGACATCGACAATCTGCTGCTGGCTATCGCTCTCGATGAGATTCATGCCGAGCACGGAGTCGACCTGCGCAGCCATCCCGGCGCGGTGCAGGCGCTTCGAAAATCCGCCATCGACGCCAAGATCACTCTATCCACGGAGCGCGTGGCACGATTCGACATTGAGCTGCCCAACGGCGACCGCTATCAGCGCGAGATTCCGCGCGATGTCTTCGAACTGCTGATTGAGCCGGTGCTGAACCGGACGGCCGGCCCCTGCAAACAGGCTCTCGCTGATGCCGGCATCACGCCGGAGCAGATCGATGAAGTAGTTTTGGTGGGTGGGTCTACGCGCATCCCCGCGGTTCGCGAACTGGTCGACGGCCTCTTTCACCTCTCAGCACGCGGCAAGAAACCGCACATCGAGCTGAATCCCGACGAAGTTGTCGCGCTGGGCGCGGCGGTGCAGGCCGACATTCTGGCCGGCGCATCCAAGACTACCGAAGAGATGCTGCTGCTCGACGTGACACCGCTGTCATTAGGAATCGAAGCACTCGGCGGCACTGTCGCGCGCATCATCCAGCGCAACTCCACCATTCCCGCTTCGGCCACCGAGCACTTCACCACCGGCGTTGAGGGCCAGACCAACGTGGCCATTCACGTGGTGCAGGGCGAGCGCGAAATGGCGGCCGATTGCCGCTCCCTGGCGCGGTTTGACCTGCGCGGCATTCCGCCCATGTCTGCCGGCCTGCCGCGTATCGAAGTGAAATTCCTCATCGACGCGGACGGAATTCTGAAGGTGACGGCGCGCGAGCAGCGCTCGGGCCAGGCTGCGAAGATCGAAGTCAAGCCGACGTATGGGCTGACCGACGAGCAGGTCGAGAGCATGATTCTGGATTCCTTCGACCACGCCGAAGAAGATTTCGCCAAACGGCTGCTGATTGAGGCGCGCAATGAGGCGGAGACGATTCTCGCAGCGGTGGAGCGCGCTCCGCAAAGCCCGGCGTGGGCGCAACTCGCCAACGAGGAAGTGGACGCAATTTCCGCGGCGCGCGACCGGCTGCAAACCATCAAACTGGGCGACGATGCAAAGGCGATTCGCGACACAACGCTCGCGCTCGACCAGGCCACGCGGCGCTTCGCCGAGCTGATGATGGACGCCGCGGTGACCACGGCTATTCGCGGCAAGACGATGGACAGAGCCGATGAGGATTTGGGCGAGGCAGTAAGCGCGCCGCATCCCATGGCTCATGCGGAGTTCAAATGAGAGCGGAGTTGGCGCGGCTGGCCGGGTCAGCAAGACAGCCAGTGCGCATGGAAAGAAGGATCGTATGAGCGAACCTAACCAGGACAAAATTCCCGCCGAAAAGCTAGTGCGCGTTACTTTTCAGCCCGAAGGCCGCACGGTCGAATTCGAGTTCGGCACCCTGCCCTACGAGCACCACGGCAAGCCGATGAGTTTCCTGGACGTGGCGGAGAACTTTGGCGTCTTTCTCGACCATGCTTGCGGAGGCGTGTGCGCCTGCACCACATGCCACTTGTGGATCAAGAATCAGGCGGGCATCAGCGAGGCGGACGACGACGAAATCGACCGCATGGACATGGCCGCCGACCAGCAGTTGGAATCGCGTCTGGGCTGCCAGGCGGTGATTACCAAGCCCGGAGATTACGTGGTCGAGATTCCCAAGTGGAACCGTAACTATGTGTCTGAGGGCAAGCCGCTGACGCTGGCGGAAAGCAAGTAGGGAGCGAAAACATGCCGCGCGAAATTCTCTGGACCGACGCCGAAGAGATCGGCATTCAGTTGCAGGAAAAGTTTCCCGACCTGGACCCCTTGACGGTGCGCTTCACCGACTTGCACCGCTACGTGACGGAACTGGACGGGTTCGCCGACGACCCGGCCAAGTCCAACGAAGGCAGGCTTGAGGCTATTCAGATGGCATGGCATGAGGAGTTTCAGGATGCGCAGGGGTGAGAACTCGAATTATTCCAGGGTGAATCCAGCCAGCGTTGCAGCCTCACGTAATCGCCGATCGAACGTCAGGAACACCTTCCCGGATGGTTGGCCCTCGCACCACTCCAGCGCGGCGGCGAGTTGTAAAGCATCCGCTGCGCTCAACGGATGCGACTCAGGCAGCGAACATGCTGCCGCGGCAATCATCGCGGATGGATTGATCGAAACCCACGTCAGGGAGAGGGTCTGCGCCAGCTGTTTTCCGGCGAGTAATTCATTGCGTCCAATCTCGCCCATGCGCGCAAGCCGCGTCAAACCGCTGACGATTTCAACCGGAGCGGCCCACCAGACGGCAACTCCGTAGATTCCGAAAAGGTCTGTCGACCTCTGAGTCTGCTTCTGTTCAACGCAAAGTGGAATAAGTGCGCTTGAATCCCAGAAAGCAGTTGGCAGAGTCATCGCTCATCCCGTTCTTCACGCCAGACCTGCTCCATCACCTCATCAGAGATCATTCGGCCTGTCGGCGCAGGCAGTTTGTAGCCCAGTGGGCGCGGCATCTTCGGTGGCGTAAGGATGCCTTTGGCGATCAAACGGCGTTCCCGTTCGTCGTACTCGTCAAAAGGTCCAGCAGGAACCAGGCGCGCAACCGGCTTGTTCCGGTCAAAGATCAGCACCTCTTCGCCGTTTTTGACGAACTCGATGTGGGCGCTTAGTTTGGCCTTCAATTCACTGATCTTCGCAGTCCGCATAAGCCATTCTACCGCAATGTGACTAACTTGGTCATATTTCTTCGTTCGATTTGCCAAGTCGCTGGAAAAAAGCGCATAGCGACCCCTACCTCAATTCGTAATCTTCTCGCTCACTCCAACCGAAGGCTGCTTCGAAGTGGACAAATTCCTTCTCTTTCCCAGGAATGAGGTAGACGCTCAGAATGTCGAAGCGCGTCGGCGGACTGGACTTCATCGGCAACTGGCGCATGTAGGCGCGGGCCAGTTTGCGAAGGGTGTGGCGTTTGTTGGAGTCGACGGTAACCTCGGCGGCAGCCAGGTCGTGAGCCGTGCGGGTTTTCACTTCGATGAAGCACAGCATCGGCCCCTGCCAGGCAATCAGGTCGAGGTCGCCGCGCTGATAGCCTGACGACCAGCGCCTTGCAACCACCGTGTAGCCTTTGCGGCGCAAATGGAAGAAGGCTGCGTCTTCGCCTTCAATTCCGATGGCCAGATGGAGGGGTTGAGTGGATGGCCGGCCCCAGCGGCGCGCGGCCCGGTTCATGCCCGCCAGAGTCCGTTCCAGCAGATCGATGCGTTTCTGCGCCAGCCATCCCATGAACCAACATTCTCGTCCTGCCGTACGAAACACGCAAATACGGCCCGCCACTCTAAGGAGTGCGGGCCGCATTTGCGTTCATTGAAGCAGTGGAAAGAGCGCGCAAGCCGGAAGACTGAAACAGACTTAAGCGTTTACGGTTTCCAGCGTGCCGGCGTGCGCATGCTCCTTTTCAACCTCGGACAATGCCTCTTCCAGAATGTCGAGCGCGACCGAAGCTTCCTCTTTGCTCACGATCAACGGAGGACAGAGCCGGAGAGAGGTCTCGCCGCAGCCCAGCATCATGAGCCCCTTTTCAAAGGCGATGGTCTCCACGCGATTGCGCAGGGCTGTCGCGGGCTCGCGCGTGGTCTTGTCCTTCACCAGTTCAATGCCGATCATCAGGCCGCGGCCGCGCACGTCGCCCACCAGCGGGTGCGAGTGCTTCCAGCCGCGCAGCCGCTGCAGAATGAACTCCCCGACGCGGGCTGCGTTGTCGATGCCTTCGCGCTCCAGCACATTCATGGTAGCCAGCGCCGCGGCAATCGAGATGGGATTGCCGCCAAAGGTGGAGGCGTGCGAGCCGGGCACCCAGTCCATGATTTCCGCGCGGCTCATGCAGATGCCCAGCGGCATGCCGGAAGCAATGCCCTTGGCCATGCAGACGATGTCAGGCTGCACGCCGGAGTGCTCAATGGCCCACCACTTGCCGGTGCGGCCGGCGCCCGATTGCACTTCGTCCACGACCAGCAGAATGCCGTGGCGATTGCAGATGGCGCGCAACTCGCGGAGGAAGTTGTCCGGCGCCACCACGTAGCCGCCCTCGCCCTGGATAGGCTCAATGAAGATGGCGGCCACTTCTTCGGGAGGGAGAATCGACTTGAAAAGCTTCTCCTCGATGTAACGCGCGCAGCCCATGCTGAAGGCCTCCTGTTCCTGGGCGCCGCCCGAGCAGCCGCGATAGGCGTAGGGGTAGCGGATGTGCGTCACGCCGGGGAGCATCGGCCCGAAGCGGCGCTTCTGCTGCGGTTTGGAGCCGGTGAGAGACAATGCGCCCATGGTCCGGCCGTGAAATGCGCCCAGGAAGGCGATCACGTTCTGGCGTCCGGTGTGATAGCGGGCCAGCTTGAGCGCGCACTCAACGGCCTCGGCGCCGGAGTTGCCGTAAAAGAACTTGTGCGGCCCCGGCATAGGCGCTATAGCGGAAAGGCGTTCGGCCAGATCGGTGAGCGACTCATGGTAAAAATCTGTGCCCGAGATATGGATCAGCTCCGCAGCCTGCTTCTGGATGGCCGCGACTACTTCAGGATGGCAATGGCCAGTCGACGTGACGGCGATGCCCGCGGCAAAGTCGAGAAACTCATTGCCGTCCACGTCTTCCACGCGGACGCCGAAGCCGCGCTTGGCCACCAGCGGATAAGAGCGGGTATAACTGGGCGAAATAAGCCGTCCGTCCGCCTCGACCGCAGCCCTGGCCTTGGGTCCGGGCAGCGCACAGAGAAGTTTCGGACCGTATTGTGCGTAAAGCTCTTGCTTGTTCATAGTCATGTCTCCTGGGCAGATGCGGTTGTGTGGCCGTGCATGAATGAATATGAATGCGGCACGGCCACGGACCCCAATCCTGTGGAATCATTCATTGCCGCGGACCTCGGCGGGTCCGAAAAAGCAAGCAAGGGTCTTCGACGGACCGGTACTAATCGCCGCCGAAGAGGCTAGGTCGAGTCCGGGTGGGCAGTACGCGCAAATGCCGCCGCGGGCAGATGCTGCGCTCACGCGACCGCGACCAGCGCCTGGCGGCTGGTGCAAGCGGCATCGCGTTGGAGGTGCGCCTGTGCATGGAAGACCCGTTGAACTGAGGATAGCCCATCTTTACAACTTCTGTATAGATTCCTTACAGCAATTGCGGCTATGCGGCTTTGCGAATGGCTGACTTTGCACACCCGGATACCGAAAATAAAGACAAACTTCTTGACTTTATACTAAGACATCTATATAAAGACATCTGAATATGGCCAAGACCGATTCCCTGCAAGGTTCACTCGATTTGCTGGTGCTCAAGATATTGTCGCGGCGCCCGCGGCTTCACGGATACGCCATCATGGCTGCCATCGCCAATACATCCGGCGAAGTGCTGCGCGCTGAGGAGGGCTCGCTCTATCCCGCGCTGTACCGGATGGAGGAAGCGGGCTGGATTCGCGCGGAGTGGATCAAGAAAGACACCGGTCGCCGCGCCCGGATTTACGAACTGACCGCCGCCGGCAAGAAGCAACTGGGCGCGGAAGAGTCGCGATGGCAGTCAGTCAGCCTGGCAATCAATCGGGTTCTCCGGGAGGCATGACATGTCGTTGTGGTCGCGTATCTCGAATGCGTTGCAGGGCGAGCGTCTGAATCGCGAGATCGAGGAAGAGTTGCAGTCACACATTGAAGAAGCCATTGCATCGGGACGCGGAGCCGACGAAGCACGCCGCACCTTCGGTCCGATACTGCGCCAGCGCGAGGCGAGCCACAGCATTCGTGCTGCCGAATGGCTTGAGTCGCCTCTCGCCGATGTAAGATTCGGCTGGCGGCAGCTCTGCCGCAACAAGGTCACGTCCGTGGCCGCTGTGCTTTCCCTCGCTCTCGGCATCGGCTCCTGTGTCGCCGCCTTCCGTCTTATCGACGCCCTGCTCTGGCGCCCGCTGCCCATCTCCGGCGCCAGTAAACTCTATGTCCTCTCGCGCAAGATGTTCGGCTTCGACGGTAAGCCCATCGAGGACGGCCACTGGGCCACGCAGGACTTCGACCGCATGCGCGATGCGGTCAAGGACCAGGTGGACCTGATCGCCATCAGCGACGCCGACCGTACGGATGTCACCTGGGCAACAAATGGGTCTGGCGACGATGACATGGAGAAGGCCCGCGTCGCCTATGTCTCCGGCAACATGTTCCCCCTCTTCGGGCTTGCGCCTGCGCTCGGCCGCCTGCTCACCCCGGCCGATGACCGCGGCCCCGGCGCCAGTCCCTATGCGGTCCTGTCCTGGGATTATTGGAATCACCGCTTCGGCCGCGATCCCCACGCCCTCGGCCGCTCGCTCCACATCGGCGATCAGACCTTTGAAATCATCGGTGTTGGTCCCCGCGAATTCGATGGAACCGAGAAGGGAACCGTAACCGATATCTTCCTGCCCATCAGCATGAACCGCTGGGCCACTGAGGAAGGCGTCACCTGGCACCAGACCTTCCTGATGCTGAAGCCCGGCGTCAGCCAGGCCACCGCCCTCGAGCCGCTCCGCCAGCACCTCTCCGCCGTCAGCCACGCCCTGGAGATCGAGCGCTCCAAGCGTTTCCGTGGCATGACTCAGGCGGACGTCGACCGCCACCTCGATCAAAAGCTTGTCTTCTATCCCGCCGGCGCCGGCATCTCCGATCTCCAAAAGGAATATCGCCGATATCTCGGCATCCTTGGTCTCCTGGCCGCTCTGGTCCTGCTTATCGCCTGCGTCAACGTCGCCAACATGATGACCGCACAGGCCGCGGCCCGCGCCCAGGAGATGGCTCTCCGCATCTCGATCGGCGCCGGCCGTCGCCGCCTCGTGCAGCTCATCCTGTGCCAAAGCGCGCTGCTCGCCGTTCTGGCTTCCGCCCTTGGTGCATTCTTTGCAGCGTGGTCGGCCCCCTTTGTGCTCAGCCTCATCAATCCGCCCGACAACCCTGCGCGCCTCGCTCTTCCCGCCGACTGGCGTGTGCTCCTGTTCGGGTTCGGGCTCACGATTCTCATCGTTCTATTCCTTGGTTTGCTTCCGGCTCTCCGTGCCTCTCGGGTCCGGCCCGTCGCCGCTCTCAAGGGTGGTCAAGATCCGCACTCGCCACGCCGTCTCATGCGAGGAGCCATCGCTCTTCAGGTGGCTTTCTGTTTTCTCGTCCTCTTTCTGTCTTCGCTCTTCGTCGCATCTTTCCAGCGCTTGCAGAACCGCCCCCTCGGTTTCTCCACCGACCGTCTGCTCCTGCTTGAAACCGTTGCCGGCAAAGGCCAGCTCTCCGTGGTCTGGAATCAGACTGCCGAGGCGCTCCGTGCCGCTCCCGGCGTCGAATCGGTGGCCATCTCGGGCTGGCCTCTTGTGGGGCGCATCATGATCAACAGCTCAATCTCCATCAACGGCGCGCCTGCCAGTTTGACCAGCGCTTGGCTCCTGAACATTTCGCCGCGCTGGTTCTCGACGATGAAGATCCCCCTCGTTTCCGGCCGCGACTTTCGCCCGGAAGACACCTCGCCGGGAGCCGCGATCGTCAACGAAACCTTCGCCAGCACTTTCTTCCCCGGCCAAGACCCGATCGGCCGCACCTTTCAGCGCGGCGCCGATGAACCCGTTAACAAGATCGTCGGCGTCACCGCCGACGTCCCTTACCACAACCTGCGCGAGCCAAACCGCCCCGTCTTCTACGTCCCCTTCGCGGAAATGGACGACAAATCAGCCCTCAAGGCAGTCGACTTCGCCACCTTCACCATTCACACTGATGCCCAGAACCCGCTCGCCCTCGCCAACTCCCTCCGCCAGCTCATCGCGCAGCGCAACAACGGACTTCGTGTCTCGAACATCACCACGCAGCTCGATCTGGTTCGCGACCAGACCATTCGCGAACGCCTGCTCGCCACGCTCGCCGCCTTCTTTGCCGCCGTCGCGCTGCTCCTCGCCGGCATCGGACTCTACGCTGTGCTCAACTACTCCGTCCTCCAGCGCCGCCGCGAGATCGGTATCCGCATGGCGATTGGCTCGACTCGTGTCGGCATCGTGCGCATTGTGACTTTCGATGTCTTCCTGATGATAGCGCTCGGAGGCTGCGCGGGCGTCGCGCTCGGATTCGGCGCGGCGCGTTCTGTCGAGTCGCTTTTCTACCAGGTCAAAGCAACCGACGCGGATATGATCGCGCTGCCGGTGTGTGCAATCCTGCTCACTGCGCTCGTTGCCACACTACCCGCCGTGCTTCGCGCGCTGCGCACAGACCCCACCGAGATCCTGCGCGCGGAGTGAGGGTCAGAGTCTCCCTTATACCGAACTTGCAGAGGGCGATCGGATTTACGATGCATCTGGATCATTGGCTGCGAAATCGCCGAGTCACCCACGGAGCGCCCGACCGATGCCGCAGAAACCCAAATCGCTCCGGGTTCCCGGCGGCGACAATCGTTGAATTCCACACCCGCGAGAATGGGGCAAGAACCCGGAAGCGGCTTAGCTCAACTCAGGCTAGGATTGAAACATCTCCATGGCCAACATCGCGCTCCAATCACCTCATCCGGAAAAGAAAGCGGTCACGACGGCCTCGATTGTTCTGGCCTTCGCCAGCGTCTACTTTTTCTGGGGCTCGACGTACACCGCCATCCGCATCGGCGCGGCGGAGATGCCGGCGCTGCTGCTTGCGGGGACGCGGTTTTTGATTGCCGGCGCGATTCTGCTGGCCTGGTGCCGCTGGCGCGGGCTGCGTCTGCTCTGGCCTGCGCCGAATATGTTGCGTCTGGGCCTGATCGGGCTGCTGCTGCTGGGCGGCGGCAACGTGGGCCTGATCTACGCGGAAAAGACAGTGCCCAGCGGCCTGGCCTCCCTGGTGCTGGCCGTGATTCCTCTCTATGTGGCGCTGGTTGAGATGTTTCTGCCCGGCGGAGAACCTTTGCCCGCACGGGGCTGGCTGGGCATGGCGCTGGGGTTTGCCGGGCTGGGTCTGCTCGTCTGGCCATCGCTGCGCACCGGCATGGACGGCGACAGCGCACTCCTGCTGGCCCTGGGAGTGCTGCTGGCCGGCGCATTTTCCTGGACCGTCGGCAGCATTCTGTCGCGGCGATCACGGCTGCCCGTAAACAGCTTTGTAGCAGCAGCCTGGCAAATGCTGGCGGCGGGCGCATTCAGCATGCTGCTGGGATCTCTTCTTGGCCAATGGCCGCAATTTCACGTCAACGGCGCCGCCATCGGTTCGCTTGCCTGGCTCATCACCGGCGGTTCGCTGCTGGGCTATACCGGCTTCATCTATCTGCTGGAACACGTGCCGGTAGCCAAGGTCTCGTCCTACGCCTACGTCAATCCGGTGGTTGCCGTGCTGCTGGGGATCCTGCTGCTGCACGAGCGGCCGGCCCCGGCGGAGTTCGCGGGCATGGCCGGCATTGTGGTGGCCGTGTTTCTGCTCACCACCGCGCAGGTCAAGGCCAAGCCCCAGCCTGCGGAGGACCTGGAACAGATGCCGGCGGAGTGATGCAGATCCTACTTGATAAGCAATCCCCAGACCACAGAGGTCACGCCAATGATTGAAGCAGCTATTCCCAGGTACCAATAAATGCGGCTGCGGGTAAGCAGCGTAACAGAACTTACGACCAGACCGATCTCCAAGAGTGTTTCGGCGAGATCGAAGAACTTGGCCTTGCTTTCGGCGAGCTTGACTTCGTTTTCGAGACCCAGGGCTTCCTTCTGCTCTTCCTTCAGATCGTCGGCCCATTTTTCCTGGTGGCTGGCGTAGCCCTTGGCGATTTTTGCGGCGGCGTCCTTGTCGGTAACAGTGGCCACGGTCAGCACATCGGTGATGAGGGCTGTGTCGTAGGCACGATTCTTTTTGGCCTGGTACTCGTTCCAAACGTCGCTGGCCTCTGCCCGCTCGAGCACTGCTCTGGTTTCGGCGCGATGGCCGAGAACGGTGGTGACGGCCACCAGCACGGCGATTACGCTCATGAAGAAGGCAACCGGGCGCATTGCGTTCTCGCCGCCTTTTTCAGCTTGCTCTTTCAATTCGGAAACTTCATTGGCTTCCATGGGGGACGATCTCCTGATTCTTAGGGAACTTGTTCTTGGACAACTGTTTGCGCTAAAGCTTCCGCCTTTAATTGAGCCTCTTCGCGGGTTGAGTCGTAGGCAAGGACTCCGGGTAGCTGATTGATCGCCGTAATTTGATCGCCGCGATCCAGCGGCCATCTTCCTCCTGCTCGAAATCGACCTCGAATTCGATTTTCAAGCTGCGATCCCCTCGGTTATTTGTGCTTCCAGCGGACGCCATCCTTGGAGTCTTCGATGATAACGCCTTTTTCGGCCAGCTCGTTGCGGATCTGGTCGGCGCGGGCGAAATTTCGCTGCCGCTTGGCCTGCGTGCGCTCGGCTACCAGGGCGTCGATGGCCTCGTCGGTAAGGGTCTGGCGCGCAAGCAGTTCCGGAGCCACGTCGGCCATGCGGCCTTCAGATGCGGCCCACTCGAGAGCCCGGCGCGTGGGCTCGGCGTCATGATCTTCGATGACGTCGAAGACGGCGTCGAAGCTGGCCAGGACGGCGAGGATGGCGTCGCGGTCGTCGCCCAGGAGCTGGCCCTGGTCGATGGCGGTGTTGGCGGCGCGGATGAGATCGAAGATGGGGGCGCGGGCTTCGGCGGTGTTCAGGTCGTTGGCCAGCGCGGCCAGGTAATCCGACTGCGCTTTTTCGGCCGTGGCCTGGACTGCCGGGTTGGCGCCGGGAGCAAGATTGGCCTGCTTCAGGCGCTGCGAAAAGGTCCGCAGGCGTTCGATGGCGTTGGTGGCTTCCGTCAGGCCTTCGAAGGTGAAGTTGAGCTGGTGGCGATAGGGCACCGACACCAGCGCCAGGCGGATCGCCGACGCCTTGTAGCCCTTCAGCAGCAGGTCGCGCAGCGTGAAGAAGTTGCCCTCGCTCTTGGACATTTTGCGCCCGTCCACGAGCAGAAAGCGGACGTGCATCCAGTGGCGGGCAAAGGGCTTATGCGTCACGGACTCGCTCTGGGCGATCTCGTTCTCGTGGTGCGGAAACATCAGGTCTTCGCCGCCGGCGTGCAGGTCGAAGCTGTCGCCGAGGTACTCCATGGCCATGGCCGAACACTCGATGTGCCAGCCGGGACGACCACGGCCGATGGCGGTATCCCAGGAAGTTTCACCTGGTTTGGCGGCCTTCCAGAGGGCGAAGTCACGGGCGGAGTCCTTCTCGTACTCGTCCACGTCGACGCGGGCGCCGTCTTCGATGCCGCTCAAGTCCTTTTTGCTCAGCTTGCCGTACTCGGGGAATGCGGAAAGGCGGAAATACCAGGAGCCGTCCTCGGTCCGGTAGGCAGCGCCCGCCGCGGCGAGCTTCTGGACCAGCTCGACCATGCGCGGAATGTGCTCCGTGGCGCGGGCGATAAGCTCAGGTCGTTGCACGCGGAGGGATTCCAGATCTTCAAAGAAAGCCTGCTCGAAGCGGGCGGTGTACTGGGCTATTGGGACTTCGAGGGCGGCGGCGTTGCGGATGATCTTGTCGTCGACGTCGGTGATATTCATGACGTGGCGGACTTTGGTTCCAGTGAGAAGCAGGAAGCGGCGCAGGACGTCAATTTGCAGAAAGGTGCGGAAGTTGCCGATGTGGCCGTAGTCGTAGACTGTAGGCCCGCAGGCGTACATGCGCAGCGCCTGGCCGTCCATGGGGACGAGCGGGTCGACTTCTCCTGTAAGGGTATTGAAGAGGCGAACGGGCATGGGTTGGGGCGGGGACGGCTTGCTCATAAAGGCGAGGGAAACGGCGCGCTTCGGCCTTTTCGATTGTAGCAAGGCGTGAGAGGCAGGGATCAGGGAGCAGGGGGGCTAGCGGAGGGAGTGCCAGGCGTACCAGACGCCGTAGAGGAAGACGGCGGCGGAGACTTCGAGGGCCAAGGCGACAATGGCGGCGCGCGCGCCCTTCAGGCCGTCGGCGGTGGCGATGGTCTGGTGGTCGGCTTTACTGGTGATGAATGGAGCTTCGTCAAGCGAGGAGGTCAAGTCGGACAGGGAGCGGAAGTCAGTGGTGATCGAGGGCTCGAATGGCTGAAAATCGGTTTGCTTGAGAGCTGGGCTGGCCATGATGATTCCCTCCTTCGACTGCGAGATTTATCGGTACAACAACCGGTTCCAGGTATGGCGGCCAAAACTGGCCGCATTCACTCGCCGCGCCGATTCCCGGCTGGGCACACACTCCCACTTGGGAACGTGAATCTGCAATTGAAGGACCAAACCGACGCCGGGATGCAAGTGTCTGGAAAAATTGCCTGCACGCAACAATGAGGCCGGGCAATGCAGTTCGCTTGCATGTATTTATTACCCTGCCGAGTAAAGACTGGATGGTCAAAATGAAACAGTAATTAGAAAATTTTTCATGCGGGAAGGACCTTCGCAGCCAAGCCCGAATTGGACGAGCGATGAAGAAGCGAAAGGGAGACTTGCCGGGCGCGAGCAATTCGATGCCCACTAGCGCCCCAACGCGAGGGATGGGTCCGCGGAAAGATCTGCAGGAGCGAAGTTGCCGCTCAGGAAGCGGGGCCAGGCGGCTGCGGCGATCATGGCTGCGTTATCGGTTGAAAGCGCCAAAGTCGGGAACGAGACGCCGAGGTTGCGGCGGGCAGCTTCGGCGGTGAAGCGGGCGCGAAGCTCGCGATTGGCGGCGACTCCTCCGGTGACCAGGATGCGGCGGGCGCCGAGGGATTCGGCGGCGGCAAAGGTCTTCTTCATCAGGTCGCCGACGACGGCGTGCTGGAAGCTGGCGATGAGATCGAGGGTTTGCGGGTTGCAGGTGGCGAGGGCTTGGTCGATGGTGGGGCTTGCAGGCGCGTCGGGGCCGGTGAAGAGGGCTTCGCGGCGGGATTCGGCTTCTGGCCGCAGATTGTGCAGCTCGACGTAGCGCAGGACGGCGGTTTTGATTCCCGAGAAGGAAAAGAGGAAGTGGGGGTCGAGGCCTGCGATGGGTGCGGTGCGGGCGGCTTTGGTTCGCGGGGCTTTGCCGGCGAGATGGAGCTTGGTCTTGATTTGGGAGAACGAGAACGGGACGGCGCGGGGATTGCCGTGCAGGGCAAGGGCGTCGATCCAGGGACCGCCGGGATAGCCGAGGCCAAGGAGCTTGGCGACTTTGTCGAAGGCTTCGCCGGCGGCGTCGTCGAGGGTGCGGCCGACGAGGGTGTATTGCCATGTGCCGGCGGTGGGGCGGGCGAGGTAGAGGTGGGTGTGGCCGCCGGACACTACGAGGGCCAAGGCTGGGTCGTTGCCAAGGGTCTTGCTATCCCAGGTCTCAGAAGCGAGACCTGGGGCACCCGGCGGGCTCGGAGCAACCGCAGGTCCTTCGACTCGCTGCGCTCGCTCAGGATGACAATCCGTATTGGGCGCGCACTCGGGGTGATAGCTGTTCAGTTGGGACTCGCGCTCGTTGAGGAGGACGGCGTGGATGTGGCCTTCCAGATGGTTGACGGCGATGAGGGGCAGATTGGCGGCGAAGGCCAGGGCTTTGGCGTAGGTGATGCCGACGAGCAGGGCGCCGGCGAGGCCTGGACCGGAGGTTACGGCGATGGCGTCGAGGTCGGCGAGGGTGATGCCGGCCTGGGCGAGCGCGGCGCGGACGACGGG
>DATKGE010000336.1:0-11754 GCA_035510955.1 Occallatibacter sp. | reverse complement strand
GGGGGAGAGAGAACACCGAATTCGATGCTCTGCAGGTCACCCTCACGCAGACAATGAAAAACGGGCTCTCTGTCACTGGTAATTACCAGTGGGCCAGCGCATTCGGTGACACTCCGAATCTCTGGACCTGGAGCCACGTTCTGCCCCACCTGCGCGACAGTAACGTCCGCGACCAACAATTCACGCTGTACGGCAGCTATGACCTTCCTTTCGGCAAGGGCAAGCAGTTTGTGCCCGACGCAAACCATGCAACCGACCTGCTGATTGGAGGGTACCAGCTTGCCTGGGTTACCAACTGGTCCGGCGGATTGCCGTTCAGCGCCACCTACAACGAAAGCGGTCAGAATATCAACAACTGTCCGAGTCCGGGGAGCGGCGGAGGATGCGTTCCCAACGCGACGGGGCACATGAAGACCAGCCTTACTGGGTTTGTGACGAATGCCAACGGCACTGGCTCACGAACCTTCTACCAGAAGCAAACGACGAATGTGATTACCGATCCGGGCACGGGTATCTTTTCAAACCCGGGTCTCGACACCTACGGCAACGCAGGCCTCAACACTTATCGTGGTCCGACTTTCTTCTCGACCGACCTTGCCATCACCAAGGCATTCACGATCTGGGAGAACGTCGCCACGAAGTTCCGTATGGATGCCTTTAACGCGTTCAACCACATCACCGCGGGTAACCCCGGCGGCAACATCGAGTCGATCGGTTCCATCGGTGGCGAGGGTGGTGGCTGCGGATCCGGCAACGATTGCGGACCCCGTCAACTTGAATTCTCTCTCCACCTGCAGTTCTAGTTACGAGGAGGAGCCGCAAAAAACCTCGAGAGGGGAGCTTCGGCTCCCCTCTTTCTTTTCCCCCCACATACTTCCGCACAGCCTTAAACACCGCCAATTCACCGACTAAACTAATCAATAGGTTTTTCGCATGCAGCGCACACGCATCTTCGCAGTTTTGTTCGCAACCCTATCCCTCGCGGCCGCTGCCCAGGCTTCGCAGAATGCAACCCAGTCCAGCAGCGACGCGGCACAGCCGGAACCAACACCTTTTCAAGTTGCCGAGGGACTCGCCGCAAAAGGCCGCCTCGACAAAGCCCTGGCAATGCTGGACCAGTTAGCGGCCCAGACCCCGGAACCGGCTGGCGTGGAGCGCCTGCGCGGCCTCATCTTCTACCAGAGAGAGCAATTCAAAGAAGCCATCGACGCATTTTCCAAAGCCTCCGGGCAAGACCCCAACGACCGCGAGGCAATCGAGATGCGTGGCGTGAGCCTGTTCCGCACTGGCCACTCCCCCGAGGCCTTGCCCTTTCTCGAACAGGCACACGCAACCGTCATCAACGCCAATATCGACCCGGAGTACGTCCTCGGCCTCTGCTATACCGACGTGCAGCGCTACGACGATGCGCGCCATGCCTTCGCCACACAATACGGCTTTGCGCCCGACTCTGCCGAGGCCTATCTCCTCGCTGCACGGCTCTTTCTGCGCCGCGAGTTCGCGGCGCAGGCCGCTCAACAGGCTCAAAAAGCGCTGGAGCTCAATCCCACTCTTCCACTCGCCCACCAGCTTCTGGCTGAAGTGGCCCTGGCCAGGCAGGATGTTCCCGGAGCCATTCGCGAGCTGGAGGCAGAAAGAAAAATCAACCCCCTGAACGGCCTTATGTACGACCGCCTCGGCGACGCCTACCTGCGCAACGGCCAATATGCGGACGCGCAGCTGGCTTTGAACCGCGCCGTCCTGCTTGAACCCAACTCCACAGCTCCCTATATCCTGCTGGGCGAGACGTTCCTCAAGCTCAAGCAGCCGATCCAGGCCCTGCATTATCTGGACCACGCAGCAAAGATGGATCCGTCCAACTATCTCACCCATAACCTGCTCGGCCAGGCCTACAAAGCCACCGGCCAGTTGGACGAGGCCAACCGCGAGTTTAAATTGGTGGTTGACCTGCAGCACAACGACAAGCCGCAGCCTGCGGGAAAATAGAACATGCGTTTCCATCGCGGCGCTCTGCCGTTTCTCTTGTACTGGACTCTGGCAGTGTTGCCTCTCTACCTGCCCGCGCAGTCATCGAGCCCGCAGGATCCCGACTCGCTCAAGCAGGCAGACGCGGCTTTCCACGCAGGCTATGCAGCCCTGCAGGCCGGAAAACTGGAGCAGGCGAGAGCCCAATTTGCAGAAGCCGCCCGCCTCGCCCCACAGATCCCCGAAGGCCACGAAGCTTTGGGCGAAGTCCTGATCGAGTTGGGAAAGCCGGCGGAAGCTGTCCCTGAGCTTGAAGCCGCGCTCCATCTCAAACCGGGCGATCAGGGCTTGGAGAGCAATCTCGCCCTGGCGTACGCCAAGTCCGGCGATCCTGCCAGAGCGGTGGGACAGTTCAGTGCCGCTTATCAGGCTTCGCAACAACCCGGCGGCTCGCCCGTCGATGCAGGTTTCTGCCAGGCCTATGCTCGCGCCCTGGCTGCTGTCGGAAAACTCGATGAGGCCGTCCAAATGTTTCAGGCAGCCGTCGACCGCGGCGCTGCAACAGCGGACATCCTCGACGCGATCGGATCGCTCTATGCTCAGTCCGGAAATTGGATGCAGGCAAAGCCTCAGTTTGAGCATGCTCTTTCCATTGACGGGTCATACGTTCCCGCGCGTATTCACTTGGGCATCGTTCAGCGCCAGCAAAACGACCTCGACGCCGCGCTCGCTTCGATGCTGACGGCGGTCACCGCCAATCCAGGCAACGCGCTCGCCCAGTCTGAATATGGCCGCACCCTTGAAGCCGCCGGCAAGGACGAGGCCGCCACGCCCTATCTTGAACAGGCCATAAAGCTCAACCCCGATCTCCCTGGCGCACGGAATGAATTGGCGATGGCACTCCAGCGACAGGGCCGTCAGCAGGAAGCCATTCCGTGGTTCCAGCAGGCCATTCAGCGCGAGCCGCGCAACGTCAGCGCACTCACCAACCTTGGCCTCGCGCTCACCCTCACCGGCAAAGCCAAAGATGGCCTGACCTACTTCCAGCAGGCCATGACGATTGCGGCGCCCGACGCGACCCTCTATAAGGACCAGGGCGTTGCCCATGTACAGCTCTCTGCGTTCGATGAAGCCATCGCCGACTTTCAGGCCGCCCTCGCGCTCGACCCCAGCGATCCGCAACTGCATTACGACCTGGGGATGACTTACAAACTCAAAGACCGAGTCAGCGACGCCATCGCCGAACTTACTCGAGCGGGCGAGATGGACCCGACCCTGCAGGACCCGCCGTACACGCTCGGGATTCTTTATATGCAGATCGGCAAGCTCGACGACGCGGCGGTAGAGCTGAAAAAGTCGGTGGCCCTGCGTCCCGACAATGGGGATGCATGGGCCATCCTGGGCAGCACCCTCAAGCAGGACTCGCGCCTCGATGAAGCCCGCGACGCTCTTGATAAGGCCATCCCTCTCTTGCCCGGTCAGCCCGGTCCGCGCGTCACCCTGGCCGCTGTCCTGGCTGAGCAGGCCGGCGCCGACACTGCAGCCGCAGACTCCGCCGAATCCGCAGGTGACCAGCAAAAGGCTGAGCAACTACGCGCCCAGGTGAAGCAGCTGCGCGCCCAGGCCGCCGAGCTGCGCCGCCAGGGCGCCGACCTTGCCCGCAGCGCCGTCAACCGGCAAAAGGCAACCTTCGCCCTGAACGCGGGCAATCAGCTCCTGCTCAAGGGCCAGATCGCAGACGCCGTCGCCCGTTACCAGGAAGCCATTGCCGCCGATCCCACCTACGCGGAACCCCACAACCAACTCGCCATCGCCTTTGATCGCCAGGGCCGCGCTGATGATGCCGCCGCGGAGCGCGCCAAAGCCGCGAGCCTTGGACCTGCAAAGTAGAATGCCGCACGCAGGAAATTTTGTGGATTACAGCCCGCTGGCTATGCGCGTTGTCCGCCGCGTCTGGCCAGCCGCATTCGCGCCCCGCAATTTCGCGTCGGGCAAGGCTTGCCGCGCGCCCGTGCGCCAGCTCTCATACGCGGCGTCCAGCACCTGCTGGTTATGCAGGCCATCCGTTGCGGTTGCACGGTATTCACCGTGGCCTTCCACCCAGTCTGAAAATGAGTCGAGCATGAGTGTGTAGCCGTCTGCGCTGGAAACAGTCTTTCGCTCGCGCGCTTGTCCCGCCTGCCACAACACCACATCGACGGCCGTGTCCACAGTCAGACCATATTCGCAAGCGATAGTGCCTGTCTCTCCAGTCACTTCGATCATCGAACGATAAACACCGCGCGTGCTAACCGTCACCGCGCCCATAACGCCGACCGTGAAATCCAGGCCGATGGCCGCATAAGCCTCCAGCGGAACCGACTTCTCATCCGCGCGCGCCAGCGTATTCACCTGGGCCACGCGGCTGTTCAGCACGAAGCGCAACGCATCGATGCAATGAATGCCCACATCGCCGATCGGTCCCCCGCAGGCCAGGGCTGGGTCGTAGATCCACTGCCGCGGACTGCTCTCCGCCGCAAAGCAGAACTGCGCGTTTGCCAGCAGTGGCCGGCCAATTTTTCCCTCCGCAATCCAATCGCGCATCACCTCAAGGCTCCGGTTATAACGCAGGTTCTGCGCCACGCCCAGCCGCTGCCCAGCTTTCGATGCCGCGGCCAGCATCTGCTCTACCTCCGCAGCGCTCATGCCGAGGGGTTTCTCGCACAACACCGGCTTCCCATGCTCCAATGCCAGCAACACGTGCGGCAGGTGCAGCGCATCGGGCGAAGTCACAAAGACTGCATCCACCAGCGGCGATGCGCATAAGTCCTCCGCCGTCGCAAAGACGTGTTCGATGCGATAGGCACTGGCGTTCGCGGCCGCTTTTTCCAGGTCGCGCCGCCATATTCCTGTCAGTGCGGAAGCGCGTGCCGATGGGAATGCGGGAATCAACCGCTTCGCACAATGATGACCAAAGCCCAGCAATCCGTACCGAATCATCGTCGCATCTCCCTTTGATGAGGCTGCCGCATCGATCACCGTCACTCAGCCCGGTAGACGCCCAAAACCTATTTTCCGATGCAGAAAGTGGAAAAAATCAAATTCAGAATATCGTCGGAAGTGGTTTGGCCGGTGAGCGAATCCAGCGCCCAAAGTCCCCGGTAAAGGTCCAGCAGAATCATCTCGTGCGGGATTCCACCTGCGTTGGCGCGCCCCGCATCGCCAAGCCCAGCAAGTGCCGTGGTGATTGCCTGGTGATGGCGGAGACTGGTCAACATTCCCGGCTCCGAGGCCGCACCACCAGTAGCCAGGGCCACAATCCGCGCCCGCAAAGCCGGTAATCCCTCGCCCGTCAACGCAGAAGTCCGCACCGCAGACACGCCGCCAACGGCCTCTACCGGATCGTCGGAGTTCTCTTCTGCCAGATCGCACTTATTCACAACGATGAGCGCAGGCCGGCCCTGGACTGCCTGCAGCAATCTGTGCTCCTCTTCGTTAAGCTGCTGCGTCGCGTCCAGCACTACCAGCACCAGCGCCGCGTCTGCCAGCGCTTCGCGGCTGCGCGCAATTCCCAGTCGCTCAGCTTCTTCCCGGCCCACACGCAGCCCTGCCGTATCCACCAGTTCCAGCGGGATTCCTTCCAGCGAAATCCGCTCTGTCACCAGGTCCCGCGTCGTTCCCGGTGTTGCCGTCACGATGGCCCGTTCCCGCTCCACCAGTCGGTTGAACAGCGAACTCTTGCCCGCGTTCGGACGGCCCACAATGGCCAGCGTCAGTCCGTCGTGCACAATCCGCCCGCGTGCAAACGAAGCCTCCAGCGCTGTCAGTGGCGGAGTCAGCTCCTCAATGCGCCTTGCAATCTCGCTTTTCGGCGCCACGTCCACGTCGTCCTCGGCAAAGTCGATGCCCGCCTCGAGCAGCGCAATCAGCTCCACCAGCGCGTGCTTCACCGGGCCCACCCGCCGGCTCAGCGAGCCGCCCATCTGGCTGGCAGCCTGGCGCGCCTGCGTCAGCGTCTGCGCTTCAATCAAATCGCGTACTGCCTCGGCCTGCGTCAGGTCCAATCGTCCGGCCAGAAATGCCCGCTGCGTAAACTCGCCCGGCTCAGCCAGCCGCGCGCCCAGTTCCAGCGCTCGCCGCAGCAACATCTCCAGCACCACCGGTGAACCATGCGCCGCAATCTCAACCACGTCCTCGGCGGTATACGAGTTCGGCGCCGCAAAGTAAGTGACCAGAGCCTCGTCGATCCGGGCTGAATCGTGCGCCTCAGGCTCGCCCCCGGCCCCATCCAGCACATCCGCGAGTCGCGCGCGCCCGTGCTCCAGCGGCTGTCGCAGCCTTACAAGCTGGGCGGCAATCGAGGTTGCATCAGGACCGCTCAATCGCACAATCCCGATGCCGCCTCGGCCGGGCGGGGTGGAGATGGCGACAATCGTGTCGGCGCCCGGCTCGCCAACCGTCTCCTGCTTCGCGTCCGGAATGGTTTCTGGTGTGGCCATGCGTCGATATCCATTGTAGGCAACTGAGCCGTCGATAAACTCTGCTGCACAACGAATCTCGAAAGAAGAACAACGCATATGTTCGAATTTTCCCGAGTGCGCAATCGATTGTGCTCCGGCTATCGGTATAATCCAAAAGGAACCTGAGAATTCTTCCTGTAACTCTCGGAGTCGTCTCAGGCAACGCAGATCGCCTCGAAGGTCGAGTTCTCCGTGAAGATCAAATTGAAGACCAGGCGCGGGCTGCGCAACTCATTTCCCAAATCCCTCGCGAACATATCTCTCCTGTTGCTGACGATGGCGCCCTTTTTCTCAGCCGCAGCGCGTGCGCAGCAGCCGACAACGCCGGCCGCCTGGCAAGGTGTCCTGCGCGACCCCGGCGGCGCTCCCATCGCTCCCGCCAAGATTCGGCTTACCGGCAGCGCCTCTCATGCGGAAGCCAGCACCGCTGCTAACGGCGAGTTCCACCTTGCGCCGCTGCCGGCCGGAGCGTATCGCCTGACCGTCGAATCTGCCGGCCATACCGTCGACTACGGCCAGTCCATCGACCTCACCCCATCCGCGCCGCCGGTCGTGCTCACGCTTTCCGGCCGCGGCGAACTCACCATTGCTCTGCTCAAGGGTCCGGCAGCAACGGGCGGCGAGCAACTCTCCGGCCAGGCCGTGAGCGAGCTCCCCCTGAATGGCCGCGACTTCTCGACCCTGCTTCTGTTGGCCGCCGGTACCATGACCGACGCCAACGGCGCCACCAACTTCACCCAGCAGTTTGCCATCAACGGCCAGCGTGGCGTCGAGGCCACCTTTGCCATGGACGGAGCGGACATCAGCGATCCCGAGATGGGCGGCACAACCTTTACCAACTTCAACGTGGACGCCGTTGAAGGCATCGACTCCAGCTCCGGCTGGATGCCTGCCGAGATCGGACGCGGAGCCGCCGGCTTCACCAACATTCACACCCGCTCCGGCGCCAGCGGCTTTCACGGTTCGGTCTTTGAGTTCGTCCGCAACTCTGCCTTCGACGCGCGCAATTACTTCGACCATGCAACGCCCGCCTATCCCGGCCGCATTCCACCTTTTCGCCGCAACGAGTTCGGCTTCACCAACGGCGGCCCGGTCTTTATTCCACACGCCTACGATGGCCGCAAGCGCACCTTCTACTTTGTCCAATACCAGGGCTTCCGCCAGGTGCTCGGCACGACCCAGGTAATGCCTGTCCCCACCGCCCAGGAGCGCACCGGTATCGACACCGTCACCTACCCCGACGGCTCCGTCGACACGCTGATGGTCCCCGTCGATCCCGGCATTGCCGCCGTGCTGGCCCGCTATCCGCTGCCCAACTACGCCGCAGGAGCATTTCAGGCGCACACTTACGCAACGGCATCCAAGGTGGCCACCGACGCCGATCAGTTCTCCATTCGCCTGGACCACAAGATCTCGGCAAAGGATCAGTTTTTTGCCCGCTTCAATTTCGACAATCTAACCGGTCCCACAACAAATCCCGACCAGACCGCAATCGATCCCGCCTTCGGCATTCAATACATCGATCGCCAGCGCAATGTCGTCGGCACTTACACGCGCACCGTCTCGCCGCGTCTGGTGCTCGAGTCCTCCATCAGCATCACGCGCTCCACACCAGGATTTCCCACAACCGACTACACAGACCCGGCCGTCAAGTTCAACGACGGACTCTTTGAAGCGTTCGACTCCGCGGCCGGCACGGTGATGCAGGCCTACGGCAACCTCTTCCAGGCTCGGCAGAATGTGGCCTTCACCTCCGGCAGCCACGCCCTCAAGGCCGGCTTCGAGGCGCGCATCAATCGCGACACAACCTACTTCGGCACCAGTCCCAACGGCGAATACGACTTTGGCGGAGGAACCGCCTACGCCACGGAATCCATCCCGTCGCAAAGCGGCACCCACAACATAAGCCCTGGTGATCCGCTTCCGGACACGCTCTCCGGCTTTCTTTCCGGCAGCCCCTTCGCTTACACCGTCGCCATCGCGCCGCCTTACTTTTCCAACGGCCAGCACATCGGCCCCGCCGCCATCAGCCGCAACGACTTCAACGCCTACGCGCAGGACACCTGGAAAATCACGCCGCGCTTCACGCTCGACTACGGCCTGCGCTGGGAGCTTTACACGCCCATCACCGAGCGCGCCCGCCGCACCTCCGGATTCCTCTCGACCAACGGCACGCAGGAGTTTGTAATCAACCCGCAGCCGGGTTATCAAACCGATTGGAAGGCATTCGGGCCGCGCGTTCAGACTGCGTGGCAAGTTACAAGCAAGCTATCCGCCCACGTTGGCGGCGGCATAACTATCATCCCGCCGAATATCTGGCAGGATAACTTTCTTACTGGCTCTACGCCCTTTGCTGTTTATCCGCGTCTGCTGTCTGCCTCCGACGCACCAATCAATTATGGTTTCCAGATAACTCCTTCCCAGCTACCGAATACTTACACGCCGCAGGGAGTAAATATCTTCGCCTCGGGGAAAACAACGACCGTCGCTCCGAACACCGTGATGGATGTGAACCGGTACGAGCAAGATGTGGCTGCGCTGACGCCGCACGGGGTTGTGAGCGCGCTGAATCTCAGCGGCATCGACCGGTCGTTTACGAATGGCAGGCTGTATACATGGACGGCCGGACTGGAGCGCAAAATAGGAAATCTGACCGCCGACGCAAGTTATGTTGGCACGGCCGCAGAGAAGCTTCCGCGCTATAGCTTTCCCAACGCATACCCTGGCGCCACGCCGGCCTTTGCCCCGCACACCGAGTTCGACAGCGCGGGCAACGTCATTGGCGGCTTTGGCGTGGAAAACGTGATCATCGCCGATGCCCACTCCACTTATCACGCCCTGCAAACTTCGCTCTCCGGAACCATGGGTCGCAGCGGACCAGGACTGCAGGCGAGTTACACGTGGGGTAAGTCGATCGACGATACAAGCCAGGTTATCGGCGGCACAGGGTCCACCGGGGCCGTAGCTTCCGGTTTTTCGCAGAATCCCTACGACACGCATCCGGAAAAAGGTCCGTCGGCATTCGACATTACCAATGGATTCAGTCTCAGTGTCGCTCAGGATCTTCATCTTGATAGCGTGCAGTTTCTCCGTCCCGTCTCCAGGAAAGTGACCGGTGGCTGGGAGTTACTCAGTATTTCCAGCCTAAGTTCCGGCGCTCCCTTTACCGTCTACTCCGGCATCCAGCAAACCGGCGCAGGATCGAACGGCGTCGACCGTCCCAACCAGATTGCCACGCCGCACCTGTCCACGGCACGCCAAAACCGCCAGGACTACTTTGGCGAGGGCGCCAACAATGCGGTCGACTTTTTCTCCATCCCCATCCATGTCCCCGGCGGCACCGGCCCCAACCAGGGAGTCTTCGGCACGCTCGGCCGCAACAGCTTCCGCGGCCCTGCGTATTACGACTACGACTTCGCCCTCATCAAAGACACGCCCTTCGGGCGACGCAGAAGCGGAGCGGAGCGCGTCGATCTTCAGTTTCGCTCGGAGTTCTTCAACCTCTTCAACATTGTCGACATGGGTCTGCCGGCAAACATCCTAAACGGTTCCGGCTTCGGCGAGATCAGCAAAACCGCTGGAACCTCTCGTCAAATTCAGTTCTCGCTCAAGCTGATTTATTGAGCGGCGCGGCGGCTACTTCAGGAAGCTCATCGCAACCGCGGTCATCGCCGTCACGCCGGTCGTGATCGCCGGCGCGTAGTCCGGCGCAAACAGCGCCGAATGCGGAGTGGGCAGCGGCACGCCCGTTTTGCGGCTCTCGGCCAGTTTGTCCGGGTTGGCCGCGCCCAGCCAATACATTACGCCAGGAATCTTCCCATCCAGCGTGAATAACCCCACGTCCTCGCTGCCCATGATTGCCTTCGCTTCTCCCACGCGCTCTTGGCCCAGCGCCGCAATGGCCGCGGCGCGCACCCGCTCGGCCATCGCCGCATCATTGATAGTGGCCGGAGTGCTCTCGGTCAAAGTGACTATGGGCATGCGGTCCTCGGGAATGGCATATCCCTCCGCCAGCCCCTTTGCCTCCCGCTTGACCGCCGCCACAATCTGGTCCCGCACAGCCATCGAGTAAGTCCGCAGCGTCAGCCCCATCGTCACCTCGTCGGGAATAATGTTGTTCTTCGTGCCGCCGTGAATCGTGCCCACGGTCAACACCGCCGGCTGCTGCGGATCGACCTGGCGGCTCACAATGGTCTGCGCCACCAGCACAAACTCTGCCGCCAGCACAATCGGATCCTTGCCCGCCTGCGGCGCCGAGCCGTGTCCGCCAATGCCGCGCATGGTCACAGTGATCCCATTCGAGCTGGCCAGCAGCGGGCCGCCCTTCACCGTAATCGTCCCCGCTGCCACGTCGTTTGAATCGTGCTCCGAAAGCACATAATCCGGTCGCCCGAAGCGCTCATACAGGTGGTCGCGTAGCATGGCCGCAGCGCCCTGAATCATCTCTTCCGCCGGCTGCCCGATCAGCATCAGCGTACCGTGCCACTGGCTCTTGCGCGCCGCCAGTTCCCGCGCCGCGCCCAGCAGCACCGTCATGTGCAAGTCGTGCCCGCAGGCGTGCATCACGCTGATGGTCTGCCCTTGCGCATTGGTCGTCTTCACATGGCTCGCGTAGTCCAGGCCCGTCTTCTCCTCTACCGGCAGCGCATCCAGCTCAGTGCGCAACAGCAGCCGCGGCCCCGCGCCGTTCTCCATAACGGCAACCACGCCCTCCGCCTGCATCCCGTCTTCATATTTGCCCACGTGCTCTGTGACGGTGTAGCCCAGCCTGCGAAGCTCCGCCGCTATGTAAGCCGCCGTCTGCGCCTCCTGCTTTGAAAGCTCGGGATTCTCATGCAGATGCTTGTAGGTTTCGCTCAAGGCGGGCAACTGGCGCTGCGCAGATTGAGCCAGATCGGCGGGCGAAGATGGGGCCTGCGAAGCCAGCGGCATAGCAGCGGCGGCGAACGCAGAAAGCGCAATGAATCGTAGCAACACAGAGAACCCTCCAACTTGAAATCGGACAAGAAATCTTGTAAGGAATCTACGCGCCAGCCTACCACACTCGCCAAACATCGGAAATTCGATGGAACCTTGCGTCAAGAACATTCGTATTGCATTCCCATAGAAGTTGGAGTACAGTCTTCCTATTGGTTGGCAATAGAAGCTGGAGGCACGAAGAGCAATGGGCGATAAAACGGATGTCTGGCAGGGAACTCTGGCGCTGATGGTGCTGCGCACGCTTGAAACCATGGGCTCGCAGCACGGCTACGGCCTGGCGCGCCGCATTGAGCAAACCAGCGGCGATCTG
>DATKGE010000335.1:0-8839 GCA_035510955.1 Occallatibacter sp. | reverse complement strand
GGAAGGCCGAAAACCGGGTTATGTACGGTTTGCCGGTTACACACCAGGAACTCCAGCTTTCGGCTCGGGGATGCGAGTGGTACATTCGAGCCGATCGCACTTGTTGTGACGAGGCCTATGAAATCGCTGCGAAAACTTCCCAATCGTCCTTGCATCCCGCTCGTTTTCCTAACACGGTTCCGCCGACTCTGCCTCTTACTTGTGCTCCTGGCGCCGCTGGCCGCTGCGCAACAGGTGAGTTTTCGCATTACGCCTTTGCGGCCAGTGGAGGAACTGCGCGCGGAGGCGCTGAAGAACCAGCCGCCGGAAGAAGAAGGGACTTTCCGCAAGCCCGACCTGGTGGAACTGGTGAAGCTCGATCCGACCATAAAACTGGACATCCGGTATGCGACGACGAACAATTTTCTGGGAACGCCAGTGTACACGCAGGCGCGGGCGTTTCTTGAGCGGCCGGCGGCGCTGGCGCTGGTGCTCGCCAATCACCAGCTGAGGGATCAGGGATACGGCCTGATTATTCACGACGGCTACCGTCCGTGGTATGTGACCAAGATCTTCTGGGACGCGACGCCGGACGACAAGAAGAAGTTTGTGGCTAATCCGGCGGAGGGATCAAAGCACAACCGCGGGTGCGCGGTCGACCTGTCGCTATATGACCTGAAGACAGGCGAGGAAGTGCAGATGCCGAGCGGGTATGACGAGATGACCGATCGAGCGTACGCTGACTATCCAGGCGGCACGGACGATGAGCGCGCCCGCCGAGCGCTGCTGCGCGAGACCATGGAAAAGCAGGGCTTCAAAGTTATTCCAGATGAGTGGTGGCACTTCGACTACAAGGACTGGAAGCTCTACCCGATCATCAACGTGAGGTTCGAGGACTTGGGCCAGTAGCAAGCCTGCCCGGTCAATGCGCAGCAGGGGCGAGCGGCTGGGGAAGACTCCACGGGACGGCTCGGCGCTGATATGCCGACTCAGGCAGTTGGACAAGCACCGGCCGCCGAGCTGGATCGAGCCAGAGGAGCAGGGATTCGAGATTGTCCCTGGTCATGGCAGTGCAGCCGGCGGTGCCGCGGTCGGAGCTGTGCCAGATATGGAGAAAGACGCAGGAGCCGCCTCCCGGCCGGGGCGCGGTGCGGCCCGGAACGGTGGCGTTGTGATCGATCACGATTCCCCAGCGATAGGATTCGCCCACATCGCGCATGTGCTCGGAGCTATTCCAGTCAGGCGCGAGGGTGGAACGGTCGACGATGCGGTTATAGTTCTTCGACGAGGCATCGTCGACGCATTCGATGGATGGAGTTAGGACGAGATAGGGCAGCCTGAGGCCGGGCAGGGGCTGGGCTGCGTCGCCGAATGCGGTACCCAGGGCAAAGACGCCGGCGGGCGACTTCCCATCCCCCTCTACCTTGATGGGCTCGGGTTCGATGCGGACATCTGGATGGCCGGCGGCGATGAGGCCGATGCCCCAGCCCATGCCTTTGCTGCCGACCACGATAGCGACCGACTCGCCCACCGGACGCCATGACTCATGCGTATCAGCGCGCTCGAAACGCTGCAGCCGGCCCTGGACCGCGTCCCAGCCGGGTGTGACTACCACGATCATCTGTGTGGAATGCGCGAAGGCCTGCGGCGCGGCAGGTTGAGACGCGGCGGGGACACATGCGGCGAAAAGCGGCACAAAGCAGAAAAGAAAAAGTGCAGGCCTATTCATCAAGAGAAGTGTACGGCAAGACGGCCCTTTTTGAGGCGCCGGTACAGGAGTCACTCGGCTTCAGCTAGAACTCGACACGCGCTGAAAATTGAGCGAGCCGTTTATTTGTGAGGAGCACCGTGGCTTGCCCGAAGTTCTGTGGGTTGTCGAGCGTTGCGCTGATGGAGTGGGAGTCAAACCGGACACTGTTGGTGATGTTGAACATCTCCCAGCGAAGCTGCATTTTGAATCTTTCGGTCAAGCGGAACTCTTTGTCGAGACCGTTGTCCCACGAGAAGTATCCGTCCCCGCGCAACGGATTGCGCGTACCCGAGTCGCCGGGAAGCGCGTGGCCGAACGACGCGAACACGGTTGCCGGGTCCGCGAAACGTTGCGTGAGCGATCCACGTGCAGCCGCCTTGGAAGGAATCTTGGAGACTTGACTCGCCCACCCCTCGATATCCCAGTTGGTGGGGTAGTATGCGCCATTATCCATGATGAAGGGGAACCCGCTTGTCCAGCGCACGATGCCGGTAAGCTGCCAGCCGCCGACCAGTGCGTCCTTGAGATGGCTGGTAGAACCCAGGAATCTCTTTCCTTGTCCGAAAGGAAGAGCCCAGATGTAGTTGGAGTTGATCTGGTGCGTGGCGTCAAAATCAGATACGCCATACAACTGGTTGGGCATCCAGCTGTTCAGGATCTGAGCGTAGTTGGTAGCGCCAGAGGTGTTGAGGCGTTCGGACTGCGAAGTGATATCCATCGATTTGGAATAGGTGTAGTTCAGGTCTGCTTGCAGGCCCGCGCCAAGCTGCTGCCGATAGACCACTTCGAGTGCGTGATAGTTGGAATAACCAATCGATCGCCAGGAGTAGAGAGCCGAATATTGATCGTGGTAGTAACGGTAGGAAGGATAGGTTTGATTGGGATTGACGCCGGCGCCGCTGAGAGAGTCAGGAACGTCAAGTTCATACAGCGCGTAGGTCTCGTTGTAAAGATTTTGCTGAAACAGTTGATAGACGTTCTGTGTGGCCGAAGAGGGTCCCGCTCCGTATCCCAGATCGACACCGTCGAGTGCGGCGAACACTTGCTGAAAATAGGGAATCTGAGCGACGGAACTGGTGGTCGCGCCGGCGCGGGACAGAATGGCGAGTTGGCGTGCAGCGCTGAAGTAGGTCGTTCCCGCGGCAGCCAGGTTGAGCGGCATCGCCACATCTTCCTGGGACAAGAGACGGTGTGCCAGCCGCCCTACATAGGAAACTTCCAGAGACGATCCGCTCTTGAGCTCGCGCGCAATAGAAAAATCGATGAGATGCGAGTACGGTGTCCTGATCGCGGAATCGAGACCCCAGCTGATCGCGAACTGATTTGCGGAGGGAACGGCCGGAAAGCCGCCCAGGGGTGCGGCCGGTAACAAGCCGCCAGGGATCGATGTAAGACTCGTGAAGCGCGGAGCAGTGCCAACGTTCTCGGAGCCGGGAGGGTTGGAGAGATCGGACGACAATCCGTACGAGCCGTTGTTGTCGAAGGTGTTCACCGTTGCTGCGCCGAAATGATCGAAGACCAGCGAGTACCCGGCGCGAATGCTGGTCTTGCCGGCGCCGAACAAGGTGCGAAAAAAACCTGAGTCGGGCGTGGGCGAGTAGGCGACGGCAAAACGAGGCCCGAGGTCGAGAGTATCGGGCTGCCAGAAATCGGGCTGGTGGTTGTAACGGCCATTGAGATTGAAAGCCAGTTCGCCAACGCTCGAAGCGGCGCCACCTGCGGCTCCCTGCTGTGCACTCGCTTCGTAGTACGACGTAAGAGAGCGCGGTGTACAACCGGAGCCGGATAACGTGCAGGCCCCCACCTGCGTCCCGGTCTTTTCCGCGGGGGCTTGCAGATAGGCATAGCGCAAGCCATACGTCAGGGTAAGGTTCTTCACCGCTTGCCACGAGTCCTGCAGGTAGAATTCGCTTTCCTTCCAGCCATAATCGCGCTTTACCGGAGCGCCCAAAGCCAGGGGATTGCCCTGCTTGTCGTAGTTGTAGATGGCGTCTCCCTCGGTCACAATGCCAACCAGGCCGAGAAGCGCGGAGTTGTATTCATTGCCGTAGTTCGAGAAGTCCACCGCCGGATAACCATACACCGGAGGATCGAATGGCCCTCCGCTGTTGGCTACGGTGGAACCATTCGATAGCCAACCCTGGTTCATCTGCCCATCCGGAAACGAATTTGCGGTGCTGACGCTGCGGTCATCAATCAACCGGATATTTGCGCCAACCTGAACATTGTGGCCGCGCTTGGTCCAGGACAAATCATCCACGATGTTCTGCACGGGAATGATGCTGGATGTAGAACGAGTGAAAGCCTGAGGTTCAGCCACGGCGGCAAGGAAGACGTGCGGTTGATTGGAAATGCCCGCGTCGTCAATCCCCTGGCGCGTCAGTCCATAGCGAAAGTTGTTGATCAGGCTGCTGGTGAGTACTGCTGTGTAGCCCGCGGCAAAACCCTTGCTGTTGGTCAAAGTGCTGGTGGATGGCGGCTGTCCCGGAAACGCCGGAGCCGTTGGCTCGTTGTCATTTTGCAGATTGCCCCGCCAGAAGACCGTGTGCTTGCCGTTTTTCCCGACGTTCCAATCGAGGCGAGATATATATGTGTTGTAGCTGCGCTGCAGGGTATAGGGAAAGCGGTAGCCTTCCGTGTTGAGACCGTCCCCCTGGGTAGGGTCGTTGGGCAGAGGGTAGGCGTTAAAAATGGACAGGATGGCGGGATTTACGCCGATCCCTTGAGGGTCCATGGCTTTGATATCGCCAGGCGTGAGCTGGTAGACAGAATCGCCGCCATTCTTCTGGTACTCATACTGGATGTTGCCTGCGCGAAAGCTTGGCGTCGGGACGGTTCCCGCATTCACGCTGGTCCCTTCCGTGTCGCGGCGGCCCTCGTAGTTGCCGAAGAAGAAGACGCGATCCTTCAGGATCGGTCCGTCGATGGCCGCGCCATAGACATTGCGAATGAGTTTGGGCGGGGTATTCGGAAGTCCAGCGGCAAGCTCCTGCTGCTTGTTAAAGAAGTCATTAGCCTCAAAAAGATTGCTCCGGTTGTACTCGTAGAGCGCGCCATGAATGGCGTTGCCGCCGCCTTTGGTAATGAGGGCCACCTGGGCGCCGGAAGATCGGCCTTCATCCGCGTTGGGATTGCTCGTGGTGACGCGGAATTCGGCCACCGAGTCCTGGGTAACCCGCAGGACGCTCGTAAAAGCATACCCGTTGTTGATGTCGTTCACGTCCACGCCGTCCAGAGTGATGTTGGATTGATCGCTGCGGCCGCCATTGACGGCCCCGCTGCGGGAGTCGCTGCTGTTGTTGCCCACGGCGTTGGTCCCGTTGTTGTCGTCCGTTCGGCCGAGATAGGTAACGCCCGGCTGAAGGCTGAGCAGGTCGGGAACGTTGCGGCCTTCGATAGGCAAGGACGAGACCTGCTTGGTATCAAAGGCATTGCCCATGGTGGCGTCAGTGGTGTTGAGAACCGGCTGCACATCGCTGGTAACGGCTACCTGTTCGGTGACGCTCGCCACGGCCAAGGAGACGTTTACAGTGGCGGGCTGACTGACGAGAAGGTCGAGATCAGTCTTCTCCGCGGACTGGAAACCGGGCGAAGAGACGGTCAGGTTGTATCGGCCGGGAGCCAGCTGCGAGAACTGGAATTCGCCGCTGCTGTTGGTGAGGTTGTCCCGCGTGGCGCTGGTGGCAATGAGCGTGAGCCGAACACTCGCTCCGGGCAGAATGGCGCCGCTTTTGTCCGTAACGCGTCCGCTGAGCGATGTAGTGGATTGAGAGAAGGCGATCCATGGTGCGCAGACGAAGAGGAGGAGAAAGAACAGCTTCTTGGGGAACATTGGGCCTCGATTGGAGAAGAGTGGAGGAGCACGTTTCTTTCTTAACTGATTTCTTATACCCCAAGAAGCGCGGTAAAGAACACAACATTTTGAAATTCATCGTGATTCTGCGGTTTCTGAAAAATCGCTGAGTTGAGTTCTGATAAGTCCGAATGGGGCTAGCGATCTCCCCGGCACCAATGACGACTGACGCCCACATCCCAATGCGCGTTTCGAGCCGAATGCGGTCAGGTTTTTCCGGGTTCTGGATGTATCGTCGCCAATCCGGACAGAACTCCATTTTCTGGGTTACTTCCGGATTGCCGGTTAATCGTCCGGAGCCCGGAAGTCTGGAATTTCTTGAGCGTTCGCTGAGCGCATCGGCTGGTTCGAGCTCCGGTCAAAGTTGTGCGCACGCTCAAGCGGGGGCGGGCGTCCAAGCGGGTGGTTCGACAACTGTCACGGCCTGTTCACCGCCTGTCTGCCGGGTGAGCTTGAGAACCGTGATGTCATCTTCCTGGCCGAAGGCTTGCGCGGCCGCGGCTATTTCAGTGGCGGAGTCGGTAGCCATGGCTGCCACGCGATCGAAGCCAAAGAGTTCGTGGCTGCTATTGCGAGCTTCGACGACGCCATCGGTGAGCAGGGTAATCTGGTCTTCCGGGCCGAGTTGGAATGTGGATTCGGCGTATGGCACGCCCTCGGTGAGGCCCAGCGGAAGGCCGTTTTCGATGCGCTGCTCTTTCCCGTTAACGTACGGAGCAATATGTCCCGCATTGGCGGCAGTCGATACCCCACTGGGTTCAATGCGCAGCACGAGGCAGGTCGTAAAGCCGCCGGAGCTACGGCCCAGGAGGCGGCGATTCAACGTTTTGAGAATGGCGGAGGGGCTGGTGGTTGACTCGGCGGCAGTTCGGAGCGTTCCCACAAGAAGGGAAACGGTCATGGCGGCTGGCATCCCTTTGCCACTTACGTCGCCAACCACTACCAGCGCGTCGCCGCTCGGTAGCAGAAGAATCTGAAAGAAGTCGCCGCCCACCTCCCCGGCAGGTCTGTAGACACACTCAATTTGGTATCCCGGAATCGCAGGTATCTCCTCGGGGATGAGAACCTGCTGCACCGCACGAGCGGCTTCGAGTTCCGAGGCCAGGCGTTGTTCGTCACGCCGTGTCCGCGCGAAGCGCAGCACCAGGATCGCCAGCACTGAGAGCTGCAACAAGGCGTCGGCGATGTTCTGCACCGAAAACGAAAAAGGCCAATCGGAGACGTCATAGAACCAGCGAGAGCGGTTAAATAATAGATGACTCCCGTGCCCGGAGGAATTGATGCTCTGAAAGACCCCATCCAGCGTGTACGCCCCATAGGACAGGCCGAAAGGGCACAGCAGAAGGGCGGCATCGCGGTTTCCAATGCGCGCTCCCTTGACCAGCAACGCGAGCACGGCGGCGAAGTACGGCAGAAAGCTGATGACCAGAAGTGCAATTGACACGGATGCGGAAAACCATTCCAACTCAAGTGGAAACAGTAGTAAAGGGCCAAGAAGCGCTGAAGAAATGGCGAGCCGGTAGAGAAGATCTCGACGCTGGTGGAGGAGTTTGAAGAGGAAGACCAGAAAGACGAGAAGTCCAGCCATCTGGGCACAATTTTCCAGCGTGTTTAAGAGTTTATACGGATGGACGCGATAGAGTTCAATGTCCCCCAGTGCCAAGGAGGCACCGTTCAACATCTCAAAAATGGCGAACCACAGGTACTCGCGATCGGACGTTTGCAGTGCGAAAAGGCCGAGTGCGGCAATGCCAGCAAGCAGATTGATGACCAGCAGAAGGTTTATGGCCGAGTTACTCCAAACGAACGACGTAGCCACAAGGTCCTTGTACTGCTCAAGGAATTTAGCCTCGCCGATTTGAGCACCCAAGTACGGGCCACCGCCAAACAGATTGGCCAAATAGGGCGAATGCCAGACGCGAATGGCAATCTGCAGGGGTTTCCCCGGAACGATCACGTCGGCGGGAATGCGAAGGAGCACTGCGTAGGAGCCCCGCACAATCTCTTCGTGTGGAGGCAGCCCTCCATATTGTCCGATGAGCCTGCCCCCTGCAAATACCTGGAAACTGGTCATGAAGATCGGGATCAAAAGTGCGAGCGGATCGTGGTGTTCCGGCAGCACAACCTGAAACCGGTACCAAGCCATGCCGCCGTAACCCATATAGCCCTGCGTCTTCCAGGTTCTATCAGACCGGAGGAGCGCCCATTTGGAATCGTCGAAGCCGGGATTGGCCCAGCCCAACTTTCCGTCTGGATCGTCACCGGTTTGAAAGCGCCAGAGGCCAGTTAGATCGACCATCCGCACTCCGTCTTTCTCCATGTCGAAGGACTGCGCGGAGGCGCAGAAGGTACGCGAGAGGAAGATCAGGAAGAGTAACAGGGATCTTAAGCGCACAAGGCCCCCGGGGAAGCGCGTGCTAAGGATGATTTCACACGCTTGAAGCCGACGCAACCGTAAACCGGGATAGGCCACCTTCCATGCCTGTGCCGATTTACAGAGGGCAGGGCCGATAACGGTTGAATGCCGAGTCGGATCACTCGCTCTCGGTTGGTGATTAACAGACCACTGACCTCATCGAGGCCCGCGCGGACCAGAATTGCGAGTTCTGGGCGGATGGTCGCCTATCCGGACATTACTCCCATTTTGGGTTTACCTCGGTTTGCCGGTGAAACTCTCACGGATTCGCAACCCATTCCATTGCACAGCGCCCCGCCCCTGCTAACCTACAGAAAATCATTTGGAGTGATTGGCATGATCGAGTTGGGGATGTTGGAAGACATGTTTGCCGGGATGAGAGCCAAGACAAAATGGAATGTTGATGGTCCAATGCTTTGGGGCTACTTCTTTACGGATCGCAGTGCAGAGAAATTAGAAAAAGCGGCAACGATTCTAGTGGCCCAAGGCTATCGCCTCGTTAAGATTCGTGAGGACGACGACGGTATCAAGCGATGGTTGCATGTAGAGCGGGTAGAGGTTCACTCCCCTCAGTCTCTGTTCGCGCGAAACGAGGTCCTGTACAAATTGGCTGACGAATTAGGGATTGATAAATATGACGGAATGAACGTTGGCCCTGCCGCCTCCTGATTAAATGAACTTCTATCTGCTGGTTCCGGGTGTATGGTCGCCTATCCGGACATTACACCTGTTTTGGGGTTACTTCCGGGTTGCCGGTTACAAGTCCCGAACTCACAAATCCTTGAACTCTTCACTCCGAAAGGCTCATTGAGCGCATTGGCGGATTTCGCGAAGACACAGA